>JAMIQH010000280.1:0-4677 GCA_035914695.1 Bacteroidota bacterium | reverse complement strand
ACCGATCTGATTATCGCACCCACGGAGTTCTCGGCCACGGCGCCCTGCAAAATGCTGGCGAAGCAGTACAACTTCCGCGGCACCACCATGCCGGGATTTCAACTCGACATGCTGCCCTCGCTCAGTCTGGATTACGGCAGGGTGCACGAGCGCATCATGAACCTGAAAGTGCGCCTCGACCAGGCCGTGGCCGAACGTCTGGTATTTCACGCACGCGGCACGGAATACGTGCTGGACTGCGACCTGCGCCATCGCACCGCCACCCCGAGCAGTGGCATGTTTCATGAGGATAAGATTGTCGGAAATCTACCGTCCGGCGAAACCTACATCGTGCCCTACGAAGGCGAAATCGACGGCGATCCCAGCCGCACGCGCGGCGAGCTGCCAGTGCAATTCGGCGAGGAAATCGTCGTGTACCGCGTGGAAGGCAATCGCGCGATCGAAGTGCTCACCGATGGTGAAGCCAGCGCGAGCGAACGCGCGAAACTCGTGGCCGAACCCGCCTACGGCAACATCGCCGAACTCGGCCATGGCGTACTTGGTGAATTCGGCTGCACGGCCGTGGGCAGTTTGCTCATGGATGAAAAACTCGGCATGCACGTGGCCTTCGGACGCAGCGAGCATTTCGGCGGCATCGTCTCGCCCGCCTCGTTCAATGATCCGAAAAACGTCATCCATATCGACCGCGTGTACGTCCCCTCGCTGCAACCCGATGTCGTGGTGCATGAAGCCACGCTGACCTACGCCGACGGTCGCGAGGAAACGATCATGCGCGACGGACTCTGGGTGGTGTAACGCCACTCCAACGTGCCGGGGTGAAGGCGACGCGGGGGCGACATACCGCTCTCAGAAAAACGCCTTCACCTCGGCACGCGCGTTATGCACCACATCGCGCTCGGCTTCGCTCCTGCCCAGATACGATACCGTCGCCTGCATAAAACTGGTCAGTCGATAATCCAGGTTCACCCGCCAGATCCAGCTCTGTCCCTCCGCGCGTCCATCTGTCAGTTCGTAAGCGTAGCGCTCCACTTCCGTGGAAAAACCCACATCGCTGCGCTCCAACTCCACACGCAAACGACCAGGCCCGTCGAAACTCGCCACGCTGCGCAAGGCGAGCGAGGAGATGCTCGCTTCCACCGCAACGGCGGGATTACGGTCGGTCGCCGTGCGTGAGGTGAGCACGAAGCCGATTTCCAACTCCTGCCACGGACGGTAGCTCAAATCCGCCAGCCATTCGGTGGAGGAAATGTCGCGCGCGCGCGTGCCGCCATCCGTCGATCGCACGGCATCGTCCAACGCGATGAAATCCGTTTGCAGTCCGATCTCGCGCACGAGCTGCGTTTTGATGCGCACCGAACGCTCGCGCCGATAACTGCGCTCCGACAGCAATGCGAATTGACTCGCCCCGAACCGTTCATCGAAGCGCAGTCGCAGGGAAAAATCACTCGACCGTTCGAAGAGGAAGAAATCCTGCCGCAGATTCTGAAATCCGCGGATGGTGGTGCTGTCGTTGAGAAAGCGGGAGAGATGCAGGAGGTAAATATCCGATGTGCTTTCGAGACTGCTCTTCTCGTCGATGCGGAGGAAGCTCTCCGACGAGAGTGCGCGCAGGACGTTCACCAACGCGTTGTCTCCCGCGCGCTCGAAGTAGCGATCCGGTTGCAGGCGGAGTCGGAAGCTGCTTTTCAGATCGATGACGGGGAACAGCTCCGCCGTGGGCACGGTCACCTGCACATATTCACCTTCGTAGCGCGTGGGCTCGAATTCGTTCTCGTCCTGCACGCCGTTGTTGTTGAGGTCGCCGGCGTACACGTAGCCCCCCTGGCCGTAGGGCACCTTGAGGAAGACGCGTTCCAGGCGCGAGGTGCGCTCGGTGGACACTTCGTACAGCGCGTCGGCGTTCACCGCGCCTTTGAAGGGCGCATAGCGCGATTGCACGCGCGTAAGAATGGTTTGCACATCCTTCTCGCCGCGCGCCGCGAAGTCTTTCTCGAAACGCCTGTCGCGTATGGTCATGGTCGCCGACGCGGAGAGATCGTTCCAGCTGCGTAGCGTCCAACCGTATTGCTGCAGGATATCCATCGAGCGCCGCCGTAGCGCCCCATCCAGCACGGCATCCTCCATGCGCATGCCGAAGTCCGCGGAGAATTGCATGCCCGCAATGTCCGGCAGCAGGATGCCGGGGCGTATGTCCACGAAGGCCTGGCTCTCCGCCAGCAGCGAGTCGCCCACGGTGCTGCGCCTATGCTCCTGTTCCACGCGCAAACGCGGCGTGCCGAAGTCCATCGCGTAATCGGCGTTCGCGAGCTGCCGTAACCAGCGGCCGCGCGTACCGCTGTCGCGCCTATCGCTGTCGATGTATTCCACATTCCACGTCGCATTTGGCAGTGAACTGTCGCGCGCGGCATCGACCAGCGCGATGCCGCCGTCGAAGCGCTGCGAGGAAAATCCCTCCCGCGCGATGCTGCCGCCGCCAAGACGGAAACTCAGCGCCTCGCTGCTTTTCAGTACCGCTTCCGCTTCTCCCAGGCGCTCGGCATTGCTGGCGCTCTGACCGGCGTCCCAGCGCCGCGCGAATTCGATGTCGTTGATGCGGTCTATGGCGGTGAAATGCTCGGCCATGCCGCGATAGCGGGCACGCACATCCAGCGTCCCCAACGGCGTGGCGGCATTGCTCCATGACGCGGTGAGATTGCCGGCAAGCCCCGCGTCGTCCGCGTCATCCTTCGTCGACAAACGGTTCAGATCCAGATTGCTCGCGGCGAGTTCGCCGCCGATGCTGAGGTCGCGCAACGGGCGCACAGCCATGGTCACGTTGAACAACTGCTGCGCGCGCGGCAGCGGTAGCAAACGCAACGGCGCGTAATCTCCGGCGTTTACACCGGCGAATTCGAACACGCCCACACTTTTCCTGCGGTAGTCTCCCCGACCCGCGCCCACGAAGGAGAAGGACACGGCCCAGGTGGCGCTGTCGCTTCCGGGTTGGTAGCGGTACACGACGCGATCCACGCCGCCGATCAGCGTATCGATGCGGGCGTACAATCCGGCGCCGGTACCGCGCGCGGTGTCGAGTCCCACATACGCCACACCCGAACGCGAGGCCAGCGTGGCATTGTCACCCGCCTCGGCGAGCAGCGCACGATCGGCATCGTCGAAACTCTGATCGATGGGATTGTCCGCATCGTCGCTCTCGCGAATGAAACGCGCGCCCGCCGTCAACGCGTCGCCAAACAGTGTGGCCTTGGTGGAAGCGGTGACCATCGAGCGCGTGTACTGCCGCTCGGCGTATTCGTAGTCGATGGTGATGCGCGAGTACGAGGTGATGAGTCGGCGCGGTGTGAAAAACACTTCTCCGCTTGCGTACTCGATCACGTAGTCGTTGTTTTCGCCGCGCACCATGGCCACACCGTCCACGTACACGCGCTCGGTTCCCGCAAGTACCAGCACGGGCAATTCGCCGTTGCGGCCCGTCAGGCGATACGGTCCCTGCACGCCATCGAGGCCGTTGAACTGCATGCTGTGCCAGGTGCCTTTGAGTGAAGCGTAGGACAGCGAGGCCGCGCCCTCGCGAATGGCGGCCTCGCCCAGCACGCCCGAAAGTTTCCGATTGTAGCGTCCGAATTCCGTGTCGCCGTGGATCAGGGAAAAATCGCCCAGCGTGGCAGACAGCGACCGACTGCTGAGCTTGATGAACACCTTGTCCAATTCCTGTATGGTGCGCGTGTTGCCCTCGGGCTGTATGGGCGTGTTTTCATCGGTGAGCGCACCAGTGATGGTGATGTCCTCGGACAACTGTCCGGAGAGCTGCAAGCGAAAGCCGGAATTGATATTGAGATCGCGATTGCTGCCGAGCGTGAATCCCCGGCCGATATAGCCACTTTTGTTCAATTCGCTGCCGAAAATGCTCTCGATGCTCAGTGGCTGCGAGGCGCTGGCCACGAGCAGCGCGCCTCCGGCCACACTGTCCGAGCGCTGTACCAGCGTGCGCTTGCTGTACTCGGGCGCGAAGCGAAAGGGCAGGGCGCGGTAGCGCACGCGCACAGTGGCGCTGGCCGAGTCCAGACGCTCGCGAAATGCCGGCGTGAGCAGCAGCGCTCCCTCGCGGCGCAACACCACGAGATCACGCGGACCGCGTTCGAGCGCAGGCGTGATCACGATGTCCACACTGTCGTCCACGAGAAACTGCCGCGCGAGCGCGATGGTGTCGCGGGGGAAGGCGGTGAAGGTTTCCGTCGTCTCACGCCACAGCCGCGTCGGCTCCTGCGCGTGCATCGCGGGAGCGAGGAGCGGGAGAGTCACAAGTAGGGTGAGAAGGAGACGGACACGCACGGGTTTACGCGATCTGACTGGGAAATTGTCAAGATAGACGGCCCCCGGACGAGATGCAATGCACCCGCGAGTCCCACGATCCGCAGCTAACTATAAAGACAATAAAGTAGCGTATTATGGGAGTTCAATCGGAGGTGCTGTTTGATTGGGCAAAACGGGATGAAAAAAAATACATTTTGTTCTTGTTTTATCAAGATGGTCTTGGTATATTGTGGATATGAGACCAGCAACACCCCTCCTCGCCAAAACACCCTTCGCCATCGATCCCAAACCCATGGAGGGCGCCCTGACTCCAATGGCGGGATTATGCGCCTTTAGCAGAGCGTTCCGTAGCCTTGGCATCCCCGA
>JAMIQH010000279.1:0-21145 GCA_035914695.1 Bacteroidota bacterium | reverse complement strand
TCGGGGATGCCAAGGCTACGGAACGCTCTGCTAAAGGCGCATAATCCCGCCATTGGAGTCAGGGCGCCCTCCATGGGTTTGGGATCGATGGCGAAGGGTGTTTTGGCGAGGAGGGGTGTTGCTGGTCTCATATCCACAATATACCAAGACCATCTTGATAAAACAAGAACAAAATGTATTTTTTTTCATCCCGTTTTGCCCCATCAAACAGCACCTCCGATTGAACTCCCATAATACACCACTTTATTGTCTTTATAGTTAGCTGCGGATCGTGGATTTGTCTTTCCCCTTGATTTCCCGCGCGTTTTTCGCGACATTTGTAATCCAGTCGCTCGAGTGGCGGAATTGGCAGACGCGCTGGACTCAAAATCCAGTGGGCTTTAAACCCGTGCCGGTTCGACCCCGGCCTCGAGTACGAAACGCGGAGGGCTGTCCTTGTAGACAGCCCTCCGCGTTCTCACATACCATTCCGGGTTCTCTATTTGCTCCACCGCACCGTGGTGGAACCAAGTCCAGATTGCATACCCAGCACAATACGCCTGCTGGAGCGCTGGAAGTCAGGTGTGACGTAATTTCCTCCGGATTGACGAATGAAGCGCGGCAACTCGGTGCGATTGAACCAATTTCTGTCCGTCACCGCCTTCGCCGCGTATCCCTCCGGCAAAATCATCGTCAGCGATCCCACGCCGACATCGGTCATGATGCGCGCATCGTCCAACACCGCTCCTCGAACGTCCAGCAGGTACTTACCCACACCTCCACTGAACTCGAGCGAGCGAAAGCGCAGATTGCCCAGCTTGCGTGTGCGCATGGAACCAATGCCGCTGGAAATGTAGGCGCGCTCCACGATCTCGGAGTTGGGCGTTTCCATGGCGATGGAGACACTTCCCGCTCCGTTCTCCACATCGAGATCGCGCACGCGAAGCTGCGTCAAATCAAGCATCGCACTACCCGCTCCCACGCTGATGGTGAAGGAGACGGGAATGGCATCGGAAATGTACACGTTCCACATGCGGTCGCCTGCGGAGGAGAGCGATGCGATACTGTGCCTGGACTCTTCGTTCACCGCACCGAGCACGATACGCACATACGCCACATTATCCTCGACGGTGTATTCAACCTCGAAATCCGGGGTGTTGTCCCTGCCCCTTTCAGAATGCTCGGTCACGGAGAACAACTCTCCGCCCGGCGCCCGACGCAGACGCACCGTTCCCATGCGCGCCTCGATTTCCGCCACCACCGCTTGTTCATCGCCGAGCGGGCGGCGTAATTCCATCTGCTGCTGTGCCGTGAGGTGTTCAAAAAGGAACAGCGGACTCAGGAAAAGAAAAAGATACCATACGCGATGCTTCATGGCCTTGACCTTCGGTCGGGACTGGCCTTCGGCATACGGAAGAAATGACAGGATGTTGCAAGGACTACAGTATTTACAGGGTATCCTGCCGGAGAACGAGAATGGTGCGGATGCTATGATTATTGTGGGAGTGGATGTGACAAAGGGGGAGAACAGCAGATCGCTCCACACGCTCCCAAAACTCCCGTGTCTTTTTATTGACTCCGTACCTGCGGTTTTGTAAGTTATCATATTGAAACGAAAAGGCGCATGTTACCTCAATTAACACTTGATGCGGAAGCGGCGGTACGTCTTCTGGTGGGCTTTCTTCGCGAGGAGATTTCCCGCACCGGCTTGACACGGGCAGTCATTGGTCTTTCCGGCGGCATCGATTCCGCGCTTGCCGCCTACCTCACCGCCGCGGCCCTCGGCCCCGAGCATGTACTCTGCGTGATGATGCCCTATGCGAGCAGCTCGCGCGAAAGTGTGGAGCACGCCGAATTGGTGGTACGAGCGCTGGGAGTGCGTTCCGAACTTGTGGACATCACTCCCATGGTGGATCCCATGATCGCCACCGATGCTGAAATGAACCGCCTGCGTCGCGGGAACATCATGGCGCGGCAACGCATGATCGTGTTGTATGATCGTTCCGCACGCGAACACGCGCTGGTGGTGGGAACGGGCAATAAAACCGAACTCATGCTGGGATACAGCACGCTGTTTGGCGATTCGGCCTGCGCGCTCAATCCCCTCGGCGATCTGTACAAGACGCAGGTGTGGCAGCTCTCCCGCTTCCTCGATATTCCGGAGGTGATTATCTCCAAAGCCCCCAGCGCGGATCTCTGGGCTGGTCAGACGGATGAGGAGGAACTCGGCATCAGCTATGAAGATGCCGACACGCTGCTGTATTTCATGATCGACGAACGTGCTTCGGACGAGGAATTGCTGCGGCAAGGATTTCCCTCCGAGCGCATCGAGCGCGTGCGGCATCTCGTTCGTGTCAATCAGTTCAAACGCTTGCCCCCGATCATCGCCAAGGTGGGGCATCGTACCGTGAATGCGGACTTTCGCTACCCGCGCGACTGGGGTTCCTGAGCCCTCCGGTTGGGCGCGGCGCTGGCTTTTCGTAACTTCTCATGGAACTTCCGTCATACTAAAAGTGGGTTTCCCATGTTCGAACGGAAAATTGAAGAGAGCATTTCCCGACTCATGAGCGACACCCTCGCCGGACGTGATCGCATCACTTCTCGCGAGATCATGGCGGCCCCCATTCCGAAAGCGCTTCGCACCTTCTTTGAGCGCGATATCGATGCCTGGGTGAAGGAGGAACAAACCCGACTCCTCCAGTCGCCGCACTTCTCGTACGACGATGACGAAGTTCTCGGCCTTTTCCACGCCATCGCTGGCAAGGCCCGCGAGTACGTGGTGTTTCAATCGGCAGAGTACTCCGTGGCGCTGGACCGTAATGTCAAGCTGCTCTTCAACCATGTCTGTCGCCCTCAGTGGACATTGACAACCTTTTTCTTCGCCGATCGCGACACCGTCCCCACCGACGATATCACCACAGGCTTGCGCTACTTCTGGCATTACGAGTACTATGGTTTAATCATCGCCGAATATTTCGCGAAAAAGGGAATCACCACCATCAGTGCGAAAAAATTCGGTGAACTGATTTCCCACATCGACCAGGAACTCGTACGTGGCTTCGATACAAGAAAGTTGGCTACACTGACCGAACCACTCTTCGATTTGTTCAACATCGGTAGCGACAACGAGGAGAAACGCGTTCCGCTCGAAGCGGTGTCGCTGTTCTTCGACGATAAAAATCTCACTGCCATCGTCGAACGCATCGACGCCGAACGTCCACAGCACGAGTACGTTACCATGCACGAGCTGGTGCTCATCATCGCCGATGTGGACTACACCATGAGTGCGGATGTTTTTTCCATCGTTAGCCAACATGCGCAATCACTCGGCGTCACGGTGCCGGAACGTCCCATGACCGCGGCCCGGGATTTCGATATCCCAGCCATGGACGTGATGGATCACGAACCCGTGGACATTGGTGATGAAAGCGACCAACTCAATTTCGTGATCTCCGAGGAGGAACAGGGCGTGGTCGAACAGGACTTCGACTCCATCGACGACGACGAAGAGCTGGACGAATTGGCGCAGGCGATGACCCCGAAACCCGCCGAAATGCTCGTCACGGATGAAGAGTCGGAGCCGGAAGAACTCGAGAATTTCGGCGAGGAAACGGATGCGGCCATCCTGGAATTGGAAAACGAGATCGCTTCCCCCTACGTCGCTCCCGCCGCGGATGACCAAGAGGATTTCGAGCTTGGCGAAGTGGAGGACGAGCCATTGGATAGTGTTCCCGACGATGAGGATGATTCCGATCAGCCCGTCTCGCCGGCTTTGACGGAAGAAGATTTCGATTTGCTTAATGACATCGATCTCCAGGATTTTGAAGATTCTAAAACCGGGGACATTGCCGTCGACGATGAAATTACCCTTGTCGATGATGTGCTGCTCGACGAGGAACTCACACCGACCGCACAGTCAGTGTCAAAGGATCTGGAGATCGATTGGGATAAGGAAGCGTCGAACGTCAGTGAAATTATCATCGAGAACTTACCCGAACCAGAGCTTCCAGAAAAGAAACTTCCGGAACCTGATCACAGGACGACACCAATCGTCCTGCCGAAGGAGGAACTCAAGCCTGCGGAGGAACTTCTTGCTCAACTCGATCTGGATGACATACCATCGACAAGCACGACGATACCAAAGCGGACTGTTCACGACGACATCCCTCTTTTCACTATCGACGACGATGCGTCCAATGTTCGAGGTCGAGCTACCTCTGTGCATCCGGGTGCGGAGAATACGCCATCGGTACCCATCGAGGAAGTTATTGCAGAGTTTGGCGATCTGCTGAAGCTGATTTCGCTGTCCGACAGAAAAAAATACGCCAAGAAACTCTTTAATAGAAGCGATGACGCCGTCAATCAGGCCTTGACCGTGCTCAACGGCAAACCTACCTGGCGCGAGGCCTCGGAGTACATCGACGAACTGTACATCAAGTATGACGTCGATATGTATTCGCGCGTGGCGGTGCAATTCACCGATGACATTTACAAACGATATCTGAAGAAGTAACCCGTGTTTGTCGATCAGGTAGAAATCAGCGTCGAATCCGGACACGGCGGCAAGGGCAACGTCAGTTTTCGACGGGAGAAGTACGTCCCGAAGGGCGGTCCCGACGGTGGCAATGGCGGCCGTGGCGGTGATGTGATTCTCATTGCGAACAGCCAACTGCACACGCTGCTCGATCACCGCTACAAACGGGAGTACGTTGCTGAACACGGTCAGCCCGGAACCACCAGTCGCAAGACCGGTCGCTCTGGTGAGGACCTCATCATTCAGCTCCCATGCGGAACTCTGGTGCGCGATGCGGAGTCGGGAGAAATCCTTGCAGATCTCGTAACCAACGGTCAACGCGTTATCATTGCGCACGGTGGCCTTGGCGGACGCGGTAATGCGGAGTTCGCCACCCCCACGCAGCAGACCCCGCGACATGCGGAGCCGGGCTTGCCCGGCCAGCGGCGCGTTCTTATGCTCGAACTCAAGCTCATCGCCGATGTGGGGCTTGTGGGATTTCCCAATGCCGGCAAGTCCACGCTCATTTCCCGCATTTCGGCTGCGCGTCCGAAAATTGCGGACTATCCTTTCACCACGCTCGAACCAAATCTCGGAATCGTGCAGTACCGCGATTACGACAGCTTCACCGTGGCAGATCTACCCGGACTCATCGAAGGTGCGCATGAAGGGAAGGGACTTGGCACCACCTTCTTGCGTCACATCGAGCGTACGCGCATTCTGCTTATTCTCATTGACTGCACGAGCGAAGATTACGCCTCTGATCTTGCTATTCTTCGCAACGAGCTTTCATCCTACAGCGATGAACTTGCTTCCAAACCTTGGTTCATCGGTTTGTCTAAGATTGATGCTGCGCCCGAAGACCTGGAACAGCGCGCTTCTGCATTGTCGGCAGCAGTAGACGTACTCGTCCATCCTTTCTCCAGCGTCAGCGGTGAACATCTCGAGCAGCTCAAGGATCTTCTGTGGACCAGGATAAGCACCGCACGGGAAGGGGAGACGGGGGAAGGGGCAGAGGACGCGCCGTCTGACGCGGACGCCTGGCAGCCGTAGCGTGACGGAGTCGCGCGCATGGCCATGATCGCTCACCTCTCACGGCGCAACGCCACGCTGATCACTCTTGCCGCCTTCGCGCTTCTGCTCATGGTGATGCTTCTTGCCATGGGAGTCGGTGCGTTTAATATCGGAGTCATGGATATGTTGTCCGTGCTCTTTGGCGCTTCCGATGCGGGCCAACAGAGCACTGCGCGTGATATCGTCCTGAACATTCGCATACCGCGCGTGTTGATGGCGGCAGGCGTCGGTGCGGGACTTTCCGTAGCGGGTGTCATTTTCCAGGTGCTGTTAAGAAACGTTCTGGCGGATCCCTATATACTTGGCGTGAGCGGTGGAGCGTCGGTCGGTGCGTTGCTTTCCATTGTTACGGGTCTGAGCGGACTATGGATCTGGGCGCAGCCCGCGGCCGCGATGATTGGTGCGGCAATGGTGATCGCACTCGTCGCTTTTATCGGTTTGCGCAAGCAGGCGGGTGAGCATGGCTTGCTGCTTTCCGGCGTGATGATCGGTGCTTTTCTCTCGGCCATCATACTCGGCCTTGTGTCGGTAATGGACTCGTCGGTACGAAATGCGCTGTACTGGCTGATTGGGTATTTCGGCAACAGCACGCTCGAGGAAGTGCGCATTGTTTTGCCATTGATTCTTCTTGCCTTCGTCCTGGCCATGCTTGCGGCCCGCAGCATGAACGTTCTCGCACTCGGACAAGAGGCGGCGGCGCATCTCGGCTTGCATGTGGCACGGCTGCGCGTGCAGTTGTTTCTGCTCGCCTCGCTGCTCACCGCATCGGTGGTGGCCTTCAGTGGGGCGGTGGGTTTTGTGGGGCTCGTGGTGCCGCATCTTTGCCGTACAGTTACCGGGCCGGATCACCGCGTGCTCTTGCCTGCGGCGTTTTTCACGGGCGGGATATTCATGGTCGTGGCGGATATAGTCGCGCGCACTGTACTTGGCTCGGTGGAACTACCCGTGGGCGCCGTCACCGCCGCACTGGGTGCTCCGTTGTTTTTACTGCTTCTTCTGCGTCGACCGCGTTGAAACAGTTGCATTTATCGTTGCGAACTTCGTAACTTGCTTTTTCTGTCGGAGTATTCATTTTACTTTCCTTACAGTTATGAAAAGAACGTTTCAACCCAGCGTCAGAAAAAGAAAAAATAAGCACGGATTTCGTTCCCGCATGGCCACCAAGAACGGACGCAAAGTGCTCGCACGCCGCCGCGCCAAAGGCCGCTGGAAACTTACCGTCAGTGACGAGCCGCGCTACAGATAAGTCGCCTCGACATTGCCTCGCGAAATCCCAGATCCTTCGTGGACATGACGTGTTTCGGAATGTGCTTTCCCGAGGAAGGCACATTCATTCACAGCATGTGCGCTGTTTTTATTTGATGGAAACCGCAATCCCACCGAGCGAATGCCAGGTGGGATTTGCTGTTAGAAAGGCACCCTCCGCCGTACTCCGCAATCGCGTTCGACGACTGATGCGGGAAAGCTGGCGGCAGGGGAGACATGCGCTGGCGGCTGTATGCGCCGCGCACGACATACGCATGACCTGTGTGTTTCTCTACGATTTCCGCAGAGCCGGCGAGCCGCCATCGTTCGCAGACGTCGACGAGCGCATCCGCGGCTTGCTCCATATAATCGAGGAGAGCATCGTCAAGGCATGAAGCGCGCGGTGACATTTCTTCTGGTGGGTCTGATACGGCTGTATCAGAAATTCATTTCGCCCATGTTGCCGCCGTCGTGCCGGTATTACCCGACCTGTTCCGCCTACACTGCGGAGGCGTTGCAGAAATATGGTCCCCTCCGCGGCTCGTGGATGGGCATAAAGCGTATTCTTCGTTGCCATCCCTGGCATCCGGGTGGCTACGATCCCGTTCCGTAATTTCCTCACTCAGAGAATACACCATGGACAGACAAGCCATTATCGGATTCGTCCTCATCGCCATCATCTTCATTGTGTGGATGTTCATGATGGCTCCGGATCCCGCGCAGCAACAGCCGCAGGCCAAGAAGGATACCACGACGCAGCAGGTTCAGGAAAAAGCGGTTCAAGCACCGCCCGCCCGTGACCCGGTGCCGAACGCCGGACAGCGTGACAGTCTCGCCGGTGATGGAAACGTCATGCGCTTCGGACGCTGGTTCGGTCCTCTCGCGAGCGGAACACCCTCGAGACACATTGTCGAGACCGAGAAGTACATCGTGGAGTTCAACACGCTGGGCGGAAGTATCGCACGGTGGACGCTCAAGGATTTCCGTACCTGGGACGATCGCGCCTTACAGCTCATCGACTGGAAGCGCCCGTCGGATTTCAACCTCGTCTTCGCCTCTTCTGACGGCCGCTTTGTAGACACAAAGGACCTGTATTTCCAGATACGTGGCATAAACGGTCGCAAGACCGTATTGAAAGGAAAAGACAGTCTCGTGATCGAGGCAACACTTCCTGTGCGCGGCGACAGTTCCTTCATCCTCAAGCGCTACATTTTGCGCGGCAGCGGCTATGCCATCGATATGGATGTGGACGTGCAGGGCATGGGTGGCATTATCGCCAACAATGAGTATCAGCTCACTATTCACTCGCCAGCGCTTACCGAGCGCAATTCCGTGGAGGAGGCCAGCTTCTCCGAGGCGCATGCGTTTGTGGACGACAAGCGACAATCGCTGGACGCCACAGACAAAGAAGAGAAGGAAAAATTGGACAAACCGGGTGACACGAAGTGGATATCGGTGAACAATAAATACTTCACTTCCGTGGTGATGGCTCGTGGAGAGTTTGTAGGCAGCGGCGCATACATTGAAGGAATTTCGAAGCGCCTCCCCAATGAAGGAGAGCGCGAACACTATGAAGCGGCCTTCAAGGTGAAATACCGCGGACACGACAAAGAGACAGCAACATTCTCGCTGTTCATGGGCCCTATGGACTACGACATTCTCAAGGAGCATTACCCGGGCCTGGAACAGACGCTTCATCTCGGTTTAGCCTTCATAGTGCGTCCTTTCTCCGAATTCCTCGTGATGCCGTTGTTCTCCTTCCTGCACGGCTTCATCCCGAACTTCGGCATCGTTATCATCATCTTCTCCATTCTCATCAAGCTCCTTCTGCATCCTCTCACAAAAAGCAGCATGAAATCCATGCAGCGTATGCAGAAGCTGCAGCCCATGATCAATGAACTTCGCGAGAAGTACAAGGACGACCAGCAGAAACAGAACGTGGAGATGATGAAGCTTTATAAAGAGTACGGTGTGAATCCGGCAGGAGGCTGTCTTCCAATGTTGCTACAGTTTCCAATACTCTTTGCTCTGTTCAGCATTTTCCGCTCCATCATCGATATTCGCCAGGAACCCTTCTTCGGCTGGATCGATGATCTCTCCGGACCGGACATTCTCATCGCCTTGCCGTTCAAGATTCCGATGCTCGGCATGTCTTTCATCAGCGGACTCGCGCTGCTCATGGCAGTAACCATGTTCATCCAGCAGAAAATGTCGGTGAAAGATCCGCGTCAGAAATCCATGGTGTACATGATGCCTGTGATGTTCTGGGTCATGTTCAACGCCTTCCCTTCGGGACTCAACCTGTACTACTTCATGTTCAACCTCCTCTCCATCGGGCAGCAGTACTACATCAACAAAAAGCATGAAGACGAGCCCCTCGTCAAGGTTGTTCCGAAAGACGGGAAGAAGAAAACTAGCTGGACCGAGCGTGCCATGGCCAATCTTCAGGAGAAAGCCAAGCAGCAGCAGAAGGGCGGCAAAAGCAAGAAATTCTGACCACCGTGTTTCACGTGAAACAGCCCCGGTCATGGATCGGGGCTGTTTTGTTTTCGCCCCGCGCGATACACACGGTAGAGACGGTGCATGCACCGTCTCTACACTGTTTCACGTGAAACAACGCTATGTTGTTGTTTATATTGCGTTTACGCGAATTGGGTGCGTTTTGATCGGAACAATGCGGTTTCGGGCATGCGCAGGGGCCTGGAAACGAGGCGGTGGGGTGGTGGCCGGATATTTCGGAGCTGTCGGTATAGTTTGTTACTTCACGCGGGTTTCGTAAATTGATCCTCTTGCATTAGAGGTAGGTGATTTTCCATGCTGCATGCAAATGTTGTGAATCTCCGAAGCGTCGTGCTGTGCGCCGTCGCTATCGTTACCCTGTTCGCCTCCGTCGACGCGCTGCACGCGCAGCCGCGTTTCTTCAGAAGCAGACCGACGGTGAACATGGAGTCGGGTTTGCTCAACGCCAACGGAACAAAATCCATTATCGATTTAAATGGGCGTTGGCAGTATCGACTGAAGGACGAGAGCGAATGGAAAACCGTGGCGGTGCCTTCCTCCTGGGAAGGGAATCACGCGCTGGTGTATCGCCGGGAATTCGATGTTCCCTCCAACCTTGCGCGTACGCATGTGTTTCAGCTCGTGGCGCTCAGCGTGTCGTACTACTGCGAGATCAGCATCAACGGACAATTCGTGGGGAAGCATGCGGGACTGACCTCATTCAGCTTCAAGCTTACACCGGGCATGATCAAACCCGGACGCAACACCATCGAATTGCACGTGCATAATAATCTCACCGCGCGCGAAACCATGCCGGCGGTGGAGCAGCTCTGGGACAGAAAAAATTACGGCGGCATCGTTCACGACATCGCCATCGTCGCGCATCGTGGCGTGTGGGTGCAGGAGTCCTATGTGCGGACGTCTTTTTCCGGAGAGGGTCGTCCGGGAACCATCACCTGCAACACCTTCCTGAGTTCGGGCGAATTGCTGCGCATGCGCGCAGACACAGCCGGCTTCGGTCGTTCCAGCATTACGCATGTGTGCGACGTGGTCGAAACCTCCACTATGCAGGTGGTGGCCACCAGCGAAGCCCAACGCGTGACGGTGGAATCGGATCGCCTCAAGGAATTGCAGTTCAGCATCGTTGTACCATCGGTCAAACTCTGGGCGCCCGAATCGCCTAACATTTATATACTGCGCCAGCGCACCTACCGCGGCGCTGAGTTGCTGGACGAAACGCTGGTGCATGTGGGTTTCCGCTCGCTCGAAGCCCGCGAAGGCAAGGTGTATCTCAACGGCAGGGAAGTGTTTCTCAAGGCGCTCACGTACATGGAGGATGCGCCGCGCGGGGGACGTACCCTGTCGGTGGACGAGATGGAGCGCGATATCCTGATGATCAAGAATCTCGGTGCCAACGCGCTGCGCCTGGCTGCCGGTTCCGTGCATCCGTATATGATGTCGCTCTGCGATCGCTACGGTATCATGGTGCTGTTGGATCTTCCGCTCGGCCATGCCAGCACCGATGTGTTGCGCTATAATGGTGTGCTCACGACAGCAAAGAATACCTTGCGCGAAGTGTTGGCCCGCGATAACGCGCGCCCGAGTCTCGTGGCGCTGGGCTATGCGCAGGGCGTCGCCGGTGGTGATGCGGGTATGCTGCGGCGGTATTTCACTGAACTGAGGTCATCACTGCGCTTCGCCGATCACCTGCTGCACATCGCTTCCTTCGTGACTCCACCCGAGGCCTCGACCGTGGCTGATCTGGATGTGATCGGTCTCGATGTTCCTCCCATGCACAGCGAGAAAGCGGGGGCATGGGTGAACGCGCTGCCGTTCGAACAACTCGGCAAGCCGGTGTTGCTTTCCTCGCTATGCTATCCCGTACAAATTGGAAACTATAACGGATATAGTGATCCGCGTTCTATTGACGCGCAGGGACAGTATTTTCTGCTGCTGTACCGCGCTGCACGCAACAAGGCCTCGGCGGGTTTCATCGTGCATTCCTTCGCTGATTGGGCGGTGAGCCGTCCCATCATGTCAGTGGATCGCGTGCATCAGTACACCGCAACCGCCGGCATCGTGGATCGCTACCGGCAGAAGCGCATCGTGTATGACGTGCTGAAGTCGAGTTTCAACAATGAAAAACCACCGGTGCTGGTGAGCGGGGCGTTGGAAGAAGATCATCCTGTCTCTTTTGTCGTTGTCGGTATTCTCGTGATCTTCCTGTTCGCCCTGGTGTACAATCTGTTCCGCCGCTTTAGAGAGAATGTGGTGCGCTCGCTCATGCGTCCCTACAATTTCTATGCGGATGTGCGCGACCAGCGGATGCTCTCCATTTTCCAGACGTCCATGGTGGGCGTGCTGGGATCGCTGGCGGCAGGATTGCTTTTTGCCAATGTGCTCTTCTTCTGGCGTGATAACATGTTTGTGGATCTGGTGCTGTCGCAATTCGTGCGCGGCAACGGACTCAAACAGTGGATCAATTTCTCCGCATGGAATCCGCTCGAAAACATGCTGGTGCTCGCGTTGCTTCTTTTCATGACGCTGCTCATTCTCACCTTCATCCTGCGTCTCGTCGCCTTTGTGGCGCGCCGGAAGGTGCTGCTCTTCGATGCGTACAGCGTGACGATGTGGTCGGTGCTGCCCATGATTGTGATCTCGCCGCTCGGCATGGTGCTATATCGCATGATGAATGTCCCCGTGCTGGAAGTGCTGGCGGTGTTGGTGTATGTGGTGTTTCACATCTGGATTATCAGCCGCCTGCTCAAGGGCACGGCGATCGTGTTCGATGTGCGACCCGTGTTTTTCTACCTCGGCGGATATGTCTTGCTCGCCGCGGGATTGGTATTCTGGCTGCTGTCGCTCGATCGCGACTTCGCCATGTTCGCGTACCTGCGGCATTTCGCGAGTATCTGGCTTGCAACGGCCGGAATATCCTCCTGACGTTTTTATCACTCATTGATGACTCATGTATCTCAGTAAACTCGAAATATTCGGCTTCAAATCGTTCGCCAATAAAACCTCCGTGGTGCTCAACGAAGGCATTACCGCCATCGTCGGTCCCAATGGTTGTGGCAAAACCAACATCGTCGATGCGCTGCGTTGGTCGCTCGGCGAACAGCGCTACTCCACGCTGCGCAGTGATAAAATGGAGGATGTGATCTTTAATGGCACCAAGCTCCGCAAGCCGATCGGCATGGCGGAAGTGTCGCTGACCATTGAAAACAACAAGGGAATTCTGCCACTCGAGTACAACGAAATCCTGATTACCCGCCGCGTCTACCGCTCGGGCGAGAGCGAGTACCTGCTGAATAAAACCGTGTGCCGCCTCAAGGATATCGTCAACCTGTTCATGGACACCGGCATGGGTTCCAACGCCTATTCGGTGATCGAGCTGAAAATGGTCGAGACCATTCTCAGCGACAAGGTGGAGGAGCGGCGACGTCTGTTCGAAGAGGCCGCCGGCGTCACGAAGTACAAGGCCCGGCGGAAGGAAGCGCTGCGCAAACTCGATGATGTGGAAGCCGATTTGCTGCGCGTGGACGACATCATCGCCGAAGTGAGTAAAACGGTGAACTCGCTGAACCGCCAGGCGAAAAAGGCCGAGCGCTACAACGAGATCATGGAACGCCTCCGCGTGCTGGAAGTGGATGTGCTTCAGCGCGACTACACCAGTTTGCATCATCGCCTGCATCCGCTGGAGGAGCGCCTGGTCACCGCCATCGAAGAGCGCGATTCGCGTAGCCGGGCGATGGAGGAAGAGGAAACCTTGCTCGAGGTGTGTCGCGCCGATGTGGCGGAAAGCGAACAGCGCCTCGCATCGCAACGAGAGCATCACGCTGGCTACATCAATCTGAGAAACTCCACGCAACAGACGCTGCTCGTCAGCGAAGAGCGCGAGCGTTCACTGCAACAGCGGGTGCAACGCCTGGAAGAGGACATTGCGCACAGCGAAATCCGCATCACCGAAATCGAACAGTCGAAACGCGATCTCACCGCCACGCTCGATGAACAGGCGCGCGAACTTGGACAACTCGAACAGCACAGCGATGAACTTCGCGCCGCGCATCACAGCATCGAAGAGGCGGTGTCCGGAAAAAAACTCGCCGCCGAAAGCCGCCAGGCCAAACGCATGGAAATCGTGCAGGAACTCTCGCGGCAGCGCAATGAAATCGAGCGACTGCGCTCGCGCGACGAAGCGATAGAAACAACGCTGCGTCGACTCGATGCCGAGGACGAGGAATCCGCCTCCCAGGCCGAGCGCATCGCGACACGCCTGTCGGAGGAAAGCCGCGGCCAGGCCCAGCTGTCCGAAACGGTTATCGCCGCCGAACGGGAATTTCACCAGATGGAAGAGCGCAAACAGGCCCTGCGCAACGATATCGATCGTCTGCAGAACAAGGCCTTCGAATTGCAGGGCTCCATCGGCGAAAAAATGACGCGCATTGATTTTCTCAATGGTTTGGTCGACCGCCTCGAGGGCTACAACGAAAGCGTGCAGCATTTGCTGCGCAATCGCGACTGGGCCGCCTCGCGCTATGGCACCATTGCCGACGCGGTGAATACGCGCGAGGAATTCCGCGTTGCCGTGGAAGCCGCGTTGGGTGAAGCGGCGCATTATATTCTCGTGAACGATGTACCGGAAGCAATCAGCGGACTCAGCAATCTCAAGGAGTACCGCAAGGGCAAGGCCACCTTCGCTTGCCTGAGCCGCATTCCCGAAAGCAAGGCCGCCACGTTTCCCATCGCCGGCGATGGTATACACGGTTGGGCCGTCGATCTCGTGCATTTCGATGCGCAGTATCGCGACCTGTTCACCATGCTGCTGCGCCACGTGCTCATCGTTCGCGATGCCGAAACCGCGCATCGCTGCATTCGTGAGTATACCGATCTGCGCTGCGTAACAGTGGGTGGCGACGTGTTCGACAGCCATGGCCTCGTGCGTGGCGGCAGCCACAGCCAGGACGAAGGCAGCATGATCGGAAAAAAGGACCAGATCGCGACGCTGAGCAAAGAAGTGGAAGCCCTCAAAGCCCGACTGCTCGAGAATCAGGTGGAGCTTGAAGAGCTGAATGCCGAGTATAGCGGCATTGATCTGCGCCATTTTGCCGATAATATGAAGCAAACCCAGCAGGAGTTGTCGGCGCACGAGCGCCGTATCGCGCAAATGGTGTTCGAAAAGGAAAAATTCGAGCGTCAGCTCCAGAAAAACGGGGAAGAACGCCAACGATTGGACGACGAACGCCGCTCGCTGCTCCAACGTGTGGCGGAGTTGGAACCGCAGCTCGAAATTCTCTTGCAAGAGCAACGCGCCGTTGAAGACGAAGTGCAGGTGGAGGCCGAAGCGCTTGTTGAGTTGGAAAAAACCTACAACCGCAGCAACGAAGAGCTGAATCAGGCCAATGTTGCCGTGGTGCAGAAACGCGGAGAAATTCAAAACCTCCGCAGCGAATTCGATCGGTTGAGCACGGCGCTGCACGACACGGAACAAACCTTGCAGCGCGCGTCCGAAGAGGTGGTACTCTCGCGGAATGAAGTGGAACACCTGCTCACCGACATCGAGCAACTGCGTGTAAAGCTGGGTGAACTCGCCGGCGATGAAGAGCGTGTCCGCGTGGAAGTGGAGGAAAGTGAGCAGGAGCTGGAGCGCAAACGCGCCGAAGCCCGGCGTGTGGAACAAGTGCTGCACGACGAACGACAGAAACAGACGCAAATCATCACACTCGTGCATGAAATCGAACTCAAGGTCACCGAAATTCGCCAGCGCATGCTGTCGCTGGAGGAACATGCGACCAACGAATTCGAAATTCAGCTCACACTGCTGGAAAGCGAGGAAGAGGATGTGTTCGATCTCGCGCAGGCCCGGGAGGAAATCAACGATTTGCGACAGAAACTGCGCACGCTCGGTCCGGTGAATCCGCTCGCCTTCGAGGAGTGGAAAGAGGAAAAGGAGCGGCTCGACTTGCTCACTACGCAGCGCGAGGATCTCGTTTCATCGCAGCACACGTTGAAGGACACCATTCGCGAAATCAACGAAACGGCCAAGAAGAAATTCTCCGAAACCTTTGCTCTGGTGCGGGAAAACTTCATCCGCATTTTCAAGGGCTTGTTCGACGAAGGCGACGAGGCCGATCTCATTCTCGGCGATCACGAGGATCCTCTGGAGGCGAAAATCGATATAGTCGCGAAGCCGCGCGGCAAGCGTCCGCATTCGATCGAAATGCTCTCCGGCGGCGAAAAAACACTGACCGCCATCGCGCTGCTGTTCGCCATTTACCTGGTGAAGCCCAGCCCCTTCTGCATTCTCGATGAAGTGGACGCGCCGCTGGACGACGCCAACATCGATCGCTTCATTCACATCCTGCGCGAATTTTCTCGCAACACGCAGTTCATCGTGGTCACGCACAACAAGCGCACCATGGCCGCGGCCGACACGCTATACGGGGTGACGATGGAAGAGGAAGGCGTCTCGAAACTTGTCGCGGTGAATTTCCGCGAACAGGCGGCCTGAGTCTTTCGAGCGGAGATCACACAGGGTAAAAACCACAGATTTCTCAGATTTCGCACAGATTCTCACAGATAGCTATGATTCATCTGTGAAAATCCTTTGTAATCCGAGTAATCCGTGGTTTTAAAATTCGGCGAAATGGGAGCATCTACTGCGGTGTTATTGCACGTTGGCGAACACGTGACGCGCCGGCCGTTGATGGGCACTCTCGGAATCCGGCAACCAAACGGTGATGAATAACGTGTTCAGATACTCCGCAATGTTATGGTAGTGCTGCCAGGCGCTCGGTAAGACTTCGCAAGGTCGCGGGAGGGCGTTCATCGAAGAGTGTGAAGTACTCTTCTTCCCACAACATCCAGTTATCATGGTTATGGTCGCGCACATCACCCAGCACGCTGTTGTGAGCGTGTATCGCCGCGTGCTCGATGTCGCGCCAGGCCTGAACAGGTACGGCGACGTGCATGCGCTCGTCGGCTACGCCGAAAACCTTGCGCGGCCAATGGGCTATGCGCTGCTGAGGCAAGACCGTGAAGGCGAGGCGCCGCAGATTGGGCAATTCCTCGCGCAACTCAACGAACACGCGCTTGACCACATGATGCATGGTAATATGGTCGGGATGAACACTGCCACCTTGAACGTCGAAGGTGACAAGAACATCGGGACGCAGCTCTTGAATACGCGCGGAGATGTCGCGTTCTATTATGCGTGGATCGAGGTCGCGCAATCCTCCGTCGGGATAATCGCCTTGCGTGAAACCGTGAATGCCGAGTATGCGCGCGGCTTCGCGCACCTCGCCGGCACGGCGTCGGCCGAGTTCTTCGGGCGTGATACCGAGACGCGCGGCATGCCTGCTGCGCTCGCCCTTTGTGAGTGTGTACAGGTGGACTTGGGCTTGCTCGCCATGCGCGAGCGAAGCAATGCTGCCGCCGGTGAGAAAGCTTTCGTCGTCGGGGTGGGGGTAAATGAAAAAAATGACGGGCTTCATAAATAATTCGTTTGCTTCGACATACCCGAGCGATAACAACCAGCGCGGGAATATCGTTGCGCAGTGAGGCGCCTCCCCGGCTATCGAAGGAGAATAATGCGATGCGAGGCCGCTACCCGTCCATTGAACATCAGCAATGCGCGATAGCTACCCGAGGGAAGAGCGGAGCCATCAAACAGCATCCTGTGTTCACCCGCACGCAGCACTCCGAGAGGGAGCATCACGCGGAGCGCGCCACTGAGATCGTACACCTGCAAGGCCACTTCGCCCGGCGCGGGCAAATGCAGCACAAATGTGGTTGAAGGATTGAACGGATTGGGATGGCTGTCGAGAATGATGTATTTCTCCGTGGCCTTGAGTGGCCAGAGGCAATCGCCGCTGACGGTAACGAAACCGTCGTAGTACCGCGCAAGCACACTGCCACGATTCACCGAACTGGCCAGCGAATCGAACTCCAGCATACTCACCGCGGTGTTGAGAATATCCGCTCCATCGCCGAAGCGCACGCGAAAACGCATCCGTATCAACTCACCACTGCCTTGCAAGGCAGTACCATCCGGCGATGTGGCACGGAACTGTACTCGTCCGACGGGATTGCTCCCCACAACGGACCAATTCCTCAGCACGGTGCTGTCTGTTTCGAGTCGCAGGAAATCCAGTAGTCCGGCATCATAGCGCACATGCAAATCCACATCAACGATGTCTTTGTTGAAGGCCTCGTCGATGAGAACGGGCACGGTGATTTCCTTATCATATCGGTCGACAATATTGCGCGGAATGGTGAATACCGTTACAGGGGGGATGCCGACAATGAATATCCAGCGCTCGCAATAACTGCGCAGCGAACCCGAGCGAAATTCCACGCGGATGGTATCCAACGTGCCATTGCGGCGCTTTTCCGGAGTGATGAGCCAGGTCACCGTCCAGGTGGAATCCACAGGCAGTGGATCGCGTCGCAAATACAGGGCCTGTTCGGTGGACGGCAAACTCATGCCCGAGGGGAGAAGAATCGTTGCCTCCACATTGCGTGCGGCGATGGTGCCGATATTTTTCAATGTCGCAGTGAAACGCAACGCATCATATTCCAACGTGGCGATGGAATAGTGCAAGGTGTCGGCCGGTTGCGTACTCGCAGTACAATCGAACGCCGGTTGCAGCGCCGCATCGATATGGACAGTGCAGGTGCTGTTGATAGTCGCATGATTGCGGCTGATCACGCGCAGAAGAATGGACAAATCACGAGGGAGCTGCACCGGCAACGGCGCGATGGTCCAGCTCACGCTTCGCTGTGCGCCAGGTGCGAGCGAGAGATCCACGAGCTGGCGTGAAAGCACAGGATTGACGAGACGGATGTCCGGATCGGCAATGATGATCTCGGCATACACCGAGTCTGCCGGATCTGTGCCAAGATTGCGGACCAGAAGGTCCACCGTGAATTCGGCGGGCTGATAGAGTCCGGTGGAGGGATTCACGCGAATGGTATCGGGAATCACGAGGCACTCGGATTCCAGCAGCGGCGCGCGCACTCCGGGGAGTATCACCGTGTCGCAACAGGAGGCGCTGCGATTGAACTGATCGAAGACGCGCACACAGACCGCGCTGGTATCGCTGGCGGGAACGGGTAGCGCGCGCACCATCCACTGCACTTGTGTTTCCTCACCAGGCAGCAGGTCGCCAATTACTTGTTCGTTCTGCCCGCTCTCGAGTATGAATGCCGTGGAATGGGAAATGCTGGCCCGTACGTTTTTGGCCTTGCTGCTGCCGGTGTTGCGGATGCGAACCGTCCAGGGAAAGGGGTTCGGCACATATTTTCCGTCCTCGAAACGTATCGCGGGATCGTTCTCGCACTCAAGATCGAAGAGCACCTCGCGCATGGCCGGGATGAACAAGTCGTAGCGGCACAGTGTGTCGATGATTTTATCACCGATACCGCCTTTGCCTTGCACGCGAAAGGTGACGGTGACCGTTGTATCGTTGGAGCGGGGCACAACATTGAGGCGGAAAATCCGGGATACGCTTTCGCCCGAACCCAGCGTTCCGATATCGATGCTTTGCGGCTGCCCGTCGGCCAGTCGCAAGCCGGGAGTGGCCACGTAGAGAATGCGCGTTTCTTTCGAGGGCGCGTCGCCCACGTTATCAACACGCAAGGAAAAGGTCAGAGGATTGGGTTCGTATGCGTTGAGCGTATCGATAAACGTGGTGTGAATGCTGCCGGCATCGGGACAGCTCAGCACATTCACCGGACGGTATTCTTTTTCCACCCATATCACCAGCGAACATTCGGTGCGCGCCCCCTCCTTGCCCGACACCGCAACAATCAACGTATCGAAACCACTGACCTGGCGGGGATTGACTCGAAGGGTGAACGACACCGGGAGTGTTTCGCCCGCCATCAGCCGCGGCGTAAGAAGCACGTTTGCTGGCGATACCACCGTGAAGCGCTGGTTGGAGCGCGGAAACACGTACACCGAATCGACATTCGAGGCACCGGCATTACTGACCGTGATGTCCACCGTGAATTCGGCAGGGAGGTAGCGATTGTATTGCACCTTGTCGAAAAACAGCGAATCCGGCCCTGCGAGCGTGCAGCGCACGTCGTGTTGCGTCGTTTGCGCGTACGCGTACTGCGCTCCCGAAGCGAGGAGTAGAGCAATGGCTAGACGGAGCGAAATGAACTTCACGCGTTGGGCCTACCGTGCAAGAAGCATCGTACGAACCTCGCTGTGGCGAGGAGTTTCCAATCGGTAAAAATACACGCCCGAGGGCAAATCTCCCGCCGTGAACGTCACACTGTGCGAACCCTGCGGTAGCAACTCGTCGAGCAGCGTGCGTACGGGACGGCCATGCACGTCGTACACCAGCAGCCGCGTGGGTGCTTCGGCGGGAAGTGTGAAGCGAATGACAGTGCTGGGATTGAAGGGGTTCGGTCGATTCTGCTCCAGTACGAAGCGTTCGCTGGCCTGCAGGGGTTCGAGGCAATCATTGGTCACGATGGCGCTGCCGTTGATCGCATGTGGATGAATGACGCCGCGATTCAGCACGGTGGCATGGGTGTCGATACGCAGCTCGCTTCGGCCGAAGTTGGCGATGTTGCTCTTGTCGTTGAACACGCCTTCCACATACAGCTTGACCAGCACGCCGGCATCGGTGGCGATGGGGGTGCCGGTGGTGTAATCCCCGATTTCCAGCACTCCGGGGGAGAGAGGTGTGATTTTCGCCCCAACCCAGCCAAGAGCCGTGAGGGTGCCGGCATTCACCGTCCCCAGCACGGAGAGTATTGCGGGGTCGTATTCGAAACGCAGCACGTACTCCGACAGATCTTTGCCCACGGTGCGATCGATGCGCAGCGGCAGTTCCATTTTTTGACCAAAACGCAGCAACACATCGCTCGGCACAGTGATGGTCAGGTGGCGCGGCGAACCCTGCACGAACAGTGCATGCATGCACTCCGCATCGGCGGCATTACTGGCGCGCGCTACGAAGTGGAATTCCCTTGTGAAATCCTCGTCGCTGCGTACGGGACGGAAAGCCCAGGTAACCACCGCCGATTCTCCCGGAGCGAGATCGGGCGGCGCGAGGCGTTTTTGCGGAAGTTCGCCGCTCGCGAGATTGATGCCCGATGGTACCACGAGCAGTGCATCCACATCGATGGCCTTGACCGTGCCAACATTGGTGACGGTGAAGCGAAGTGTACCGACGGGAGGAGCAAAATCGCCGGTATTCCAATCAAAGAGAATGGAATCCGCGGGAATGCTTTCGCAACGCACCTGTAGCACAGGTTCGCGTGCTGCCGGGACGTGTACCGCCAAAGAACATTCGCGCGTCTCGTGATTGTCGGCCAGGATGGTGATCACTATCGGGATGTTCGCATCGTCGGGACGCTTGAGTGCCTGCACATTCCAGCGAAGGCGGGCCGTGCCACCCACTTCCAAGTCGCCGATGAGTTGTTCGGCGGGATCCAGCAATTTCATGAACGATCCCAGCACCGCTATGGACGCGCGTACGCGATCGGCTTTGCCGAGGCCCACATTTGTGAGGTTGAGCACAACCTCGAACGGATTACCCAAATACGCGCCGCTTTCACTATCGATGAAAAGGGAATCAACGGCCCAGCATGAGGGCATCAGCACCGGGTATTCGGTTTTGGGAATGAAGATATCGGAACAACATTGCGCGGTGACGCCGATGGAATCCATCACCTGTGCGCAGAGGCGATAGCTGCCATCATAGGCGCGCGCTTCGGCCACCAGTTTCCATTGCAGCTCGATGCTTTCGCCCGGTTGCAATACAGGAACATAGCGATGGGGACGTTCGCCATCGGCCAGCGACACAAGCGGCGGAA
>JAMIQH010000278.1:0-1655 GCA_035914695.1 Bacteroidota bacterium | reverse complement strand
GAGCAGAAAAAGACTGCCTAGATTATTCCTGCACTATGAAAAAACCCGGGTCGTTTGCCCGGGTTTTTCATTTACAGCATTGATCAGCTTTCGGATGGAGGTGCTTCGCCGGCCTCGCCTTCGCGCCGGCCTTTCCCGCCGCGACGGCGTTTCTTTTTCTGTCCGTCGGCGGCCGCCGCGTTTTGCATGCCGTGCGCGGGTGGCAGGGGACGGCCTTCGAACACGCGGCCGTGTACTCCTTGCACATAGGCACGATCGAGCAGCATGGCCATGAGTAATTTCTGATCCTCGTCTTCGGTCATGCTGTCGAGCAGAGGAAGGAAGCGCGTGGTGCGCTCGCGATCCATGATAGCCAAATCGTTGAGCTGATTTTCCAGATACACCACGAGACGCTCGAAGAGGCGTTGCTGGATTTCATCGTCGGTGGGTATTTCGCGCTGCTCCACGCTGAAGCCGTAGCGGCGCGCGATGCCGAGCAATTTTCCTTCCTCGAATTTCTCGCAGATGGTGATGGCGATGCCGGTTTTTCCCGCGCGCGCGGTGCGTCCGGAGCGATGCACATACACTTCCACATGCTCGGGTATGCTATAGAGAAAGACGTGGCTGAGATCGCTGATATCGATGCCACGCGCCGCCACATCCGTGGCGATGAGGAAGCGCAATTCGCCGCTGCGGAGGCGCTGCATGAGGGATTCGCGCTTGCTTTGCGGGAGATCGCCGGTGAGATGCTGCGCGTCGATGCCGTAGTTTTTCAGAAATGCCGAAAGATATTCCGCATCGCGTTTGGTGTTGGTGAAAATGAGCGCGGCTTCGGGATTTTCGTATTCGATGAGCTTGATGAGCACGCGGTCTTTCTGCAAGGCGGGCGCCACATAGTAGAGATGCTCCAGTTCCGTCACCGACTGATTGCCTTTGCTCAAGCTGAGGCGGTCGGGTTTGCTCAGGAATTCATGCGCGAGCTGCTCGACATGGTACGGCATGGTGGCCGAGAACATGAAGGTGTTGCGCTTGTCGGGGATTTGCTTGCGCAATTTACGCATGGCGGGATAAAAGCCCATGGAGAGCATTTCATCCGCTTCATCCAGCACCAGCATTTCGATGCGCATCAAGGTCAGCGTGCCGCGATAGAGATGGTCGAGCACGCGTCCCGGCGTACCGACGAGGATATGCGCGCCTTCTTTGAGTTCGCGAATCTGATTGTTGTAGCGCACGCCGCCGTAAATCACCGTGGTGCGTATGTCGGTGTCGCGGGTGAAGTCGAGCAGCACGGTATGCACCTGACGCGCGAGTTCGCGCGTGGGAACGAGTATCACCGCCTGGCACCAGGCCTTGGATGCATCGATGCGCTGGATAATGGGGAGCAGGTAGGCGGCGGTTTTCCCGCTGCCCGTACGCGCTTGCACGATGATATCGCGTCCGGCCAGGAGGTAGGGTATGGATTTGCGCTGCACCAAGGTGGGTTGCTCCCAGCCCAACTCGTCGACGCGTTGCTTCAATGCCCGGGGGAGGTCATCGAAGGAAAAATCGGGGAGCCGATCCTCGGGCTCGAACAGTACTTCGTTGTCCAGCGCCGGAGTCGGGGGAATTGCTTCTGTCATGTGCGATATGATCTCTGATTGAATAATCTTTCAAGTTACACAAATGCAGGGCGGGGG
>JAMIQH010000277.1:0-24803 GCA_035914695.1 Bacteroidota bacterium | reverse complement strand
CATGGCGGGCGCGTATGGCAATGTGGGTGCGGTGCTGTATCTGGTCGTGTATTCGTATGTGAATGAACGAGCGTTTTTTCTGATCCTTGCGGCGGGCGCGGCGTTGGCCTTTCTGTTCTGTCTCGCATTCCTGCGCGAACCCCGCGGTGCCTTCGATACGGAGTTGCACAACGACCCCGGAAGCAAAGGTGGCGGCCGCGTCCCCATGCCCGTGCTCGATGCATCGGTGGCGCCCACCGCACCTCCGGAGGCGCTGTCATGAAGCTCATCGCGCAGTGGAATCCCGAACATCCGGTGTTTTGGTCAGAGACAGGGCATCGCATCGCATGGCGCACGCTGTGGATCACCACGGGAGCGCTGCTGCTGTCCTTCGCCACCTGGTTCATGATGAGCGCCGTGGTGGTGCGCCTGCCCGCGATCGGTTTTCTCTTCAGCACCATGGAGTTGTTCTGGCTCGCAGCCATGCCAGGCCTGGCGGGAGGCACGCTGCGCATTGTACACACCTTTCTGATTCCCCTCTACGGGACACGCACGGTGGTGAGCGTGAGCACCTTTCTCAAACTGTTGCCTGTGATCGGCATCGGCCTGGCGGTGAGTGATCCGGCAACGCCGTGGTGGCTGTTCATGCTGCTGGCGTTCATGGCGGGTTTCGGAGGAGGGGATTTCTCTTCGTACATGCCCAGCACCAGTCTCTTCTTTCCGAAGCGTCTGCAGGGCACGGCACTCGGCATACAGGCGGGGATAGGGAATTTCGGTGTGAGCATCGCGCAGTTCCTCACGCCATGGATCATCGGCCTCGCCGTTTTCGGTACCTTCGGCGGCGGAGGCCAGGTCATGCGGCTGCAGGGCACCGTTTCGACGGTGTACCTGCAGAACGCGGCCTTCATCTACGTCCCTTTCCTCTTGTTGATGGGAACGCTGGCGTGGGTGTATCTCCGTCGTGTGCCGGTGCGGGCGTCCTTCCGCGAGCAGATGGATATTTTCCACAATAAGCACACCTGGTTCTGCACCATCACCTATGTGATGACGTTCGGTACGTTCTCCGGACTCTCGGCGGCGTTTCCCCTCATGATCAAGACCGTGTACGGTGGCTTCCCCGGCGCGCCCGATCCGCTGACCTATGCATTCATCGGACCGTTGATCGGCAGCGCGGTGCGCGTGGCCTTCGGTCCGGTGGCCGACCGTTTCGGTGGTGGCATACTCACGCATCTGGTGGGGCTCGGCCTCCTGGTCACGACGCTGTTGATGGTGTTCAGCAGAGTATTGACTCCGGAAAATCTCGACAGTTTCCCTCTCTTCGTCGCATGCATGTTGCTGATGTTTTTCTTCAGCGGCGTGGGCAACGCTTCGACGTTCCGGCAGTATCCGGTGATTTTCGCGCACTCGGCTCGACAGGCGGCGGGAGTGATCGGATGGACAGCGGCCATTGCGGCGTACGGTCCCTTTCTGTTCTCGATGCTGATCGGTTGGTCGATTTCCGCCACCGGTTCGGCGTCGGCGTTTTTCATTGTCGCGGCAACATACTATCTCCTCGCGACGCTGATCAACTGGTGGTTTTACACGCGCAAGGGCGCGGAACAACCTTCGTAGGCATACGTCATGATACGTTCGCGCATACTGACCATCATTCTTTCCACCGCATTGTTGCTCGCACTGATTTCAGTGCTGCCGTCGGTGTTCCGCTCCGTGAATCTCCCCGGCAACCAGCGCGGTTATGAACCCGAGCAGCCGATGCCTTACTCGCATCGTTTGCACGCGGGTGAACTCGGTATCGACTGCCGCTACTGTCATTTCGGCGCCGAGCGCGCGGGCAACGCCGGCGTACCACCGATGAACGTGTGCATGAATTGCCATCAGCACGTCAGCGCCACGTTGGTCGCTGTCCGCGCTGAGGAGAAGAGCGCCGAGGCGGAGGGACGTCCGTCCAAGCGGGTGATTTCACCTCGTCTCGCCACCCTGTACAATGCGCTCGGACTGGACGCCACCCTGCGTCCGCGCCGTGATGCGCAGCCCGAGCCGCTGCGCTGGAAGCGCGTGCACGAATTACCGGACTTCGTCTTCTTCAATCACCGCGCGCATGTGCAGGCGGGCGTGCAGTGCCAGGATTGCCACGGCGCGGTGCAAACCATGGAGAGGGTGCGCCAGGTGTCGGATCTCAGCATGGGGTGGTGTGTGAATTGTCATCGTGATTCCAACGCGCAGGGCCTCCGCGGCAAGACCGTGAAGGCGCCGGTGGACTGCGCGGGTTGCCACTATTGAGCGATTTCGTGAGGTGAGAACAATCCCATGAGCACAACGCATTTCGACAAACACACTCAGGACAGTGCCGCAGCCGCGACTTCGCTCGGCGATGGACGTCCGCACCCCGACACGCGACGAGATGAAGGAATGTCAGCAGTGGCGGGGACCTCCACCTGGTCGTTGGGGAGGCGGGCCTTTCTCAAGGCGGCGGGATTCTCCGTCGCCACACTCACCGTCGGCTGCCAGCGACCGCCGGACACGGAGGTCATTCCCCATGTCCATCTCGATCCCGAGAACACGCCGGGCGTGTCCGCCTGGTACGCGTCCGTCTGCGCCGCCTGCGAAGCGGGCTGCGGAACGTTGGTGCGCACACGGGACAATCGCCCTGTGAAGCTCGAGGGCAATCCCGCGCATCCCGTGTCACGGGGTGGTCTGTGCGCAGTCGGCCAGGCCTCATTGCTCGGTGCCTATGATGCGCAACGATTGCGCCGCCCCAGCGTCGGCGGTGCGGATACCACGTGGGAGCGACTCGACACCATGATCGACGTTGAGTTGGCGAAATTGCGCGAGCGAGGAGGGGTGCTGCGCATACTCAGCCATACCGTGACAAGTCCCACGCTGCGTGCCCGCATCGCCGCGCTGATGGCGGAGCACCCCGACGCCATGCATGTGGAGTACGACAACGATTCGTGCTCTGCCCTGCTGGCCGCGCATGAGCAGATGTTCGGCGTGCGTGTGATCCCGGGACTGCGATTTGACAGGGCGCGGACCATCGTCAGTCTGAATGCGGATTTCCTCGGCACGTGGATTTCGCCCGTGGAGTTCGCTGCCGACTGGGCGGCGGGACGCGACAGCGATGGAAGCGCGTCGCGCTTTTCCTGGCACTGTCAGATTGAGGCGCGCATGTCCCTTACCGGTGGCAAGGCCGACGCGCGCTACGCGCTGAACGCCGCGCAGCGTTTCGATGTGCTCTGGCATATAGCGTACGGCATAGCGTTGCGCGCGGGAGATGGTCGCATTCACACACCAACGCGACAGGCGCCGCTGTCTTCCGAGGTGATGGAACGCATACTTACCCAACTTTGGGAAGGGCGCGGCGATTCGCTCGTGCTGTGCGGCGACAACGATCCCGACATGCAGCGCCTCACCGTCGCGATCAACGATCTGCTTGACAGTTACGGCAACACCCTCGATCTCGCCCGCGCATCCCGGCAGCGCGCGGGCAACGACCGGGCCGTGCTTTCCCTCGCGCGCGAATTGCGTGACGGAGCGGTGGACGCGCTGTTGATGCTGGACTGCAATCCGTTGTATGATTTCCCACAACGCCTTGGCATCGAACACGCACTCGCAAAGGTGCCCCTGTCCATCGCACTCGTACGTATGCCCAACGAAAGCTCGCGTCGCTCGCGCGTGGTGGTCCCGCTGACTCACGCGTTGGAGGAATGGCGCGATGTGGAAAGCCATCATGGTCTGCTCGCTCTTGCGCAGCCCACGCTGCCGCCCGAACAGGGGAGCCGGTCGATGCTCGAAACGCTCGCCCGCTGGAGCGGATCGGCGGATACTGCGTTGGAACTGCTTCGGGCGCGTTGGCGCGCCGAGGTCTTTCCGGGAAGTGGGCTGACGGACTTCGAGGAGTTCTGGCGCGAAACGGTGCGTACAGGTGTGTACGATGCGCGTCCGACCGCCGCGACAGCTGCTATGCAACGCGTGGATTTCACAACCATTGGCGCAGCTGCTTCCACGCGCCCGTCTCTGGAGATTGAAGTGCATCCTTCGGCGACCTTGCTCGACGTGCGCAACAGTGGTAACGCCTGGTTGCTGGAACTGCCCGATCCCATCACCAAAGTGAGTTGGGACAATGTCGCTTGCTTGAGTGTCGCCACGGCCTCGTCGCTGTCGGTGGTCACGGGTGATGTGCTGCGCATCGAGGTGGATGGGGCGGACTTCGCCCTACCCGCACTTGTTCAGGAGGGCATGGCCGATAATTGCATCGCCGTGGCAGCGGGCTACGGTGGCCGTGCTACGCGGCGCTTTCGCGATGCGGGCCCCTCATGGCTGTACGGCGTTCCCTCGGTCAATCACGACGGCGTGGTGGGTGCGCGCGTGTCGGATGCGCTGCTCGTCGACGCCACGGTGCTGCGCGCGAGCGGTGTGCCCTGCCGCGCAAGCGCCACGGGACGGAGCGAGGCACTCGCACTGGCGCAGGAGTATCAGTCACTCCATCAACCCGGTCCGGCGGGCGATGGCACGGGCGCGAAACGTCCCTGCGCACAGGAGATCACAATCGCCGCGCTGGCAAGCGCCGCCGCCCATGGCGACACCCATGCAGGTCCGCACGATCTGTCGGCGAGCATGTGGCCCGAACACCGCTACGAAGGGTATCACTGGGGAATGAGCATCGATTTGTCGGCTTGCACCGGATGCAACGCCTGCGTGATCGCCTGTCAGGTGGAAAACAATATTCCCGTTGTGGGGAAGGACGAGGTGCGCCGCAACCGCGATCTGCAATGGATGCGCGTGGATCGCTACTACCACCGGGACGACACTGGTGAACTGCGGATGATTCATCAACCGATGATGTGCCAGCACTGCGACCACGCGCCCTGTGAAACCGTGTGTCCCGTACTCGCGACGGTACACAGCCAGGAAGGCTTGAATCAGCAAGTGTACAATCGCTGTGTAGGCACGCGATACTGTGCCAACAACTGTCCGTACAAAGTCCGCCGTTTCAACTGGTTCGATTATCCGCGCAATGACGAGGAGAATCTCGTCCTCAATCCGGATGTCACCGTGCGCATGCGCGGTGTGATGGAGAAATGCTCGTTTTGCATTCAGCGTATAGAGGACGCGCGCATACGCGCGAACGCGGAAGGTCGGAGCATTGCCGATGGCGACGTGCTGCCCGCCTGCATGCAAAGCTGTCCGACAAAGGCGATACGCTTCGGCGATATGAACCAGCCGGATTCACTCGTGCGGCGGGCGAGCGCCGGTCCGCGCTTCTATCGCGCGCTTGAGGAACTCGGCGTCAAGCCGTCGGTGGGCTATCTGATGAATGTTCGGAATACGCGTACCGGGAAAACGGAGGACTCGCATGGCTGAACTGTATTCGATACTGCGCTCGCCGTTGATTCTGGGCGACAAATCCCTGCGCCAGGTTACCGACGATGTCTGCGCGCCCATGGAACGCGGGCCGGGCAAGCTTTGGTGGATTGCGTTTGTGAGCGCGCTGCTATTGCTCGCCGTCGGTGTCGCGGCCGAAACGTATCAGCTCGTCACTGGTGTCGGAGCGTGGGGATTGAACAACACCGTGGGCTGGGCCTTCGACATCACGAATTTTGTGTTCTGGATCGGTATCGGCCACGCGGGCACGCTGATCTCCGCCATCCTCTTCCTGTTCCGGCAAAAGTGGCGCACCTCGGTCAACCGATCCGCCGAGGCCATGACCTTGTTCGCCGTCGCTTGTGCTGGAATTTTTCCCATCATTCACATGGGACGGCCATGGCTGGCTTTCTGGTTCCTCCCCTATCCGAATTTCCGCGGTCCGCTCTGGGTGAATTTCCGCTCGCCCCTGGTGTGGGACATGTTCGCCATCAGCACCTATCTCCTCATCAGTCTGCTGTTCTGGTACATAGGCCTGATTCCCGATCTCGCCGCGATGCGCGACCGCGCTGGCACGAAATTGCGCCGCAAGCTCGCGGGATGGTTCAGTCTTGGATGGGATGGATCGAATCGCACGTGGTCGCGCTACGAAGTGCTGTATCTGTTGCTCGCGGGACTGGCTACGCCGCTGGTGGTTTCGGTGCACACGATCGTGAGTTGGGATTTCGCCACGTCGGTGATTCCCGGTTGGCACACCACCATTTTCCCGCCGTATTTCGTCGCGGGCGCGGTGTTCTCTGGCTTCGCCATGGTGTTGACCCTGATGCTGATCACGCGCAAGATGTTGCATTTCGAGGACTACATCACGCTGCAGCATGTGGAAGCGATGACGAAAATCATTCTCGCCACCGGCAGTATCGTGGGCTTCGCCTATTTGACGGAACTGTTCACCGCCTGGTATTCAGGCAACATCTACGAGCAGTTCGCGTTCACCAATCGCATGTTCGGTCCCTACGCCTGGGCGTACTGGACAATGATATCCTGTAATGTGATCGTTCCGCAGCTCTTCTGGATTCGTCGCATTCGCCGATCGGTGGTTGTGGTGTTCATTCTATCCCTCGCCATCAATGTCGGGATGTGGTTCGAGCGCTTCGTCATCATCGTCACCTCGCTCACGCGCGATTTTCTTCCGTCGAGTTGGTCCGAGTACACGCCCACCTGGATCGAAGTGGGCACCTTTGCCGGAAGCTTCGGTCTTTTTTTTACGCTGTTTCTGCTGTTCGCGCGGCTGTTGCCAATGATTGCCATCGCCGAAGTGAAGGGCGTGTTGGGCCACGGTCGTACCGTGGTGGAAAGCACGGGCATACTCACCCGACGGAATGGCAAGGCCTCGCAGCCGGCACATCCTGAGCCGGTTGCCGCAGCGCATGCAACGGCACGTCCGCAATAAGTACAACGCGGTGCAAGTATGAGAACAACCCCATTCCCCAATCAACGGTGCGTCCTTGCGGCATTCGCCAGCGAGCACGACCTGCTCGCCGCCGCGCAAGCGCTACGCGACCGCGGCTACACGATACACGAGGCCTACACACCGTATCCTGTGCATGGTCTGGACAATATACTTGCGGTGCGACCCACGCGCCTTCCGATGCTGTGCCTGCTGTTCGGCATCACCGGCGCCGTGGCGAAGCTCTGGTTTCAGGTGTGGACGTCGGCGGGAAGCTGGCCTCTGAACGTGGGGGGAAAACCCCTCGCCTCCGTGCCGGCCTTCGTGCCCATCACCTTCGAGGTCACTGTTCTATTCGCGGGTATCGGCACTGTGCTCGCGTTTCTTCTTCGTTCCGGGCTGCACCCCGGTAGGCGAGCGCGCATCGCGCATCCCCGCGCCACCGACGACGCCTTCGTGCTGGTCACGCTGGTGGATCGTGCCGACGTGCACGTCGGAGGTCTGATGGAACTCTGTCACACGCTCCGCGCAAGCGAGGTGTACGAACGCTCGGAGGTGACGTCATGAGCGCGTTGCGGTTGCATCACTACGTGTTGTTCGTCCTGCTGTTGCTGGTGCTGGTTCTGGGCTCGCAGATGGAAGCGGTGTGGACGCGCAAGAATTACGATGTGCTCCCCGGTATGGTGTATTCCATTCCTATGAATGGACAATCGGAACGCTGGCGCGCGGTGGCCGAGCTGCGTGGCGAAAACGTCGCGCATGGAACGGTGGCACTCGCGGATACGGTGCGCGGGGCACAGGATCCAACCGCGCGCTTGAGCGACAGCGCTCGGGCAACGATGCTGCCCGCCTTGCTGGCACGCGGCCGCGATCAGTACGCCACATTCTGCCTGCCTTGTCACGGCGCGGATGGAAGAGGCAACGGCAGCGTCGTGGCGCGGGGCTTCCCGCCGCCTCCGTCGCTGTTGGGCGAGAGCGCGCTGGCGCTGGCGGACTCGGCGATATACGGCATCATCGAACGGGGACGGGCGAACATGCCCGCGCACGCTTCACAAGTCGTACCAGTCGACCGCTGGAACATCATCCGCCACATACGAAGCATGCAGACGGCGTCGACCGCAGCGAAAGGAGGAGCGTAGTGAACGTGCAACTGGCCAGTTACACAGTGCGTCCCGCAACGGTGCGGACACTCGGCGCGATCACTCTCGCGGGTCTGGCCGTCGTCATCGCGGGATTGTTTCTGGCGCCCGCGCGCATTTGGCCCGCGCTGCTTGTGGCCAATTACTATGTACTGACGCTGGGACTCGCCGGCGTGGTGTTCGTTGCGCTCATGTTCGCCGCGCGCGCGGGCTGGAGCACGGTGTTCCGTCGCATTCCCGAAGCGATGAGCGGCATACTGCCGGTGAATTTTCTCGGCATGCTGCTCATGGCCTTTGGGCTTTCGACGCTGTATGAATGGACACACCGGGATGTGCTCGCCAACGACGTCTTGCTCGCGGGCAAGGCCGCCTATCTCAACATCGGCATGTTCATGCTTCGCATGGTGCTGTATTTCGTCGTGTGGCTGACCTTTGCCCTGTATCTGCGAAGGAATTCGCTGCATCAGGACAGCTCGGGCGACGAGCGCCTGACCGAGCGCAACATGCGGGCGTCGGCGTGCTTTCTCGTGCTGTTCGCGCTCACGTTCTGGCTGGCCGGCACGGATTGGATCATGTCCATCGAAGCGCATTGGTTCAGCACTATTTTCGGCGTGTACAATATCGCTGGCATGCTCACCAGCGGCATCGCGGCCATCACGTTGCTTCTCATCGTACTGCGGCGCAGGGGAGTATTCGGCGATCTCATTCGCGCGGACCATCTTCACGATCTCGGCAAGCTCCTCTTCGCGTTCAGCACCTTTTGGATGTACATCTGGTTCAGCCAGTACATGCTGATCTGGTACTCGAATATTCCGGAGGAAGCGGTCTACTATTTGCGCCGGCAGGAGGGCGGTTGGCTCACGTTCACAATTCTGAACGTGCTGTTCAATTGGGTCATCCCCTTTGTCACGCTCATTTCCGCGCGCGCGAAAAAGGCCGAAGGCCTCCTGCTCAAAGTGTGCATCATCGTACTCGTGGGTCATTGGATCGATGTGTTCTGGATGGTATCGCCCACATTCATGCCCGACGCTCCGCGCATCGGTGTGTGGGAAGTCGCGCCCCTGGCTGCCTTCGTTGCGCTGTTCTTCCTGCTCACCCTGCGCGGACTCTCGCGTGGCAATGTCGTTCCCGTGCAAGACCCAACGCTGGTTGAGAGTCTGCACTATCACGCGTGACCATCACGCGCGACGTTCGTTGACATACTCCGAGTCCGCACGTCCCGACCCGCGAAAGCGGAAGGGACGGCGGTCCGAGGATCGCCCGACGATCCCCCCGCCAGGTGGCGGGGCACGGTGCCACCGGAAACGGTGTCGCCCCCCGATGTGGAAAGGAGAAGACGCTCACGATGCACGGCATCGACGCTTCGTCCTGTCCACAACGGACAGGACGAAGCGCATTTACGAGAAAGGAACCCCATGAGTGAAAGGAGCGAAGACATGCTGCTCGATGCCCATCAACGTGCGCACCGTTATCTGCGCATCGCGGTCACGGAACAGTGCAATTTTCGCTGTGCGTACTGCCGGCCTCTTGTCGCCGCTGGTACGATGCATGGCGCGATGATGCGTGCAGAGGAAATCCTGCGCTTCGCCGCGCTCTGCGCCACGCAGGGAGTGCGCAAGATTCGCCTCACCGGAGGCGAACCGCTGCTGCGTCACGATCTCGTGGAACTGGTAGGAGCATTACGCGCACTGCCGGGTGTGGACACGGTGGCGCTCACCACGAACGGCATGCTTCTAGCTCGCCACGTCTCCGCACTGCGTGCGGCAGGCCTGGATGCGGTGAATATCAGTCTCGATTCGTTACGACCTGAGCGCTTCCGCGTAATCACCGGCAGCGACGCGCTCGACGAGGTCTTGCGTGGTATCGATGCCGCATTGGTGGCGGGCATCGGGACGGTGAAAATCAATACGGTGGTGATGCGCGGAGTAAACGAGGACGAACTTGCGGATTTCGTCGCGCTCGCACGCGCGACCCCACTGGAAGTCCGCTTCATCGAGTACATGCCCTTCGACGATAATGCCTGGCGCAGTGATCGCATGATGAGCGCCGCTGACATGCGCGTGGCACTCGGCGAGCGCTTCGCGCTTCGACCGCTGGCGAGTGGTGATGCCGTGGCGAAGCGCTTCGCTGTGGAAGGACTTCGCGGTACGATCGGCATTATCGCGTCGATGACCGAACACTTTTGCGATGGCTGCGAACGCCTGCGGCTGACCGCCGACGGCGCGATGAAAGTGTGCCTCTTCTCGCCGGGCGAACTCAACGTGCGCGATCTGATGCGCGCGGGAGCCGACGACGAGGCGCTGCTCCGGGCTATTCGCGCCGCATTACAGGGGAAATGGGCCGCGCATCCCGGTGCCGAAGCACTACGACAATTGCACAACAGATCCATGATTCGAATCGGAGGATGACTATGTTCGACATTTCACGAAAATCGCCCACACTGCGTAGCGCGCGTGCCGAAGCCGTGATCGGCATCGGTGCCGATGCGCTCACACTGCTCTATGACCGAAAACTGCCGAAGGGCGATCCATTGCCCGTGGCCCGCGTCGCAGCGATTCAAGCAGTGAAGCGCACCAGCGATATCATTCCGTATTGCCACCCCATTCCGGTCGAGCACGCCGCGGTGGAATTCGATATGCTCGAGGATGGAATTCGCATCACCGTGTCCGTTGTCTCCATCTACCGCACTGGCGTGGAAATGGAAGCGATGACGGGAGCAAGCGTGGCGGCGCTCACGATATACGATATGATGAAAATGGTGGACGACGACATGGAAATTCGCGGTGTGCGTTTGCTGGAGAAGCGCGGAGGAACATCCGACCGCCGAGACGTGTGGCCACAACCTCTGCGCGCCGGCGTGCTGGTGATGTCCGATACCATACATGCGGGTTTGAAAAGTGATGCCTCCGGCCTCACCATTCGCGAGCGTCTCGAGGATGAGGGTCTCGTGGTGGAGCAGTACAGGATCGTGCCCGACGAGATCGAGGACATTCGCGAAGCGGTGCTGCACATGACCGATACGCTCCACTGCGACGTGGTGCTGCTCACCGGCGGTACCGGTTTCAGTCCGCGCGATTGCACTCCCGAAGCCCTGAGCACAGTGCTCGAACGCGATGCGCCGGGAATAGCCGAAGCCATACGCGCGTACGGACAGGAGCGAACGCCGTATGCGATGCTCTCGCGCAATGTCGCGGGTATCCGTGGTAAAAGCATCGTGCTCGCTCTGCCCGGCAGCCGTGGCGGTGTGCGCGACGCGCTCGACGCGGTGTTCCCGGCGATGCTGCATGCCTTCAAAATGTTGTGGATGAAAAGCAGTCCCGTGCATGTGCCGCATCCTCCGTTGAACGGTGCGGTCGTAAGCGAAGCGAAGGAATTGGCCGATGTTGTCGGTTGACGAAGCGCAGCGCCTGGTGCGCGAACATACACCGACGATGCGCATCGTTTCTGTGCCGCTGGCGAACGCAGTGGGGCACACTTTTGCCGAAGCGCTGTACGCGCGCGAAAGTATTCCGCGTTTCGACAACGCCGCCATGGACGGCTACGCGCTGCGTGCCGAGGAGTGTGTGCAAGCCAGCGAGCGAGCGCCACGACACATGCGCGTGGTGGCGCGGTTGCAGGCAGGCGGTGCAAGCAAACGCAGCATCGGTAACGGCGAATGCGCACGCATTTTCACCGGCGCGGCTATGCCCGACGGTACCGATACCGTGTTGATGCAGGAAAATGTCGAGCGCGACGGCGATTTCATTATTGTCACGAAACCGCCGCGCGTGGGCGAGCATGTGCGGCGCAAGGGCGAGGAATTCACCTTCGGCGACATCGCGCTTCACGATGGAAGCTGCGCGACACCCGCCGCCGTCGGTATGTGCGCCACACTCGGATACGCACGTGTTCGGGTTTATGCGCGTCCCCGCGTCACCGTGCTGGTCACGGGCAACGAGTTGCGCACACCAGGCGCCATACTCGCGCCGGGACAAATCCCGGATGCGAATTCTTACAGCATTCGCGCGGCCTTGACGCTCATGGGCACCAACTGCTCGGTGCTGCGCGTGCACGACGATGCGCGACGCATGCTCGCGACGGTGCGCGGCGTCCTGAAAAACACCGATGTGCTCATCACATCGGGAGGCGTGTCCGTGGGCGAGTACGACGTTGTGCGCGATGTCATGCAACGCGTGGGAGTGCGCGAACACTTCTGGCGGGTGGCGATGAAACCGGGCAAGCCGGTGTTTTTTGGCACGCGAGGGCAGCGCATGGTGTTCGGGTTGCCCGGAAATCCGCTCTCGGCCTTGCTCGGTCTGTATCTCTTCGTCCGTCCCGCGTTGATGCAGTGCATGGCGCTTCCCAAGGCAAATCGATGCGTACACGCAACGCTGGCTTCACCACTGCGCAACGACAGCGAGCGCGAGCACGTTATCTTCGTGGAATTGCGCGACGGCGGTACTCTTATGCCACAGGCTCAGCCTTTGTCATCGCAGGGCTCGCATATGCTCGGGGCGGTGGCGCGCGGTGCGGCATTTCTCCGCCTGCCCGCCTTCGCGGGAAGCTGGGAAGCGGGAAGGACGGTGGAGGTTGAAGTCATGCGGTGGCATATCTGATTCGCACAAACATCAGCAGGAAAGGAAAGCATCATGTGGAAGGAAAGCATACACGGAACTCCCGCGAGCACGCGCGGCGTGATTGCCGCGATCTCCCTGAGCAAGCGCAAGGGCATTCCCAAAAGCAATGTGCGCAGTGCGGAACTGCGCGAGCGCTGGGGCCTCGTGGGTGATGCGCATGCGGGGGACTGGCATCGTCAGGTGAGTTTGCTCGCCATGGAGAGCATCGACAGCATGCGGGCGAAGGGATTGAAGGTGCGTGCCGGCGCCTTTGCGGAGAATATCACCACAAGCTTTCTGCATCTGCCCACATTGGCGCTGGGCACGCGTTTGCGCATCGGGGCGGCACTGATCGAGATCACGCAAATCGGCAAGGAGTGTCACACACGCTGCGCAATCTACTACAAAGCGGGCGATTGCGTGATGCCGCGCGAGGGCGTTTTTGCCCGCGTGCTGCGAGGCGGCGAAATCGCCGTGGGTGATGTGGTGGAAGTTCTGCCTCACGACGAGGCATCGATTGATACCGCAAGCACCGCCGCTGCTGGCATATAGAGGAATGTGGGAAATGATTATCCCGATTGAATTCCTCCCGTTGTTTTTCGTTGTCGCCTGGCTGTACTCCAGCGTCGGCCATGGAGGAGCGTCGGGTTATCTCGCACTCTTCGCGTTGCTGGGAGTGGCGAGGCAGGACATGGTGCCCGTAGCGCTGGCGCTCAACATTGTAGTGGCGGGAATCAGCGGCTGGCATTTCCATCGCCAGGGATACCTGCGGTGGAATCTGTTGCTTCCTCTGATTGTCGCCTCCGTGCCGGCCGCCTGGCTGGGCGCGCAACTGCATGTTGATCGCAACACCTTCGGCGTGTTGCTCGGTGCGGCGCTGCTGTTCGCCGCCTGGCGCTTGCTCGCGTCTCGCCGTATGTTGGTCACACCCACGGTGATGAACGCACGGCGATTGTGGTTGCAGGCGCTGCTCATCGGGGGCATACTAGGGATGCTGGCGGGCATGACCGGCATCGGAGGTGGCGTCTTTCTCAGTCCGTTGTTGTTGCTCTTGCGCTGGACAGATGTGCGGGAGAGCGCCGCGGTGTCGAGCGTCTTCATTGTGCTCAATTCGATGAGTGGACTGCTCGCGGGAATGGGATCGCGTGGATTGGAATGGCAGTTCTTTTTCCCGACCCTTTTCGCCGTGCTCGCCGGAGCGATTCTCGGCTCGAGGGCGGGAGCGCTGTGGTTCCGACCCGCCACAGTGCGTTGGATACTGGCGGTGGTGTTGTTGCTCGCCGGCGGCAAACTGCTGGCGGGAGCGTTGCTGTGACGCGATATTCAGGGCCGACGCTCGGCGTGGTACTCGCGGGTGGCCGCAGCCGACGCATGGGCAGGGATAAAGCCGCGCTCCTGCTCGACGGACGATGCTTCCTCGATCATGTTGCGCAAGCAATGCGCTCGCTGGTCGACGAAGTGGTCGTCAGCGTCGCCTGGAGAGGCGATGCGTCGGCGGAGCGGTACCGCTTCGTGGAGGATGCGTTGCCCGACAGGGGGCCGCTTGGGGGATTGCTGTCGGTACTTGACCGTGTCGATGCCGGTCGTTTGCTCGTGGCGCCCTGTGACGCGCCTGGGCTCACGAGCAGCGTGTTTGAGACGCTGCTCGCCCACGCCGACCGCGCGGCTGTGGTGGTGGCGGCAGATCAATCGCATGAGCAACCTCTCATCGGCTGTTACGACGCATCGATTCGCTCCGAACTGCGGGATTATCTCTCCACAGGGAGGAGAAGTGTCAACGGATTTCTCGGGACGCAGCACGTGCTTCGCCTTCGTCTCGATCTTCGCGTCCCGCGGTACCATCATTCCATGCTTCTCAACATCAACACGCCGCTGGAGTTGCAGCGTATGCTCGCATTATTGGCATGAACCATGCGGGATACGTAGCCGATCCGATCCGCCCATCGAGGGAATACGATCACGCGCTTCGGTAGGGGGGAATTTCATGAATCGCGAACGTATGCTGGCATAAGTGTGTGAAGGGAGTTCGAAGCATGTATCCGATTCCTCACTCTTGAATCTTGAAACGATCCTCGCTACTTTGCGCTCGCAAGCCCCGCCGAGATGTGAGATCGCGTTGCGCTTCACTGGCGTTGCGAGTCACACGCGTGCCGCGCAAGGGTGGGGCGTGTTGCCGCAACCAGAACAGACGAAGGCAACACGAGCATCACCGCAATCAGATCCCACTACCAAGGACCTCGCATATGCGATCAATGATTCTTCTTTTTCTGTTCGTCCCCGCCTTCACCGCAATCGCTGCGCGCCCCGCGCAGTCGATCGGAGACACCCTCTGGCGCGGCACGGTCATTGCCGAGCAAGCGGAGCTGCGCGAAGCCCCTTCGGCAACCGCGCGCAGCGTGACGACCGTGCGACGCGATGCGTTGGTGGATGTGCTGGACTCACGCGCGGGCTGGTTTCAGGTTCGCACCGCCGAGGGAAGACAAGGATGGCTGCAGGCACAACAGCTGCGCACGGAACGCATTGCGATGGTCAAGCCCGCAGCTCCCGTCGAAGCCCCCGCGCAGTATCCATCCTCCGCCTATGGCAGTGGAGGCGTCGCCCCGGCGCAGCCTCGCGCGATACGGCGATCCCGTTTGCTCCGCTTCGGATTGGAGGGCGGTGCGGTGATGGCGGGCGTACGCGGTACAGATGCCCCTGAACAACGCGATGCACGCGTGTCCTTTCAGCTCGGCGCAGTGATGCGTGTGAACGCATGGGAGGATGGTGGTGTGCAACTCGGACTCGCATATACCCGCAAAGGCGCGGTGCTCGGCGACGAAGCGCAACGGCGGGAATTGCGACTGGACTACCTCGAACTTCCACTGCATTTGTTATTGCTGTTCCCCTACAACGCCTACGGTTCGGCCATCACCGTGGGTGCCGGCCCCTTCGCGGGATGGTTGCTCAATGCCGCGGAGGTCCCGGATGAAGGGCCAGTGCGTGAGGTTACAGACGTCGAGCAATTGGATTACGGCATCAGCGCGTTCCTGGGAGTGGATATTCCTGCTGCTGGCTTCACGATTATCGTTCAAGGTCGTGTGGCCTATTCTCTTGCGCAATTGCACGATGACGCGAATGCCCGGTTGGATCTCAAGGGCATGGGCTTGCTTCTGAGTTTTGGCGTGATATATTAACGATCTGTTTCCCTGGAAATACAGCGACGATTCCATAGAGCCAAATCGATTGTTGAGACCTCAGGCCTGCCATCGCCCGAAGTACCTGACACCTATGGAGAAGTATGGTCATGAATGATGATGCGAGGCAGCGGATACGAGCCGCACTTTTTGGCGCGGTGGTTGGGGATGCCCTGGGAGTCCCCTTTGAATTCCTCTCCAGGGAGCAGACGCGATCGCGTTTCACCTGTGCAATGACCGGGTACGGGACGTACAATCAACCGCCCGGTACCTGGTCGGACGATTCCTCCATGCTGCTATGTACGGCCGAAGTGTATGCGAAGGGCTTCTCACTCCCTCTTCTCGCGGATACCTTTGTCCGTTGGATGAATCAGGCACACATGACGCCGCATGGCCAGGTTTTCGATTGCGGCATCACCACAAGCAGTGCGTTGCACCGATATCACGCCGGGGCGACGGTCACCACCTGCGGATGCACGGAAGAAGGTTGCAATGGCAATGGCTCGCTTATGCGCATCGCTCCCGTTGCGATCTATCATGCACTCTCTCCAGAGACAGTGTTGTGCACAGCGGTTTCCACCGTATCCGCTATTACCCACGCACATCCTCGCTCACGACTGGGCTGCGTTATTTTTTCCCTCCTTCTGGCGCATGCGCTCCGCAGCTTTTTAGACGATCCAGCCGTGAGTGCTTCGGACGCATTGCACTCCGCTCTCGTTGCCGTACACCGCCGTCACCACGGTATCCTGCATACGAGTGCGTTTGCTGCGGAATTGCCCCTGTATCACCGCATATTTCTACCGGGTTTCAAAGAACTTCCGGCGGACAGGATTTATTCGGACGGATATGTCGTCCATACGCTTGAAGCGGCGCTCTGGTGTGTGTTGCGTAGCACATCGTTCAAGGATGCGGTTTCTTTGGCCGTGGAGCTTGGCAACGACTGCGACACCACGGCATGTGTGACAGGAGCGCTCGCCGGTTTGGTTTTCGGGGCTGGATCAATTCCGGAAGAATGGGTGGGCGCGCTGCAGTCAGCGCAACTCGTGCAATCTGTCATCGAGGATTTCATCGATGTCGTCGCGCTTGCTTGGGAGGAAGATCGTAGGTACTCCGAACGCGAATAATTTCAGACCATCATCATCGAGCATCAGTTCCGTCGCTGTTGAGGGATTCCTGATCGAGCGCAGCGGCGAGTTTTCCTGAGGATGTGACGAACGAGCTGCGAGTCCAAAGCACACGGTTTACAGGTTCTTCCCCCTCACGAGGCTCGCGATCTGTTGTTGCCGACCCGTGCAGTGATCTCCACCGTTCATAATTACGGCTCCAACTCCATGAAGCCTGCGAGGGATAGAATTTCGCACGTGCAATGCGGGACCATGGATGTCCCGTAAGCAATGGTCCGAGTAGTACAGGGAGCGGGAGATGCGACGGCGCGGGCGTATCGGAAGCCATCGAAGATTTACTACACAAACCCAGGCGGCCTCGTTCATTCACCCTGGTTGAGAGTCGTGAGGATAGAGCCGGGCGCTTTCCGAAGTGCATAGGCAGCCCGTTGTCATTCGGTGAACTCTCTACAGAATTCCGTAGCAGTGAGTAAATGAATGAAAACCATGGCATGATCTCCTGTGTTTTCCGATTTTTTTTATGCGCTTCGAATACTGAATTTGTAGCGTAATAGGGAATACAGTACATATTAAAAGTGAGCAATAACCATGCTTATTTCTGTGTTTTGTTTCGATCTGCTGCTTGGTCGCGCTAAAAGTATCCACTCCCCTCCCTTGTTTCTTACGGTTTTGTAAGGAAACCGTAGGACTTTTGTAATGCGCAGTTAATATTCCCGTAAGGTTGAAGTGCTACTTTTGCTGGAGTTCCGTGCCAGGAGGAGGCATGGCTGGCGGGTACGCTGTGGATATCAACTGTCCATCATTTACATGAGGTGTGAGATGGTGAATGCACGTTACTTCATTCCTGTACTAGTGATTCTGGTCTGCTGTACAATACAGTTGTCGCAAGGTCAGATCAACAAGGTGCAGAATCCAGAAGATGTGGGATCGAAATCACGAGGTCCCGATAATGCAGTCTGGATAGATCAGGTATCGCTCAATAGCGGTGCCGTATGGAACAAAGGGGCGTCGGATCCCCCGGTATTCCTTGTCACGGGAGTGCATGGCACAGTGGGTGACCGACACTCCATGACGTTCTCCCACAATACGGGCGAAGCGGGCTTGGAGACATCGATCAACGCCAGCGGTCCTGTTAAAGGATCCTTGGTTGCTGATCGCAATCTGGCTAACACGCGGAATGACGCATATGCCGTAGGTGCGATGCGTCCTCCGAACGATTCCGAGAACTCCCTCATCCGAAGCATGAGTTCCACCCCTCATCGAGCGGTGGTGGATGCCCGGGCGGCATTGGATTTCGACCCAACGATGGGGACGGCGTCCGCGCCTGTGAGTATGGAGTATCTTCTTGCCGAGCGCTCGATCACCCTTCAGGGCGATGCTCCCATTAGTGATGTTTCCATCGTATTCAATGGCTTCACAGAAGGGCACCGCAGAATCGCGAACTACACATTGACTTGGACATCGGCCTCGCGTACGATTCTGATCGCGTTCGGAGGCGATTGGAATCGCACAACATCGGCGTCCAATGATGCGGATAATAGCCGGGATGAAAGCGGTAGCGGCGACGGCGCCCCCCGCCGAGTTTCCGCGCCGATAGTGGTTGGGGATTTCGATGGACGCGCATTCATCGCGCCGAAGGATCCCGATGATACGAACGAAATAGAGTGTCACCTCACATGTAGCATTTGCGGACCCACACGGGTGTGCAAGGGCTCGCAGAACAGTTACTCTTTTTCGACCTCACGCAACAATCTGACGTATTACTGGTCGTTGAGTTCGAACACCAGCGGCGCGAGCATTGTCAGCGGCGCAACAAGCAAAACCGTATCTGTTTCCGCTGGCAATGTCGCCGGTGGATACACCTTGAATGTGTACGTGAGTGATGGCTCGCATTCGGTGTCGTGCACCTATCCCGTCACGGTGTATGGTATCACACTCAGTGCTTCACATACTCCCATTCAGTGCTATGGAGGGAAATCGACGGTGAGCATCAGTGCATCCGGAGGCGTGTCGCCGTATTCCGGAACCGGGACGTTCAGGAAATACGCCGGTACGTATCAGTTCACCGTCACCGATGCGCGTGGGTGCAGTGCGACGATCTCTCGTACCATCACCCAGCCATCGCAGATCAACATGTCGGTAACCATGGGCGCATACAGTTGCACGAGCGGAAAAACCGCAGTCACGGTGACGGCGACGGGGGGGACGCCACCATATAGTGGAACAGGAACGTTCAATGTTTCCCCGGGCGGACGTTCCTTTACAGTGACAGATGCCAACGGCTGTAGCGAAACGGCATGCGTGAATGTGCCAGGTCAGGGGTATACAGTGGCTGTAACGGCAACTGCGACCTCGATTCTCTGCTTCGGAGGAACGTCCACGGTGACCGTGTCCGCGGCGGGTGGTGTCCCGCCGTATCAGGGCACAGGTGCGTTCATTAGATCGCCAGGAACGTACAACTTCGTTGTCACCGATGCGAACGGCTGCAGCGGAGTCGCGACCATTAAAATCAAACAGCCGAAGAAACTGCGCGCGAAGGCCAAGGTCACGACAATGACCTGTGCCAACAGCACGACCACGGTGACCGTAACCGCGTCGGGTGGAACAGCTCCGTATCAAGGAACCGGTGCGTTCCAGCGAGCGCCAGGAACACACATTTTCACTGTTACCGATGCGAACGGATGCACCGCTACAGTATCGGCCACCGTTGTGGCGCCCACGACGCCAACCGTTTCGGTGTCGGCAACGCCGATTCTCTGCAACGGAGGTATGTCCACCGTGACGGTCACTGCGAGCGGAGGCAAATCGCCGTATTCCGGAGTGGGTGTATTTAGCCGGGCGGCCGGATCCTACACCTTTACCGTCACGGATGCGAAGGGGTGTAGCGGATCGGCATCGATCACGATTGTGCAACCCACGGCGCTTGTTGCCACCGCCAGTGCTCCACCCGTGGGGTGCAACAGTACGACAACCACGGTTACGGTTGGTGCTTCGGGCGGTACTCCTCCATATCAGGGAACGGGTGCCTTCCAACGGGCTCCGGGCACGTACAACTTCACTGTGACGGACTCGAAAAATTGTTCCTCGGTTGCGACCATCACGGTCAATCCTGGTGGCCAGATCGCAGTCAACGCCGCCGCGACGCCCATCCTGTGCAACGGCGGGACCTCCACGGTGACGGTAACAGCCGCAGGTGGCGTGCCGCCTTACTCCGGTACTGGCGTCTTCAATCGCACCGCTGGCACATACATCTTCACCGTGACCGATGCGAACAACTGCAGCGGTGCCGATACCCTGACTATAACACAGCCATCGGCGCTTGTCGCCAGTGCCTCCGTATCCCCGCTCAATTGTACCGGTGCCACCACCACGGTGACCATTTCGGCCAGCGGAGGGACTCCACCGTATCAAGGAATCGGAGCGTTCCAACGATCCGCTGGTACACATCAATTCACGGTGACTGACGCCAACGGCTGCGCAACGCAGGTCTCAGCCACGGTGATAGCAAGCAGCGCGCCGGTGGTCAGTGCCACGTCGACGCCCATTCTTTGCAACGGCGGCACCTCGACCGTTACCGTTACCGCGACTGGGGGCACTCCTCCGTACGTCGGAACCGGTGTGTTCAATCGTACCGCCGGCAGTTATACATTCACGGTCACCGACGCCAATGGATGTGGAGGTTCCGCGAATGTGAGTATCACGGAACCGCCTGTATTGTCGGCAGCGGCAAGCGCTCCGCCAATCCCGTGCAACGGAAGCAGCACGACAGTGACGGTGACGGCCACCGGTGGAACTCCACCGTATCAAGGTACCGGCACCTTCAACCGGACACCCGGTACATACAATTTCACTGTCACGGATGCCAACAATTGCTCGACTGTCGCATCGGTCACAGTAAATACCGGCGGCCAGGTCGTCATGACGCTCACCTCCACCCCCATCCTTTGTGCGGGTGACAGTTCGACGATTACCATCACCGCTTCCGGAGGAGTTCCTCCGTATTTGGGGACGGGAATATTCAAGCGCACCGCTGGCTCACACACATTTATCGTGTCGGATGCGAATGGCTGTAGCGATACGACCAACGTCACACTCACACAGCCCGCAGCGCTGCTCGTTCTTGCATCGCCCACCCCGATACTATGTAACGGAGGAACATCGACAGTCACGGTCACAGCAAGCGGAGGAACTCCTCCGTATCAAGGGACCGGTGTGTTTCTCCGTGGCGCAGGTTCGTATGTGTTCACTGTTACGGACAACAACAACTGCTCGGCCGCGGCGTCGGTGAATCTGTCGGAACCGCCTCCCCTCGTTGCTTCGGCGAGTGGAACACCCATCGCATGCCATGGTGGAAGTTCGACCGTTACCGTATCCGCCACGGGAGGTACCGCTCCTTACGTGGGAACAGGTTTGTTCGTTCGAACGGCGGGAAGTTACCTCTTCACCGTCACCGATGCGAATGGATGCAGCGACACCGTCACCTTGCAGCTCTCCGAGCCGCCACTTCTCACTGTGTCGGCAAGTGCTACACCCATTCAGTGTAATGGCACTCCATCAACCGTGACTGTCGTCGCGGCGGGTGGAACCCCACCGTACACAGGAACAGGAAGCTTTTCACGGACCGCCGGCAGCTGGCAATTCACTGTCACCGATGCGAATAATTGCACTGCAACCACGACGGTGACGATCAATCAACCTCCCCAGTTGCAGGCCCTTGCAACACCCACTCCCATACTTTGCAATGGCGGATTTTCCACCATTGACGTTACCGCCACAGGAGGAACTCCCCCGTATACAGGAACCGGCGTGTTCCAGCGGGGTGCCGGAACGTGGACCTTTGTCATTACCGATGCGGGTAATTGCATCGACACGGTACAGGTGACTGTTTCTGAGCCCCCAGCGCTCATTGCTTCGGCGGTTGCCGGAGTGATACTGTGTCATGGTGGTGGCACAACAGTAACAGTCAGCGCGACTGGTGGTACCCCGCCATACTCGGGAATCGGTGTACTCAACCGCACCGCGGGTACGCATACGTTCGTGGTCACTGATGCGAACAACTGTGCCGATACTGTCACGGTGTTGATCACCCAACCGCCTCTGGTACAAGTGTTTGTCACCGCGACTCCCATCAACTGCAACGGAGAGGCTTCCACCGTAACCGTGACAGCCACAGGAGGTACGCCTCCGTACATCGGTACCGGCGTCTTCCAGATGTACGCCGGCACACATATCTTTAACATCACCGACGCGAACAACTGCGCGGCAAGCGCTCAGATCAGCATTCTCGAGCCCCCACAGCTCATGGCGCTGGCCACCGTCACGCCGATACTCTGCTATGGTGGCTACGCGGTAATTGACATTACCGCGCTCGGAGGAACTCCACCCTATCAAGGAACGGGTAGTTACAATCGCACACCTGGCAACTATCAGTTCATCGTAAGCGATGCCAATGGCTGCGCGGATACGTTGGACATCACCATCAACCAGCCGCCGATGCTGTACGCTGATGCAGCATTCACCCCCATCGACTGCCATGGTGGCAACACCACTATTACCGTCACCGGCATGGGCGGTACGCCGCCGTATCAGGGGACGGGCGTATTCCAGCGAACCGCGGGTCAGCACTCCTTCACCGTCACCGATGCCAACGGTTGCGCCGCGACAGTAACCATCAACATCACGCAGCCTCCGCTTCTTGTGGCCACCGCGGTTGCGACGCCCTTGCTATGCTACGACGACACTTCCACGGTGACGATCACCGCGATAGGTGGCACGCCACCGTATCAGGGCACGGGAACGTTCACACGCAAAGCAGGAACGCATCAATTCATCGTAACCGATTCCTTGGGCTGCACCGCCAGCACTTGGATCACCATTGTCGAGCCGCCTGAACTCATGGCACTCGCCGATGTCACGCCAATACTTTGTCACGGCGGAACCGCGTCCATCGATGTCACTGGTCTCGGCGGCACGCCGCCGTACAGCGGCACCGGGACGTTCAGCCGTGGTCCAGGCACCTACATCTTCACCGTCACCGATGCCAATGGGTGCTGGGACACAGTGACGGTGGTCATCACTGAGCCACCGCCACTCACGGCGGATGCGGTCTTCACCCCGATTCTCTGCGCGGGTGGCAGTTCCACCGTCACCGTGACGGCTTTGGGCGGCACACCTCCCTACAGCGGCACGGGCGTATTCCAGCGCACCGTCGGCACGCACAATTTCACCGTGACCGATTTCAACGGCTGCCAGTACACGGTGACTATCACCATCACCGAGCCGCCCATACTCATCGCGTACTCGACCGCGACGCCGCTACTCTGTCATGACGATATCTCGACCGTCACCGTCACCGCTATTGGTGGTACGCCCCCGTATCAAGGCATCGGTCAATTCTATCGTCCGGTGGGAACGCACACTTTCACCGTAATCGACTCCAACGGCTGTATGGCCAGCACGCAGATCACCATCACCGCGCCTCCCGAAGTCGTCGCCGCAGCTCAAGTCACTCCCATTCTGTGCAATGGTGGAGTCACCACCATCACCATCACCGCAACAGGTGGCACGACTCCATACAGCGGAACCGGCACATTCTACCGCGTCGCCGGCATCTACACCTTTACTGTGGTGGATGCGAACGGATGCGCCGACACGCTGACCGTGCAGGTCACGGAGCCGCCGAAACTTTTCGCTGCCGCATCGGCAACCCCGATTCTCTGCAACGGCGGTAATTCCACCGTCACCGTCACCGCGATGGGCGGAACACCACCCTACGCAGGAATCGGTCAGTTCCTGCGAGGACCAGGAACCTGGACCTTTACCGTTGTGGACGCCAACGGCTGCATCGACTCAACGAGTGTTGTTATCACCGAACCGCCGATCCTTACCGCGGCGGCCAGTGCGCCTCCGATCCTTTGTCATGGTGGAACGACCATCGTGACGGTCACCGCATCGGGGGGCACGCCACCGTACAGAGGCACCGGCACCTTCCTGCGGCCGGTGGGAACACACAACTTCACCGTAATCGACACCAACGGCTGCACCGCGCTGGCGCAGGTAACGGTCACCGAACCTCCGGCACTCGTTGCCGCAGCGACGTGGACAACCGTGAATTGTTATGGTGGCAACTCCACAGTGACCGTCACCGCATCGGGTGGCACACCTCCATATACCGGTACCGGTACATTCCAGAAACCTGCCGGAACCCACAATATGATCGTTGTCGATGCGAATGGTTGCGCGGACACCGTCCAAATCACCATAGTGCAGCCGCCACCATTGATCGTTAGCTGCAAAATCTCTGCTTGCATCAACGGTCAGCGGACGATCACCGCGATTGTGTCCGGAGGTACGCCGCCCTACACCTACTTCTGGATGCCGGGTGGATACACCACAGCGGTGATAACCGTCCCGTGCGTCTTCGGGGGAAGCTATATCCTCCAGGTTCGCGATGCGAACTGGAATCCTCTCGATCCCAACGCATCCTCATGCACAGGCACCTGTGCGGTGCAGATGCCCGACTTCGCCCCGGGTACAGGAGCGAGCAAAGAAGCCGTGGGTATTTCCGGTTCGGAATACGTCCTGTACCAGAATTATCCGAATCCTTTCAATCCCTCAACCACCATCGCCTATCATCTGCCTGAACCGAGCAACGTACGCATCCATGTGTTGAATACGTTCGGACAGACGGTGGACGTGCTCGTCGACGAGGAACGTCCCGCCGGCGAGAATTCCGTGATCTGGAACGCGGGAAGCAGCCGTGGCAGGGCGATTCCGTCCGGCACCTACTTCTACCGCATCCATGCCACCTCGACCGTCAGCTCGCGTGAATTCGTGAGCGAGAAATCCATGTTCCTGCTCAAGTAGAAACGGAACCACATCACCCCTGAGCGGGGCGGGTGCGCGAGCATCCGCCCCGCTTTTGTCAGCAATTTCGGAACGCTCCTGATCTGATTCGTTGATAGGTCTTTATTTGCAAGCCACTG
>JAMIQH010000276.1:0-5806 GCA_035914695.1 Bacteroidota bacterium | reverse complement strand
GTGTCCTTCGCGCACTCTGCGCCCTCTGCGTTCCGGCTTTGCGCTTTGTCCACTTTTTTTTCTACTTTATCAGTATTGTCCGAATCCATACCGGCAATCGCTGCATCCAGCGTTCATGGCCCCCGCGGGACCCTACAACCCTGTACCTACTCTGGAGACATCATGGCATACCAGCTTCTCACCCCTCCGACTTCCGGTGAACATATCCGCTTTGAAAACGGCAAACTCCTCGTCCCCGACAACCCGATCGTTCCCTTTATCGAAGGTGACGGGACAGGACCGGATATCTGGGCCGCTTCCGTCCGCGTGCTCGACGCGGCCGTGGCCAAGGCCTACGGTGGAGCAAAAAAGATTCACTGGTTCGAAATTTACGCGGGGGAAAAATCCGTCGCGAAATACGGCGAGAACGTCTGGTTGCCCGATGACACGCTCGAAGCGGTCAAGGAATTCATCGTCGGCATCAAGGGTCCGCTCACCACACCCGTAGGCGGTGGTATCCGTTCGCTGAACGTGGCGCTGCGGCAAATACTCGATCTCTACGTCTGCCTGCGTCCCGTGCAGTATTTCAGCGGCGTGCCCTCGCCGGTGAAATACCCCGAACTCATCGACATGGTGATTTTCCGCGAGAACAGCGAAGACATTTACGCCGGCATCGAATGGAAAGCGGGCACACCCGAAGCGGAGAAAGTGGTGACCTGGCTGCAGCAGGAAATGGGCGTGCGGAAAATCCGCTTCCCCGAAAGCAGCAGCATCGGCATCAAACCGGTGTCGCGCGAAGGCAGCGAACGCCTGGTGCGCGCGGCCATCGACTACGCGCTCGCGCAAAAGCGTTCGTCTGTGACGCTGGTGCACAAGGGCAACATCATGAAATTCACCGAAGGCGGCTTCCGCGATTGGGGCTACGAACTCGCCGCGCGCGAATACGGTGCCACTCCGCTGGACGGCGGACCATGGATGCAGCTCCCCGATGGCCTGGTGATCAAGGATGTGATTGCCGACGCCTTCCTGCAGCAGATCCTCACGCGTCCCGCGGAATACGATGTCATCGCCACGCTCAATCTCAACGGCGACTACATTTCCGACGCACTTGCCGCGCAGGTTGGTGGTATCGGCATTGCACCCGGAGCGAACATCAACTACGAAAACGGCTTCGCGATGTTCGAAGCAACGCATGGCACCGCACCGAAGTACGCCGGACTCGACAAGGTGAACCCGGGCTCGGTGATTCTCAGCGGCGAAATGATGCTTCGCTATCTCGGCTGGAATGAAGCCGCCGACCGGATTATCGCCACCATGGAGAAAACCATTGCGCTCAAAACCGTGACCTACGATTTCGCGCGTCTCATGGAAGGCGCCACCGAAGTCCGCTGCTCGGAATTCGGCGATGCGCTGATCGCAAACATGGAGTAAAAGGAGCACCGCATCATGAAACGCTTCACGCTCGTGCTCGCCGCGCTGCTGCTCGCGAGCACCACGTCCATCGCCTCGGGCGATCTGATGAAGGAAAAGACCGAACATGCCGAACGCATGTTCCGCAACCTTGCCATCGGCGACCTTGCCACCGTGAAGGAGGAAGCCGACAAGCTCGAAAAACTCACCATCAAAGCGGATTTCGCCGCCATGGGCAAGGAGTATGAGGAATACGCCACCGAATTTCTGAAAATCGTCCGCGCGCTCAAGCAGGAGGCCGAACGCAACAATCTCGCCGGTTCCTATTACCAGTTCACCCGCATGACCGGCGTCTGCTTCGCCTGTCACGACCAGCTGCGCGATAAGCGGAAGCAATAAGCACGCGCCCCCACGGTGTGGCAACCAGACATTCGACGAACAAGGCATTCACACTTCCCCCACGAGAACGAGAAAGGCAGCTATGTATCTCTACCATCAGGGCAAACATACCCGGCAGGCCCACGTGAACCTGCCCGAGGGCACGTTCGAAGAAGAGCACGGACGGCAGGGATTTTTCGGACCCGTTTCGCATCTGTATCGATTGCATCCCCCCACGGACTGGACCGACTACCAGGGTCCGCTGCGCCCGCAGGCCTTCGACTTCAATCAGGTCGTGCCGTCGGACATGGACGACGCCTCGGGCGGACGCCTGAAACTGTTTTTCAATGCCGACGTCGCGGTGTCGGTGTCGCGCCGCCGCGCCGCCATGCCGTACTACTTCCGCAATGGCGACGGCGACGAATTGCTATTTGTGCATGAAGGTAGCGGGATAATCGAAACCGACTATGGCACACTGCATTACGAGAAGGGTGACTACATTCACATTCCGCGCGTGACCACCTACCGCATCCATCCCAACGCGGGCGATTCCTTCTTTCTCATCATCGAGGCATTTCCGCAGCTCACCGTTCCTTCCAAGGAGCAGAAGGGCCTGATCGGCATGCACGCGCTGTTCGATCTTTCGGCCATCACGCTGCCCGTGCTGCCCGAGACCTACGAGGAGCGCGCGGGGGTTCCGCATGAAATCCGCGTGCAGCGCGAAGGAGTGCTGTCCAGCGTGGTGTATCCTTTCAATCCGCTCGACGCCGTGGGTTGGAAAGGCGATCTTTACGCGTGGAAAATCAACGTGCGCGACATCCGCCCCGTGATGAGCCACCGCGTACATCTGCCTCCCCCGGCGCACACCACCTTTCTCATGAACAACGCCGTGGTGTGCACCTTCCTCCCGCGTCCGTTGGAGGAAGATGCCGACGCATTGCGCATCCCCTTCTACCACCGTAATTCTGATTACGACGAAGTCCTCTTTTATCATGCCGGCGATTTCTTCAGCCGCGACAACATCAAACCCGGCATGGTGACACTGCACCCCACGGGCGTGCATCACGGACCGCATCCCAAGGCGCTGGCCAACATGCACAACCTCAAGCGCACGGACGAAATCGCGGTGATGCTCGATACCTTCAACACACTGCACGTCACCGAGGCCGCGCGCGCAGTGGAATGGGTGGATTACTGGAAAAGCTGGATGCGGAAAGATCCGTGATTCCGGCTTCGGACCGCGACGGCAACCGCTGATTTTCTCTACAAAAAGCACAACGTCGTCCCTTCCCAGGGACGACGTTGTGTTGTTTCCAACTGTCGACAATCACGCGGGTGAAGTCACGAAGCCCCTCCCATAAGCGCATGCACTTCATCGAGCGTGAGTCGGTCCCAGGAATTGTCCTTGTGGTAATGCACGTAAATGGCATCCTGGAAAATGTCGATTTTCTCGATTTTACCTTCGCCCTTGCGAGTGACGATGCGGTAATCGAGCGGTGGGAAGCGGCGCAGTAATTCCTCGTAGAGCTGCGCTTCGTAGCCGAGGCAGCATTTGAGGCGGCCGCATTGACCCGCGAGTTTGAAGGGATTGAGTGTGAGATTCTGCAAGCGCGCCATGTCGGTGGAAATGGGTTCGAAATTGCCGAGCCACGAGCTGCAGCATAATTCCCGACCACATACACCGAATCCACCCATACGCTTCGCCTCGTCGCGTGGACCGATTTGTCGAAGCTCGATGCGTGTGCGGTATTCGGCCGCCAATTCACGTACGAGCTGGCGAAAATCCACGCGGCCATCGGCGGTGAAGTAAAACGTGATGCGATTGCGATCGAATTGGTACTCGACATCCACGAGCTTCATTGGAAGATCGAGTTCGTGGATTTTTTGCAGGCAAATATCGAACGCGGTACGCTCCTGTTGCCGATGGAAGCCGAGCACCCCCACATCCGCATCGCTGGCGCGGCGCAGCACATTGCGCGGCGCTTCCTTGCAGGGACGCATGCGCAGGCGGCTTTTCATATAGGCCATCGAACCGATGGCGCCCACCATGCCGAGATCCACACCTTTTTCCGCTTCCACAATTACGAATTCGCCCGCTGCGAGATTCTCCACAGCGGTATTCGTGTAGTAGCCGCGACGTTCGCCTTTGAACACCAGCTCGACGAAGGGCGTATGGTCGACGTTCTCGCCATCTTTGTCGTCACAACAGCCGGATTTCTCCACGGGGGCACCGGCAGGCGTTTCACCTTCCACCGGGCCTTCCTCACTGGTGAACACCAGAACGGCGTCGTCCAATTTGTGCAATTCCGCAGGCACGACGGGTCGCTGTTCGTCCGTCTCCTGCACTTCTCTATCAGTGGACATGGGAATTCCTTTCGGGGCGCTACTGATGGGTGACGATGCACCGCCGCAAGCGCTGCGACAGGACGATCATCAGATTGACAAGATGCAGATTTTTCTGAATCATTTCAATTGCCGTGTCAATCTCCTCCAGCGCTTCGCCGCAGCGCACATGCGGATAATGCTCGGCGAAACGGGTCAGGGCGTCCCGCAAATCCTCGTTCATCAGGCCCTCCGGCACACCCTCGTGCAGCAACAGCACGTCGCGGAACCAACTCCCCACGGCCACGAGAAAGCGTATCGCGGCCTGGCGGTCGTCCTTCCCGATGGCCTGCTGAATGATGCCGTGCAGTTGCAATGGATTGTTGCGTACCACCGCGCGGATGTACTCCAGCACCGCTTCGCGAGTGACCACCTGCCCCGCCAGCGCCATGTCGAGCGCTTCGCCGAAACTGCCTGACGCCATGCGCGCGGCGGCCTCGGCAATGCCCTCCTCTACCCCGTGGCGACGCACGAGCGCGACGCGGATTTCCTCCGGACGCAGGGGATCGAAGCGGATGAGCTGGCAGCGGGAGCGGATAGTCGGCAGCAAGGCATCGCGTTGACTGGTGGTGAGCACGAGCAGCATGTCGCCACCCGGTTCCTCCAGCGTTTTCAGCAACGCGTTGGCCGCGTTCGGATTCATGCGCTCGGCTTCGGAAATGAGTACCACGAGGCGGCCCTTGCCCTGCGCGCGGAAGGACGCGTCACGGCGAATTTCTCGAATGCTGCTAACCTTGATTCCCGATGCCTTGGGGATGAGAATGCGGTGGTAGGGGTTGGCGGCCTTCTCGTCGATCTGGGCGTTCACCTCCTCCATTTCGTCGGGAGTGAACTTATCGAGTGGTGAACTCTCGTCATCGCGAGCGGGCAGAGGAAACACCAGTCGCAGATTGGGGTGCCGCAGCGAGTCCATCATCCCGCAACTGGGGCATTCGCCGCAGGCCGCATCCCCGCCGCGTTCACAGTTGAGAACGCGGGCGAGTTCGATGGCCATGGCGTCCTTGCCCGAGCCGACGGGGCCGTGGAACAGGAGCGCATGCGGCAGACGCCCGCTTTCGATCATGCGCCGCAGCATGCCTTTCACCCGCTGCTGGCCGACGATGCTATCCCAGGACATGGTACTCCGATTTCATGATGAACACCGCACTCAGAACGCGTGGCCGATGCCGAACTGAAACACGCCTTTGCGCACGACTTCACTCCAGAGCTGGCGCTGGTAGAACCAGGCGTTTTCCCGCGACGACGGATTGAACGCCTTCATACCGAAATCCGCGCGGATCGGCCCGAAAGGAAGATTATAGCGGAGTCCGACACCGAAAGCAAGCGCCATCTCGCTCAGGTTGAGTCTGGAGAACTCCGGCCAGAGATTTCCCGCGTCGGCAAACACCACCAGCCACAGTCCGTTGAGAATATTTTTCGCCCGGGGAAAAAGATCCCAGCGTATTTCCGCGGACAGTTCCACGAGCCCATTGCCTCCGTACGACGAACCGAGCGTATCCACGGCCAATTCGCGTGCCGTCCAGCCCCGCACGCTGGATGCGCCACCCGCGTAGTAGCGGCGGTTCACCGGCACGGGCAAATTCTGTTCCTTGCTGTCGCCATGGCGATGAATCATGCCCACGCGCAGACGCGCGCCGAATATCGTGGTGCCGATGGC
>JAMIQH010000275.1:0-22698 GCA_035914695.1 Bacteroidota bacterium | reverse complement strand
GGTCATGGTGGTGAACGAGCGTGTGTACGGCCAGGTCACACCGGAAAAGGCCTGCTCGATCATCGACGAGCTGCGGAACGGGGAGGTGCGGGCATGATGCGCGAAACAACGCTCTCCGCCATCGCCGCGGAATATCGTGAAGCGGCGGCAATGATTCACCGACGCGTGGTGTTGTGCGCGGGCACGGGCTGCGTGGCCAATGGCGCACTCGCGGTTCATGAGGCGTTGCTCGCGGCGCTCGAGCAGCACGACTGCGATGTGACCGTGGAACTGCGCACCGAACAGCCCGAAGAACACGAACTGCTGCTGTCCACCAGTGGCTGTCAAGGTTTCTGCCAGATGGGGCCGCTGCTCGGCATCGAGCCGGATGGCCTGCTCTACACGCATGTGACCGTCGAGGATGTCCCCGAGATCGTCGAGCACACCTTGCAGCGGGGACTCGCCGTGGAGCGGCTACTGTATGTCGACCCCGCGACGGGGCGACATTGCAAGGGACAGGAGGATATACCGTTTTACAGCAGGCAGACCCGACGCATTCTCGAGGAATGCGGCCGTCTCAATCCCGAGGATATTCGCGAGTACATCGCCCACGGCGGCTATCGCGGCGCGATGATCGCCTGGACGCGCATGGACTCGGAGGGCGTGTGCCGGGAAATCCTGCAATCCGGCTTGCGCGGGCGCGGTGGCGGTGGCTTTCCCACCGGTCGGAAGTGGGAACTCGCGCGCATCGAAGCTTCGGATGAAAAATACGTGATATGCAATGGCGACGAAGGCGATCCCGGCGCCTTCATGGATCGCAGTGTGATGGAAGGCAATCCGCACAGCGTCATCGAGGGAATGATGATAGCCGCACGCGCCATCGGTGCTTGCGAGGGCTACGTGTACGTGCGCGCGGAGTATCCGCTGGCGGTGAAACGCATGCGCAAGGCCGTAGAGGATGCCCGCGCCCTGGGTGTGTTGGGACGGAACGTGTTTTTCTGCGGCAGCAGTTTCGATGTGCATGTCATGGAGGGCGCGGGGGCTTTCGTGTGCGGTGAGGAAACGGCGCTGATCGCTTCCATCGAAGGAAAACGCGGCATGCCCATGCCCAAACCGCCCTTCCCGGCGCAGAGCGGGCTGTGGGGAAAACCCACCGTAATCAACAATGTGGAAACGCTCGCCTCGGTGCCCGCCATCATCCGCGACGGTGCCGTAGCGTATCGGGCCATCGGCACGGCGGAGTCGCCCGGCACAAAAACCTTCGCACTCACCGGCCATGTGGAAAATACCGGTCTGATCGAAGTGCCCTTCGGCAGTACCCTGCGCGATATCGTGTTCAGCATCGGTGGCGGTATTCCCATGGGACGCACTTTCAAAGCCGTGCAAATCGGTGGCCCGTCCGGCGGCTGCCTCACGGAGGCGCAGCTCGATCTGCCGCTGGATTTCGATTCCCTGCGCTCCATCGGGGCCATGGTGGGCTCGGGAGGCCTGGTGGTGATGGATGACAGCACCTGCATGGTGAAAATCGCGCGCTTCTTCATGCAATTCGCCCAGAATGAATCCTGCGGCAAATGCGTGCTGTGTCGCGAGGGCACGAAGCAGATGCTGGCGCTGCTCGACGACATCATCGAGGGTCGGGGCAGCATGGAGACGCTCGACTTGCTCGAAACACTCGGACACGTCATTCAAAAAGGCTCGCTCTGCGGCCTGGGGAAAACCGCGCCGAGCCCGGTGCTCTCCACCCTCCGGGAATTTCGCGCGGAATACGAGGCGCACGTGTCGGACAAACACTGTCCGGCCAAGGCGTGCAAGGCGCTGTGCAAGCCCGAAATCATCGCGGAACTCTGCAAGGGTTGCATGAAATGCGCCCGTCTGTGCCCGGTGGGCGCGATCGAAGGCGGGAAAAAACAGGTCCATCGAATCAATGCGGAAGTATGTATCAACTGCGGCGCGTGTCTCACGAGCTGCGCCTTTCAGGCGATCAAAGGAGTAGCGGCATGAACAGGGATCAGACGTTGGTGATCGACGGTCGCACCGTCGTAATCGGAGCGCAGGACAACCTCCTCGAGGTGATTCGCTCCGCCGGTATCGATATACCCACGTTTTGCTACCATTCGGAACTCAGCGTGTACGGCGCCTGCCGTCTGTGCTTTGTGGACATCGAAGGACGCGGCCTCGCCGCCGCGTGCAGCACGAGGCCCGAGGCGGGAATGGTCGTAAGGACCAGTACTTCCGAAATACGCGAGATGCGCAAGGTCGCCATCGAACTGCTGCTCGCCAATCACGAGCGCAGTTGCACCACCTGCGGCAAGAGCAACGCCTGCCGGCTGCGCGACATCGCCCATCGCCTGGGGGTGGACAAGGTGCGCTTCCGCCCGACGCATCGCGACATTGCCGTGGACACCTCCTCGCCGTCGTTGTTGCGCGATGCCGCCAAATGCGTACTCTGCGGCGACTGTGTGCGCATGTGCAATGAAATCCAATCCGTGGGTGCCATCGATTTCGCCCATCGTGGTTCGGACGTCATGGTGCTGCCCGCCTTCGGCCGCTCGCTGGCGGAGGTGGAATGTGTGCATTGCGGCCAATGCGCGGCGGTGTGTCCCACGGGCGCGTTGCAACCGGCCTCGCAGATCGAAGCCGCGTGGCAGGCTTTGCACGATTCCGGCACAACCGTCGTGGCGCAGGTGGCCCCGGCGGTGCGTGTGGCTCTGGGCGAGCTGTTCGGCATGCCGACAGGAAGCTTGGTCATCGGGCAGTTGGTGGCGGCGCTCAAGCATTTGGGCTTCGACGCGGTGTACGACACCTCGTTCGCGGCGGACATGACGGTGATCGAGGAAGGCACCGAGTTCCTCGCGCGCAAGGCGAAGGGGGAAAAGCTTCCGCAGTTCACCTCCTGCTGTCCCGCATGGGTGGCCTTCGCGGAGTTGCACTTTCCCGATTTGCTGCCCAAGCTCTCCAGTTGCCGTTCGCCGCAGCAAATGTTCGGCTCCGTGGCCAAACGCCTGCTGCCCGGGAACTTCGGCATCACGCGTGACAAGCTCGTGATCGTTTCGATCATGCCTTGCACGGCCAAGAAATTCGAGGCGCGGCGCGAGGAATTCGTCACCGACGGCAGTCCCGATGTAGATATCGTTCTCACCACACAGGAACTGGGGCGGATGATCGAAGAGGCGGGCATCAAACTGCGGAATCTGCGTCCTGAATCGCTGGATCTCCCGATGGGCTTTAAAACCGGCGCCGGAGTGATTTTCGGCGCGAGCGGCGGCGTGACCGAGGCGGTGCTGCGCTTCGCCGCCGAGCGCATGACCTCCGACGCGCTATCCGATCTGGAATTTCACGAGGTGCGCGGCGAGGAAGGACTGCGGGAGGCGGTCATACCCATCGCCGAACAGACGGTGCGCGTGGCGATGGTGCATGGCCTCCGCAACGCCCGCCGCATTGCCGAGCGCGTACGCGCCGGAGAAGCGCAATACGACTTGATCGAAGTCATGGCCTGTCCCGGAGGCTGTGTGGGTGGCGCCGGTCAGCCAATCAGCCTCGATGCGGCTACCCGCGGCGAGCGCGCCCGCGGCCTGTACGATGCGGACAAAATGTTGCAGTTGCACAAGCCGCAGGACAATCCGTATGTGCGCGATTGTTATGAGACCATGCTTGGCGAGCCGGGAAAAGGTGTGGCGCACGAGTTGCTCCACACCCGCTACCATCCCCGGCGCAGAATCGCCGAAGGAGGCATCGATCTGCTTTCCTCGGGCGAGTCCAATCCCGTGCGTGTTCGCGTGTGCCTCGGCACCAATTGCTTCGTTCGCGATTCGCAGGAACTGCTGCAAGCCGTGCTCGCCGGCATCGAGGAGCGCGGCTGGGACGACCGCGTGGATGTGCAAGCCACCTTCTGCATCGAACGTTGTGGCGAAAGTCCCAACGTGCTGGTGGGCGACGAACATATCCCGGGGGCGAACAAGGATCGCGTACTGCGCTCCATCGAACGAGCGCTGGCCGAGTCTCACCCGGTTCATCAGGGAAGGCCGGCGCACACGGAAGCCGCGCGTATGTGAACAAGCTGTCGCCGCGCGCCGTCCGCAGGGTGTGGACGGCGCGCGGCGGCCGAGGCCGGGTCGCTTGTCCGATGTTGGAAAGCGGTGTAGCGACGACGGCGTAGGATGCGAGTCAAGGGCAGGAGAACGCGTATGACGACAGTTGGTGAACAGGAAGCCGGTTCCGACCGCGCATGGATCATCCGCACCGACAAGGCGCAGTGCAGGGACTGCTATCGCTGCATCCGTGTCTGTCCGGTCAAGGCCATTCGCATGGAGCACGGGCAAGCCACGATAGTGCCGGAGCGCTGTGTGTTGTGTGGCGCGTGCATTCGCGAATGTCCCCAGCACGCGCGCACCTATCGCAATGATATCGGTACGGCGCTGGCATTGCTGCGATCGGGCCGGCGCGTGGCGGCAAGCGTGGCGCCGGCATTCGCGGCCGAATTTTCCGAATGGGAGCAACGCCGCCTCCCTGCGGCCTTGCGTGTGCTGGGTTTCGATTTTGTGGGAGAAACCGCCGCCGGTGCGGAACTCGTGGCCGGGCGTACGGCATCGCTGCTGAGCGCCGCAGCGACGCCTTCGCTGGGCGTGTCGTGTCCCGCGGTGCTGCGTCTGGCGGAATTGTACCATCCGAATGCTCTCACGCATATCCTTCCGGTGTGCTCACCAATGATCGCTCACGCCACCGCGCTCAAACAGCATCTTGGCGAAGACGTCGTCGTGATCTTCATCGGCCCCTGCATAGCGAAGAAATGGGAGGCGGAGCGCGAGGAGTATGGCGGCGTCGTGGATTGCGTGCTGACCTTCGGCGAACTTCGCGACCTTTTCCACGAGGAAGACATCGACTTGAACTGCCTCGAGGAAGCGCTGTTCGACGATGCTCCCCGTGGCGGGGGACGACTTTTCCCCCTGCCGGGTGGTATGACGTCGTGCATGCATGGCGCCGTCGATGTGCCCGTGCCCGCAACCATGGCGCTGAGCGGTGCCGAGGATGTGCGCACGATGTTCGTGGACATCGCGTCCATTCGAGGCGTTCGTCATATCGAGACATTGTTCTGTTCGCATGGCTGTGTCGATGGTGCGGGCGCCGCGCCGACATCGGGTTTGCTGGATCGCCTGGCAGCCGTCCATCGTCACGCGGCATCGCGCATCATTCACGATGCGGTGCGCTATGAGGACATGGCGCTACCCGCGCCCGTGGTGCGCGTGGAGGCGCCGCAAGCGAAAGCGGTGACGGAAAGCGCGCTACGTGAAATGCTTTCCCGCATCGGGAAAGCCCGTCCGGAAGACGAACTCAACTGCGGGGCCTGCGGCTACGTCAGCTGCCGCGACAAGGCCGCCGCCGTGTTGCAGGGCATGGCCGAAGTGGACATGTGCATGCCGCACATGCGTCGGCGGGCCGAGCAGCGCTCCGACCGCATTATAGAAAGCACACCCAACGGCATTGTCATTCTCGACGAGCATTTCTCGATTCTTTCCGTCAATCCCGCGTTTCAGCGCATGTTCATGTGCTCCGATGCGATCTGCGGGCGGCGCATTTCCTATCTGATGGATCCGGCGCCGTTCGAGCAGGTGGCAACCGGATCCGCGGAACGTGTCGATCACACGGTGCGGCATGAACGTTATGGTCTCACAACGCGGCAGATCGTGTATTGTCTGCGCGATGCGGGACAGTACGTGGGAATTTTCGTGAACATCACCAAAAACACCGCCGACGAGGCGCGTTTGCGCGAACTACGCAGCCGCACGGTGGAGCAGGCGCGGGAATTGCTCGCGCATCAGATCGAAACCGCGCAGAACATCACCGCCTTGCTGGGCGAAAGCGCCGCGCGTGGTGAAGCGTTGGTGGAGCATCTGCTCGATCTGGTGCAGGACAACGACGGCGGCCGGGAGATGGAGATATGGAAGCGCTCCACTGCGACGCATTCCTGACAATGAGTCCGAAGCACGGCGGTAAGCCGTGTGGCGATGTGGCGCTGTTGCTTCGCGAGCGACACGGAACGGTGGCCCTGCTGGCCGACGGCCTGGGTTCCGGACTGCGCGCCAATCTCGCGGCCCAGCTTTGCGTCTCGCGACTGCGTGCATTGCTGGAGGAGGGAATGCCTCTGTTCACGACATTCTCGCATGTGGCGCAGAGCATGAACCGGGCTCGCGGCACCACGCTGCCGTACGCGGTGTTCGTGCTCGCCAGGGTGCTCCGCGACGGCACCGCGCACGTGCTGTCCTACGACATGCCCGAACCGCTGCTGCTGCACGCGGGGCACGCCGGGGTATTGCCCCTGCGCACCCGTATGATGGGCAAGGCCATTGTCGGCGAAGCGGAATTTATCCTCGCTCCGGGCGATGGCGTGATGCTGTTCTCCGATGGTGTGTCGCAGGCGGGAATGGGGCAGGGCTTCGTTCACGGCTGGGGGTCGCGCGGTGCGGCGACGTATCTGGACGAGCTTCCGTTGGGCACGCCGCTGTGTTCGCTCGCCGGTCGTGTGCATGACCGGGCGCTGGAACTCAATCGAGGCAGTGTGGGCGACGATACCAGCGTGGTGCTGCTCGTCGGGCGCAACGAAAAGAAAGTGGTGATGTTCACGGGACCACCCGCGAATCCCGCCGACGACGGCACGGTGACGGAAAGCTTTCTCCGGACTTCGGGTGCGAAGGTGGTCTGCGGTGCCACAACCGCATCGCTCGTGGCGCGCGTATTGCGCCGGGAGGTGCTTGTGGAGCATGGTGAACGCAGTTTGTATTCGCCGCCGCGCAGTTTCATCGAGGGTCTGGACCTCGTCACCGAGGGCGCGGTGACCCTGAACCAGGTGTACAATATTCTGGATCGCGACGATGTCGCGCTGGAGGAGGGAAGCGCGGTCACCGCGCTCAGCCGTCTGTTGCGCGAGGCCGACAGTGTACATATTCTGCTGGGAGGGGGAATCAATCCGGTGTCGGGCGATGCGGGGTTCCTTTTGCGCGGAATACTCGAACGCAGGAGCATCGTGCCGGTGCTCGCCGAGAAACTGCGTGCCATGGGCAAATTCGTCAGCATACAGGAGGTGTGATGGAATGAACCGAAGGTGCTTCGATGTACCGTCGAGGATTTTCGCGGCGGAGAGTTGCAAAACCCGGCAGGCGTGGCGAAATTTGCCCCTGCTTTCCAAAAACACCGGGGGATGTCTGTAGGATTGCCGGCGACCGCAATGAAAAGACGGCCTTGAACGAGAAAAATATATCGATTGCCATCGTCAAACGATTTTCGAGAAAATTTTCACGGAGATTTGCTTTCTCTTGCGACTGTTTGTATATTTACCCTTGAGTAATCGAGAATTACTTCTCGAAAAAAGAGTAGGATTTCTAACGAGAGTATCATGCAGACTCAAGAGAACACACAGCACATCTACGCGAAGTACCCGAAAGGGCAGGCTTCGTGCCTGATCGACATGCTGCAGGAGGTTCAGGAGCATTTCGGGTATCTGCCGGATATCGAAATGCAGAAAGTTGCCCGCCATGTGGAGATACCCGTGTCCCGGGTGTATGGCGTCGCCACCTTCTACAATCAATTCCGCTTTCAGCCTCTGGGCAAATTCGTTGTCAAGGTGTGCCGGGGCACGGCGTGCCACGTCAAGGGCTCGCTGGACATTCTCCGCACCCTGGAGAACGAACTCGGCATCAAAGCGGGGCAGACCACCAAGGACCTCGGTTTCACCATCGAAACCGTGGCCTGCATCGGCGCGTGCAGCATCGCGCCCGTGATCGCGGTCAACGAGGAATTCCATGGCGGCTTGACCACCAAATCGCTGGTGAAATTGCTCTCGATGTACAAGAAGAAAGCCAATACCGCGGAGGTGGAACATGAACTCGTATAGTCGGGATTGCTTCGAGAACTGCTGGCACAGCGCCGAACGCCCCTGCCCGCACTTCGTTTCCTGCGTCAACAACGGTCAGCAGTGCGAATGCGGCGATGCCGTGACGGCACGCCTCGAGCAGTACAAGCGCCACCTGTTGATGGTGGAACACGACCTTCCCGTCATTCTCGTCGGCATGGGCACCTGCGGTTTGGCCAACGGCGCGCGTCGCATTCACGATGCCATTATCGCCGAACTCAACACCCGCGGTATTGCCGCATCCGTCATCCCGGTGGGCTGTGTCGGATACTGTGCGCGCGAAGTGATTGTTGACATCAAGTTGCCGGGCAAGCCCCGCATCAGTTATTGCGAAGTGAAGGAAAAGGACGTCGTCGCGCTGATCGAAAGCACGATCATGGCCGGCGAAGTGCTTACGGACAAGCTGCTCGGTCTTTACGAGCGGCCGCAGGACAGCCCCTGGGCCGCCTTGCCGTTGGTGAACGAGAATCCCTTCTTCGCCAAGCAGCAGAAAATCAATCTCGAGAACTGCGGCGTCATCGATCCCGAAAGCATCGATCAATACCTCGCGCGCGGCGGCTACACCGCCCTGTCGACGGTGATCAACGGCAAGAGCGGTCAGGACGTCATCAACGATATGTTGACCGCCGGTGTGCGCGGCCGTGGCGGCGGTGGTTTCCCCACCGGACGCAAGTGGCAGTTCGCGCGCGACCAGCAAAGCGACAAGAAGTACCTCATTTGCAACGCCGACGAAGGCGACCCCGGCGCGTTCATGGATCGCGCGCTGCTGGAAGGCGATCCCCACCGCGTGGTGGAAGGCATGATCATTGCCGCCTATGCCATTGGCGCCAGCTACGGCTACATCTACTGCCGCGCCGAGTATCCACTGGCCATCGCACGTCTCGAAAAGACGCTGGCCGACGCGCGCGAATACGGCCTGCTGGGCAACAACATTCTCGGCAGCGGCTTCAATTTCGACATGCGCATCAAGAAGGGCGCAGGCGCTTTTGTGTGCGGCGAGGAAACCGCCCTCATTCATTCTATCGAAGGCCGCCGCGGCATGCCGCGTCCCCGTCCGCCGTATCCCGCCGTCTCGGGTTTGTTCGGCAAGCCCACGGTGATCAACAACGTGGAGACCTTTGCCAATGTCACCACGGTGTTCAAGAACGGCGCCGAGTGGTACGGTTCCATCGGTACGCAGACGTCGAAGGGCACGAAGATTTTCGCTCTCTCCGGCAAAGTCACCAACGTGGGTCTCGTGGAAGTGCCCATGGGTACCACGCTGCGCGAAATCGTGTTCGACATCGGCGGCGGCATTCCCGACGGCAAGCAATTCAAGGCCGTGCAAATCGGCGGACCCTCCGGTGGCGCCCTGCCGGTGCAGGTCATCGACACGCCGATCGATTACGAAAGTCTCAAGGCCGTGGGCGCCATGATGGGCTCGGGCGGTCTGGTGGTGATGGACGAAACCACCTGCATGGTGGACCTCGCCAAGTATTTCATGACCTTCATCCAGAGCGAATCCTGCGGCAAGTGCATTCCCTGCCGCGAAGGGACCAAGCGTCTGCTTGAGATTCTCGAGCGTCTCTCCAAAAGCCATCGCAACGAAACAACGCAGGAGGAATCCCTGCTGCGCTTCCAGGGCATGGTGTATCTCGAGCGTCTCGCCTCGGTGATCAAGGACACCTCGCTGTGCGGGCTGGGCCAGACGGCGGCCAATCCGGTGCTCAGCACCCTGCAGTATTTCAAGGAAGAGTACGAAGCGCATCTGTACGATCGCTGCTGTCCCGCCGGCGCCTGCCGCGAGCTGCTCACGTTCCACATCGACACGGAGAAATGCAACGGCTGCGGCCTGTGCGCGAAGAAGTGCCCCGAAGCGGCCATTATCGGCGAAAAGAAAAAGGCGCACTATATCCTCGAGGACAAGTGCATCCGCTGCGACCAGTGCCGTGTGAACTGCAACTTCGATGCGATTTACGTCAACTAATCCGGAACGAGGACAGTCATGAACATCACGATCAACGGAAATACATGCTGGGCCAAACCCGGAGAGACGATTCTCGACGCCGCTCGCCGGGAAGGCATCAAAATCCCCACACTCTGCCATCTGAGCGAATTCTCACCGACTGGTTCCTGCCGCATTTGCACGGTGGAAGTGGAAAGCAACGGCTCGCTCGTGCCCGCCTGCGCCTTCCCGGTGACGGAAGGCATGGCCATTCGCACCAATTCCCCGCGTGTGCGTCGCGCCCGTAAAACCATCATCGAGTTGTTGGTGGCCAATCATCCGCAGGATTGCCTGTTCTGCGTGCGCAGCGGGAATTGCGAACTCCAGAGTCTCACGCAGGAATACGGCGTGCGCACGCAGCGCTGGACCGGCGAGCGCAAGCGCGCCCGTATCGACATTGCCAGTCCGGCCATCGAGCGTGATCCCGAGAAGTGCATTCTGTGCGGCCGCTGCGTACGCATTTGCCATGAACAGCAGCACGTGGGCGCGATCGATTTTGTGCATCGCGGTTTTAAAAGCACCGTGGCGCCGGCACTCGAGCGCAGTCTCAACACCGTGCCCTGCGTGGATTGCGGTCAATGTGTGGTGAATTGCCCCGTGGGCGCGTTGACGGAGAAAAGCCATCAGAAGGTGGTCTGGGAAGCCATCAATCACGAGGAAAAATACGTCGTTGCGCAGGTTGCGCCGGCCGTGCGCGTGGCGCTGGGCGAGGAATTCGGCGCCGAGCCGGGAACAGTGGTTACCGGCAAGACCGTGGCCGCGTTGCGCCGCCTGGGCTTCAAGCGCGTGTTCGATACCAATTTCAGCGCGGATCTCACCATCATAGAAGAAGCGACGGAATTACTGTCGCGGTTGAACAACGGCGGGCCGACTCCGATGCTCACGTCGTGCAGTCCGGGTTGGGTGAAGTTCATTGAACATTACTACCCCGATCTGCTCGGCAACCTGTCCACATGCAAGTCTCCGCATGAGATGCAGGGTGCTCTGCTCAAATCCTACTATGCTCAAAAAATCGGAGTCGACCCGTCGCGTATTTTCGTGGTCTCTATCATGCCTTGCACCGCGAAAAAATACGAGGCGCAGCGCCCCGAGCTGGGCAACGAGTATCCCGACGTCGACGCCGTGCTCACCACGCGCGAGTTGGCCCGCATGATTCATTCGGCGGGTATCGACTTCCATCGCCTGCCCAACGAGGGTTTCGACGATCCCATGGGCGAGTCCACCGGAGCCGGCGCCATTTTCGGCGCGGCGGGCGGTGTGATGGAAGCCGCGCTGCGCACAGCACATTTCTACCTCACGGGCGAGGACATGAAATCCCTCACCTTCGCTCCCATCCGCGGACTCGAGGGCGTGAAGCAGGCCGATGTGAAAGTGGGCAATGTGACACTGAAAGTGGCGGCCATCAGTGGTCTGGCGAACATCAAGCCGATACTCGACGACATGCGCGCGGGCACCTCGCCCTTCCATTTCATCGAAGTGATGGCCTGTCCGCACGGCTGCATCAACGGTGGAGGTCAGCCGCAGCCGGCCTCGCCCGAGAAAATCATCAAGCGCACCGAAAGCATTTACCAAATCGATCGCGAATCCCCGCGGCGCAACAGTCATCGCAACGAGTCCATACAGAAGCTCTATGCCGAATTCCTCGGCGAGCCCAACGGGCACAAGGCGCATGAATTGCTGCACACGCATTACGTGGAGCGCGACGAGTTCTAGATTTTCCTGTTGACATCCTCCTCTCTCCAAGGTGACTTCGGGGGCAGCAATGCCCCCGGAGAAGCCGACCCGGGGATGGCACACGTCCGAGATCTCAACGATTGTATCACTGCTGACATACAGGTAGACATCATGCAAAAAATCCTGCTCGTCGACGACGACGTGGATATCATCGAAACCTACAAGGCCGTGCTCGAAGCCGCCGGCTACAAGGTGCAGTACGCGCACGACGGTAAGAGCGGTTTCGAACTGTTCAAAACCTTCCAACCCGACGCTTGCGTGGTGGATTTGGCGATGGAGCATTTCGACGCGGGTTTTACCCTGTGCAAGCGCATCAAGGACACGCCCGAAGGGCAGCATGTGCCGGTCATTATCATGACTTCGGCCGGACACGACACGGGCATCCGCTTCTCCACGCAGAGCGAGGAGGAGAAGCAATGGATACGCGCCGATCATTTTCTCGACAAGCCGGTACCTCCCCAGGACCTCGTGCAGTTTCTGCATGATCGCGTTCTGAAAGCCGTGGAATAGCACATCACGACACCGCTTGTAAGTCGACGGGGCCCGCGGGGCCCTGTCGGTGTATTTGTGGGTGGAGGGGGGACCGAAATCCTGGAAGCTGGTTGTGGTCGCTGCGTGCGGGCGGCGGCCCGGCGTCGCATTTCGTCACGGGTTCAAAACTACAGATTGCACAGATTTCACACAGATTATCACAGATGAATCATGGAAGTCCGCGAGGATCGGAGCCCGTGGCGGCTGATGAGGAAGTGCTCTTCATTACTCGCTACTCCTCCTCGCCATGCTTGGAAAAATGGAAATTTTTCTATCTTATGTATTGAAATCGCGCGGGCACCCACCCTCATGGTGCACGATCAATGCGGCTCCGCGCGAATCGAAGAACGACGCACCTGTCCCTCGCAATTCACATCACGAGAGTCGGTACGCGGTTTGGCCGATCAGCACCCGCCCCCGGTGGCTTGCCGTGCATTCTTGCCTGCGTTTACCGCGTGTGTCACGCATGTGGAAGTCGGACGTTTGCTCAGGAAATTCGCTCGATGAAGTTTTTCAGTTACTCAACGGACGCTACACTCATCGCCGCGCTGCGTACGGAATTCGCCGCGTATGCTGTCGAAGCGGAATTTGTGCCATTGCGCGACGACGCGCTGCCTCCCGCCGCGACGCCGTGCCCGGTGGTATTGATCGAGTGGGAGGTCGCGCGCGGTTGGTGCATCCCCACTCCGACGTTGGAGCAACTCCGCGCCATGCGCGCGCGATGCGTGGCCGTTGTGGACGCGGAGAGCGAATACGAAGCGTGCAGGCAACTCGCGGGAAGCGGAACCTTCGTCCTTGACCGTGCCCATCCCTGGCGGCTTGCGTTTTTGCTTCCCGCCAGCTCTCACGCCAGCGCCACCGCGCCGACATCCCCCGCGGGACAGGAGCCGCGATTGGTGGCTGAGACTCTCGCCGACACTCCGCTGACGCTCGTTGACTTCATGCAGAGTGTGCTCGACGCCATCGTGATCATGGACGAGCAACAGTACATCCGCTACTGGAACACAGTTGCGGAGCAACTGTATGGCTGGTCCTCAAGTGAAGTAGTCGGAAAGCTCGCGCGCGACGTGCTTCAGACGCATTTCCTCGGCATGTCGCGCGAAGCTGTATTGGACGAATTACTTCGCGAAGGTCAGTGGAGCGGCTATGTGCAGCAGCGACACCGCGAGGGACAGTGGATCGTGCTCGAGGCGCACTCACGTCTGTTGCGGTATGGTGATGGGGCCCTGTACGGCGTTCTGGCCACCATGCGCGACATGACCAGCCATATCGACGCGGTGTCGCGCCTGGCCGAACGCGAACAGCAATCCCTGATGTTTCTCGAGCATTTCCACGGACTCGCATATCAATCCACTGGCGGAGACACGCTGCCCACCATGTGTGTCGGCGTGGTGCGGGACGTCTGTGGATACCGTGCGGAGGATTTCCTCACCGGCGCGGTGCGTTGGCGAAATCTGATCCATCCAGAAGATTTAGAGGCGGTGCTTGCCGATTGGGAGCGTCTGGAGAGTGGCGCCGTGTCGCGTTTGATCAACTCCTATCGCATTTACGACGCCGATGGCCAACTACGGTGGATCAAGGACATCAGCCATCGTTGGGTGAGCGAGTCGGACGGGAGCATCGTGATCTCGGGCCTCGCTCTGGACGTCACGGCGGAGAAGGAATTTCAACTCCGCGTGGAAATGTCGGAGCTGCTGTACCGCAATCTCTGGGATATGGAAGCGAACGCGCTGTTCATGATCGAGCGGGAATCGGGAGCGATACGCGAGGTAAACCAAGCCGCCGTGGAATTGTACGGTTACAGCCGCGAGGAATTCCTCACCATGCGCAATGTGGATGTTTCGGCCGAGCCCGACAGGACACGAGCGGCCACACATTCCGAGGTGCGCGAAATTCCCGTGCGCTGGCACAAGCGCAAGGATGGCACCGTGTTCCCCGTCGAAATCCACGCCACGCATTTTCAATGGCAGGGCAGAGATGTGCATCTCGCCGCGATCAGCGATATCAACGACCGTCTCGTGCGCGAGGAACGTCTGTACGAGGCCGAGCAACGCTACCGCATGCTGTTCGAGCAATCGCCCGACGGGGTGGTGGTGTTCGATGGGGCGACGTGGCGTCCGCGCGAGTGCAACGCCAAGGCCTACGAGCAACTGGCATACTCACAATCCGAATTCCTCGACCTGCGGTTGCACGACCTGGTGGCGGATGCGCCCGAAGCCGTGGACGCCATTGTGCAAATCGCCCAGGTGCAGGGCACGGTGGATTTCGAGGCGTTGTTCCGTACCGGGGATTTCCGGCAGCGCGACATGCATGTGACGCTGGTGTCGCTGGTGCTCAGCGGACGACCGGTGCTGTACGCCATCATGCGCGACGTCACCACGCGAAAGTTGACGCAAGACAATCTACGTACGCTCTCGCGCGCGGTGGAGCAAAGTCCGGCGGCCATCGTCATCACCGATGCCGACGGCATCATCGAATACGTCAACCCGCGTTTCTCCGCGGTAACGGGTTACGAGGTATCGGAGGCGATTGGACAGACGCCCCGGTTGATCAAATCAGGCGAGGTGCAAAGGGATGTGTACGCGGAGCTCTGGCGCACGCTGGCCGAGGGCGAGGAATGGCGCGGCGAATTGCTGAATCGCAAGAAGTCCGGCGAGCTGTACTGGGCCTTGGTCTCCATTTCACCGGTGAAAAGCGAGCACGGAGTAACGCAACATTTCGTGGCCGTGCAAGAGGACATCACACAGACGAAGAAGGCGCAGGCCGAACTCGTCGATGCTCTGGAGCGTGCCGAGCGCTCGGACAAGCTCAAGGATGCGTTCATCGCCAATATGTCGCATGAAATCCGGACGCCGTTGAACATCATTCTGGGCTTCACCGCACTGCTTCGCGACAGCGCAACGGACGATCACAGCGACGAGTTCACCTTGTGCGTTGAAAGCATCGAGCGAGGGGGCGAGCGCCTGCTGCGCACGGTGGAAGAAATCCTGCACATTTCGAGCATTCAGGCCGGAACCTTCCCGAATCAGCCCATCCGTATGTCCATCGACGAACACACCGCGCATGCGGTGCGCGATTTTTCCATGCGCGCCGAGGAGAAGGGGCTGGCTCTGGACTTCGAAGCCGGATGCGCACAGGAGCACATTCTGGCCGATCCCTATGTGTTCAGCCAGATGTTGACGAATCTGCTCGACAACGCCATCAAATTCACCATCCATGGCGGGGTCCGGCTGCGCAGCATGCGCAGCGACGGCGAGGTGTTGCTGTCGGTGGCGGACACGGGTGTCGGCATCGACGACGAGTACCTGCCGCATCTCTTCGACAGCTTCACGCAGGAACATACCGGCAATTCGCGGCCTTTCGAGGGACTCGGGCTGGGCATGGCACTGACGAAACGCTACGCAGAGATGTGCGGCGCCAGTATCGAGGTCGCGAGCATCAAGGGCGTTGGTACGACGTTCACCGTGCGCTTCCCGTTGGCTTTCTCCCGATAGTGAAAGTCGATCGCGGATAGACTACATTCGCCGTCGAAAAACCTGATCAGGTCGACAGCAGCTTCTTTGTTGGCACAAATGCGTCGAAATCTCCAACGCATTGAGTATGGCGCTGGGTCTGATCGAATAAGGAAATCCTTGCCATACGTTGTACAGCAATATGTTTTTCTGCTGCCGCCGGTGTAGTGGTAGGTCAGGAAAACCGGGCGTTTCATTGAACGCCCACGTTTACCTTGGACAGCGCCGATCCCGAATTTCGGCATTGCTGCGAGAGAAGAACTGGGCGTTTATGAGAAAAAAATCCCACGGAGGTATCTCGTGGGATGTCGAGAAGGGACCTGGCATGTTCCATCTTGTGCGGCGACGACGCAAAAGTTGGGCGATGAGAGGCGCTTGGAATGTGGATACCAGCTCATTGCTCACGTCACATGGGCGCCAAGAGCGAGGCGTGTGTTACGGCACGGGTGCCCCACATCGGGAAGCCTGTTGGATCGAAAAAAAAAGCGCGAGGAAAAACACTCGCGCCATCAGGTGAATCCAAAGCTATTCTACCAAGAACCGCTGGAGCCACCGCCCCCGAAACTGCCACCACCACCGGAAAAACTGCTACCACCGGACGACCAGCCGCCCCCGCTGCTTCCCGAGGAGATCGACCACCCGCCGCTGCTCCAGCTGCCCCCTCTGGAGGAGGCGGCCATTTTCGTTGCCAGTTTTTTGCCAAAAGCAGTACGAGCGAGAATGATTTTCAGGATCGGAAATCCAACGAGATACAGCGCAAAAAATACATAGCCGATGGGCCAGCCGGTTTCCTCGGCGAGTATTAATCCGGGGGCACCGTGGAATGGAATGAGAAAGGCGTACAACCCCCAGCCCGAGCATCCGGGGCTGAACAGTGCGATGAAGGTGAATACACCGACAATACCATACCAGAAGAGCAGAAAAAAGATCAGAGGAAATTCCTCGTCACTGCTCGTGGCGAGTTCCGCTTCAGACAGCGTTCCATCGGCGGCTTTTGTCAGCGCAATCAATCCCTCGCGAATGCCTCCTTCGAAATCTCCCTGCTTGAATCGTGGCGTGATGATGCCGTTGATGATCATTGTGGAAATTGCGTCCGTCACCGAGGACTCGAGGCCATAGCCCACCTCGATGCGAAGCTTACGGTCGTCACGGGCGATGAGGAGCAGAATGCCGTTGTCCACGCCCTTTTGCCCCAGCTTCCACGTCTCGGCCACACGAAGTGAGTATTCTTCGAGCGCTTCACCCTCCAGCGAAGGGATGGTGAGGAGGACGATTTGATTGGTGGTGGAATCCTCGTAGGCCTTGAGCATTTCTTCCAGTTCAACGACAACACCGCTGCTGAGCATGTTGGCGGTGTCGTTGATACGTCCGGAGAGGTATGGAACCTCGAGAGCCAAAGCCACACTGTAAACCACGAGGAGCGCGGCGGCACTGAGCAACAGGCGCTTGATGCGTGTCATGGGTGCCCCCTAGCGATCACTGAAACGGACAGTATTGTCCAGTTCGTTTGTATCATCGGGACGAATTTCCACTCCGCGACGCTCCAGGAGCTGACCACAGCGGTCGATGGCCTGCAGCACGCCATCCGCGGGAAGCCCGGCTTTCATTGCCTCCACAATCAGGCGCGCCACATCGTCCCATTCGGACTGCTCGACCTTGGCATTGATGCCGGTATCGCCGAGGACGCGTACGCGGCGTTCGAAGAGGGAGATGAGGAGGAGAATGCCTGTTCTATCGCGGGTCGAAAACACCTCTTCATCCAGAAAAGCCAACGCCGCACGCTCGTCCACGCGCTGCTGGAGAATGGTGGCTGGGATAAACAGGCGCTTCAGATCGGGAATATATGTCGCAGCGAGTCCGGCGAGCGCGAACGCCGCCAGTGCGATGAGCGAGACCTCGGCGATGCCCACCGGCAGCCAGAGGTCGGTGCCGAGCCCGATCAAGCTGAAAATAAACAGCACAATGAATGCCGCGGATATGCCCGAGCGCAGCCAGGCTTCGGGGTAGGTATCGCTTTGCGCGACGACGTAAGGGACGATTTCTCCCGACGTGCGCTCCTCCGCCGCCTTGACCGCGGCTGCCAAACGATGTTTATCCTGCTGTGAAAACAGCGATTCCGCCTTGCTCATGAATACCCGCCAATGTGGTGAAAAGTGAAAGATATCGAACGGAGAGGGAATTGACAATTGGCCGCCTACGATGCTGGGGATTCTCCAATTGCCCGCACTGTGGGCAATTGATTCCACTTGCCGGGGTAAGCGGAGTTGGGATACAGTCGGCGCGATGATGCGGATGTTCGCGCTGCGCGCTGCTGTCCGGCCCTGTGGAAGCGGAGAGGAGTGGAGCCGGAGCGGTGAGGGTAGGCGGATTCCGACCGATGCCACCGGAATGGTGCGGGGGATTGTTCCATTCCCCATGCCTGTACTACCTTGAGAATACGGAACAACAACACTGCATGACCACGGAAACAGACATACGGATTTTCGCGCTCTCCGACATCACGCGGCGAATCGCCGAGGTGCTGGAACCCGCACGCAGCAAGCGCTTCTGGGTGCGCGCCGAACTAGGCGAGATCAGCGAAAAGAACGGACATCTCTACGGCACCTTGCTTGAAACGGAGCAAGGCAAGCAGGTGGCGCGCATGTCGTTTTCGTTGTGGCGCAACGACCGCGTACGCATCGCCGCGGCGTTCGAGCGGGCGGGGCTGTCGTTCGATTTGAAGGCCGGAATGAAAATCGTGCTGTATTGCGAACTCAAATTTCACGCTGTCTTCGGTTTGAGTTTGCAAGCGGTGGATGCCGATCCACGTTTTGTGCTCGGAGAACTCGAACTACGACGCCGTGAAATCATCGAACGTTTGCGGGCACGGGGCGACCATGAACGAAACAAGACGCTGCGCGTTCCTCGACTCCCGTTGCGAATCGGTTTGATCACCAGCCGCGACAGTGCCGCATATTTCGATGTCATTCAGACGTTGCGGAATGGGGGATTCGCCTTCCGTGTGTCGCTCACCGACGCGACGATGCAGGGTGAGAAAGCGGAGCAGTCCATCCTTGATGCCCTTGCCGCGCTGGCTCCGCTGGAACTCGATCTCGTGATTCTGATACGAGGTGGCGGAAGCAAGACCGACCTCGCCACGCTCGACAGTGAACGGATTGCGCAAGCCATCGCCGCGTATCGCAAACCCGTGTGGGTGGCCATCGGACACGAAACCGACAGCGGCGTCTTGGATGTGGTGGCGCACAGTGCGTTCAAAACGCCAACAGCACTGGCCGAACACATCGTGCAGCGCTTTCTCAACGCCGAGCGCGACGTCGCTATTGCACAGGAGCGACTGCATCGCGCGTGGACGCATGTGCTCGGTATGCATCAATTGCGCATGCGGGAGGACAGCATCGGCATTCAGCAGGGTAGCAGAAAAATGGCCGAACTGGCGCGCAGCGAATTGCGTGCGTCCATGGAGCGCTTACGGCGAAGCGTTTCCGAAAGGACGCATGCCGAACTGCGCGCGCTCGACACGGACGCCCGAGAATTGCACTCCGGTCTGCGGGAAGCCCTGCGTCGGCGTGAGACCACGGTGCTCGATGCGCGTCGTCGCATGCATCTGCTCGCTTCGGGTATGCTGTCGCTGTATGCACAGGCACTCGGGCAGCAGCGTACGCGGCTTTCACCGGCACGCATTACATTCGCCATCGAGAGTGCGTGGAGGTCTTTGGGACAAGCAGAGCATCGTGCCGTTGCCGCGCGCACCCGCGCGGTGCAACTGCGTCGGTCGCATCTGTCCACGTTGGCGTCCACATTGCATGGTTCCGCGCTGCTCGAGCGTCTGCGTGGACAGCGCAATGTGCTCGAGCAACAAGGGCATGTACTGCGCGCGCACGATCCGCAACGCGTGCTTGAGCGGGGATATGCGATAATTCGGGACGAGCGCGACAACGCCATCCGGGGTGTGGACGCGCTCGTGGCGGGACAGATCGTGCGCATGGAAATGCACGACGGCGCAGCATCGGCAACCATCAACAACAAGGAAGAACGCGATGAGCGAACATGAACAGAGTTACGAGGACAAGGCCGAGCGCCTCAACGCGATTCTCACGCGCCTCGACAATTCCGAAACTCCCATCGACGAACTCGCGCGCGATGTGAAGGAAGGTGTGCGTTTGATCAAGGAAATGAATGAAACGCTGAAAAAAGTCGAACTCGAAGTAAAGGATGCCTTCAAGGAACTGGAGAGCGTGCAGCAGCAACTGGGCACAGGCAAGACGGAGGGGTGATACTCCCTCCGCCTGTGCATGGTCAACGCTTTTTGATGGAATCGATGCGCTCCTGATCCGGTGCTGTGTGAATGATTTCCCTCGCACCGCCAGGGATGCGGGTGCTATCCACATCTTCGTAGCCGTCGATACTCCCGCCCGCGTTCATAACGCCCTCGTCCGCGTCCTGTCGTGCGAGGGAATCGACAGTCATCGCGGGCTCGGCATCGGGGCGATCCGATTGTTCACCGTCGCAGGAGCCTAGGAAAAGGGCACCGACCAACAGCGCGCTACCGAACAACCACGAATTTCTCATTACGGACCTCGGTATCGTTTGTTAAAATCCGCACGAAATACACTCCGGGTTTGAGGGCCGAGCCGCGGATGGCGATTTCGTTTTCGCCCGCGCGTGCGCGGTCACGGAACAGTGTGCGCAAGAGCCGTCCCATCGCGTCGTACAGTCGCACCTCCACGATGCTCACGGCATCGCCATGAAAGCGGAAGCGCACATCGCCCGACGCGGGATTCGGATACAGCGATGGCAGCGTGGGGATGCCGTTATCGGATGTGATACCGCCCACCGGAGCGTCGCTCAGTTGCGCCACCCAGCCACCCCAGCGCGAGGAAGCATTGCCAAAACAGCCACTGACCCACACTTCCGGCACGGGAGTACCGGGACGCCTCGCGATGCCGGTGTAATCGCCCCAACGCTCGGTTTCCGTGTTGCCAATGGTGTACACCCAGTTTTGACCTCCCCGCAGCAATACTGACGGTGTGAATTCCATCGCATTGTCCACGGCAACCACCCGGGCTTCGGGGTAAAGACTGGCGCTCGAGCGGAGGAAGCCCATCACCGCGCTGTGGTCATCGTCGCTGTTGGAGTACGAAGCCACGGAGGGGTAGGCGTAGGAATGGCCCTGCAAGCCGAAGGTTTTATGCTGGACGGTTTTTGCGGAGACATTCATCCGATTGTATCGGATCGTGGCTTCACCCGCGGTGCTGGCGTCGTTATGCACGTAATGCAGCGTGCCTTTGAGATAAAAGGCCGAGAGAACGCGACAATCGTTTGTATTGAGCGGCACGGCCGTACCCTGTTGCGAAGCATTGCGTGGCGGCGCATACGTTGCGACCGAGATATTCGAGCTTTGGAGTTCCGGTGACCCATCGTAATCGTCCGTCACATCCCACAACGTCACCGTATTTCCGCCAGCGGCGATAGCGCTTACGCAGTAGATGCCAGGACCGTATCCACCATCGCGTCCCCATGAAGCGGGCAGCAGGGTAAAGCCATTGTTGACATTCCAGTAGCGGTAACGCGGCGGAGTGCCGGTGAAGGCAGTGCGTTTATCGATTTGCAGGAGAATGGTGCCCTGGTATTGCGCATTGTCGTTGTACATGTTGCCACAGAGGTAGAAATCCTCCTCGGATACACCGATGGAGGGAAAATCGAACCAGCTTCCAGCGCGCAGATTCGCTCCTGCGATGGTGAACACCCACCAGCCCTCCATCGGATTGGCGCTTTTGGAGAAACAGACGAATATGCGGGATTCCGACCAGGTGAAGCCGTGAAGCACGACAAGGATGAAGCGATCATGAACTGGATCGTACAGGATCCGCGGATCATAGATCATGGCCGTGGGTTGCTGTGCGGCGAAGAAGTCGTACCAGTTGATCGCGGCCAGGTTTTGTCCCGCGGCATTACGGATGGACAGATCCCAATTGCCTGCCGACACCACGATGCCGGCGCGCGACACCGCGATGGTGTTGTCCATCGGAGTATTTTGCGTGAGCGTGTTGGCCTGGTAATTCGTACCGATGCGCAGATTGGGTGCGAAGGCCCCGCTGTTTTCCCGGGCTGTTGCCGTCGGGAAGGGGGCTGGACCCCATTGTTGCTTCACCGCGTCCGCTTCACGCACAGTTTGCGCATGCACGGCGCGAGGTTGTGCCGCGCTGATGCGGGAAATAGTCATCCCCAAGCCATGCGGCACCATACCCGGCGCGATTTCTCCCTGCGGAGACATCGCTCCCTCACCCGCCACCGCATGTGTGGCGGCATCGACCAAGGGAGATTTCTGCGCGTGGAGGGGAACGAACAGTATCGATATGAGCACAGCGAGCGGTACGTATCGCAATCGAAGCATGACATCCTCTCTGATTTTGTCTCATCGTTCACGCCACGTGCGTACTGCTTCCACAAGTGTTAACTATGCGCATGGAGCATTGATTGGGCGTGACGGAGAATATTCGGGATAGTGTCTGCGGCAAAGTACGGAAGTGTCTCGCTTGATTCAAGCCATGGAGCGGGCAAGTTCCAGCGGGCAGTGTCGCTACTTCGCGAGAAATGATAGCATCATCGCGTCGATACTCACGAGGGCTGCCAGATGGATTGCCGAATTGGTCCCGGTCATGCGCAGATACGCACGGGAAAAAAATGCGACGTGGGTACATGAACTCGACGTGGCTATTCAATGAATGCTCATGCACCCGAGGTTGGGGTCCTTGGACCGGGATTTGGCTATTCAGTGAATGTCCCTGCTGATGAGGACGGCGAGCCGCCGCGCGGATTTGGCTATTCAGTGAATGCCCCTGCTGATGAGGACGGCGACGGTCCGCGCGGATTTGGCTATTCAGTGAATAACCCTGCCGCGGAGACCGGCGACCTGCCGGGTGGATTTGGCTATTCAGTGAATGCCCCTGCCGCTGAGGCCGGCGACCCACCGCGCGGATTTGGCTATTCAGTGAATGTCCCTGCTGATGAGGACGGCGACCCGCCGCGCGGATTTGGCTATTCAGTGAATGCCC
>JAMIQH010000274.1:0-12696 GCA_035914695.1 Bacteroidota bacterium | reverse complement strand
CCGCCCAGCGGGGGAATTCCCCACGCGAAGACGCGAAGAAATTCCTCACGCGAAGGCGCGAAGTTGCGAAGGCGCGAAGAAATGGTTCGGCGGGGACGAGGTCGAGGCGGGTCAAGGGGATCCTGCTCCGGGAAGGGTTCTTCACGCCCAGGTCTCGATCCAAGGAATTCCTCACGCGAAGGCGCGAAGTTGCGAAGGCGCGAAGAAATGGTTAGGCGGGGACGAGGTCGAGGCGGGTCAATGGGGGATCCTGCTCCGGGAAGGGTTCTTCACGCCCAGGTCTCGATCCGGAGTCCACTCTTTACTCTTCACGCTTCACTATTTACTTTTTTCTCTTCACGCTTCACCACGCACGTGAAACCCGTGCCCTGCATTCACCTTCGTCGGCCCCGGAAGTCGACTGCCAGGGAAACGGCGGTTCCGGCATAGGGCATGGCATTGTGTGTCGTTTTTTTTCATGTTGTGCAATGCACTGTCACGCAACGCGCACACCATGTCGATGCTCACGGTAAAGGCCGTCCGTTCCACTTTGCTTCCCGCTGTTTTGCTGCTCGCGCTGGCGACGATGTCACAGGCGCAGAGGCAGACACAGGCGCCGCGTATCCGCGTGGAAATTGCGGGCACCGAGCGTATCGATGCGCGTGTGCTGGAAGAGGAGTTGCGTGCGGCGGGTTTGCTGCGTGTGGACAGCGCGGCGCTGGCGGCGTTGCCCGACGCGATAGTGCGTCATGCCGAAACGCGGGCGCTGTACTTTTCGCGTACGGAGGTGCGTGCGCTGTTCGAGGAAGACAGCAGCAGCGCCCTGCTGCGCATCGAGGTGCATGAGGGTCCGGTGATCACCGTGGAAGCGCTGCGATTCGACGGCGCTCGAGCGTTGACGGAGGCCGAGTTGCTGGAGGCCTGCGATACGCGTGCCGGCTCCGTGTTTTCCGAGCAGACGCTGAACGCCGACATCGCGCGCCTGCTGGATTTGCACGAACAGCGCGGCTTTCCTTTCGCGCGCATTCGCGTGGGGGAACTGATGCCGAGGGAGGATTCGGCCGGCGTGTGGCTGACCGTGCCGTTGTTGATCGAGGAAGGGATGGCCTTCACGGTGGAGGAGTTCGTGGTCGAAGGCAATGCCGTCACCGATCCCGATGTGATCATCCGCGAAACCCGGCTCGCACGCGGTGCCCGCTTCGACAGCGAGGCCTTCGTGGACGTGCGGCGGCGGCTGGAGCGCACGCAGTTGTTCACCTCGGTGGCCGAACCGCAGTTGTTCGTTCGCGATGGCAAAGGCGGCGTGTTGCTGCGCGTGGTCGAGGGCAACATGAATTTGTTCGACGGTGTGATCGGCTATCAACCTCCACGCGTCGAAGGCGAACAGGGTTACGTCACGGGTCTGGTCAATGTCAGCTTCCGCAACCTTTTCGGCAGCGGGCGCCGCATGGATGCGCGATGGGAGCGCGCCACGAACAGTATTTCGGAATTGAGCATCCGCTATCTTGAACCGTGGGTGTTCGGTGTGCCCTTCAACATTCAGGGAGGATACCGACAGCGGCAGCAGGATTCGGCATTCGTGCGGCGGGACATCGATCTTTCGCTCGTGTATCTCGCCACCAGCGATGTTCGCGTGACGCTACGGGGAACGCGGTCGGATCTCATCGTGTCGGAATTTTCCACGCTGCCCTCGTTCACCAACAGCGTGAGCGTTACCGGCGGCGTGGACATCGGCATCGATACGCGGGACGACGTGTACAATCCCCGCGCGGGTATCGAGCTGCGCAATTCCTACGATGGCGGTAGCAAGAGCTTCACCGATGCCGCCGGAGGCGGGCAGCGTTCAGAGTACATACAGCGCATCGAGGTGGACGCCGCAGCATATCAGCTTCTTGTGCCACGTCTCGTGGCGGCGCTGGGTCTGCACGGTCGCGAGTTGCGCGGTGGCGCATTGGACATCGGCGACCTGTACCGCTTGGGAGGAGCCACCACGTTGCGGGGTTATCGCGAGGAACAATTTCTCGGCACGCGCCTTGGCTGGGCCAACGCCGAACTGCGCTATTCGCTCGGTCGGCGTTCATTCACCTTCCTGTTCTTCGACATCGGCCATATCGAGCAGAGCGGCGATACCGCGCGCGGACGGGAGGAAATGCGGCTCACACGACGAGGGTACGGATTGGGCTTGCGTTTGGAAACCGGTCTTGGTATCATGAGCATCAGTTATGCATTGGGCGAAGGGGACGGCTTATCCGACGGGAAAATCCACTTCGGCCTCATCAACGAATTCTGACATCGTCGCCATGAACATCGCATCACATCGGCATCCACTGCGCGATTACATCGCATTGCTCCGACCGTTCAATGCCGCCATCGCTTTTGTCGGCATACTCGCCGCGGGCTTCATGGCCGCGGGTGCGTTCCGTGTGGAGCTTCCACTGATCCTGGCGGCCTTCGCGGGCACATCCATCGGTATGGCGGGAAACATGCACAACGACGTGTGCGACATTGCCATCGACCGCATCAACAAACCGCGGCGCGTGCTTGCAGCCGGGCGCATCAATGCACGCAGCGTCACGCTGCTCTCGGCCATATTCGCGGCATTGGGAGGCATACTGTCGCTGTTCATTTCCCCCACCGCCACGGCCATCGCCCTTGTGAGCATTGTGCTGCTGTATGTGTACAACACCGCGCTCAAGCACATCGCGCTTGTGGGAAATGTGGTGGTGGGCGCGGTGACCGGCGCGGCATTTTTGTATGGAGCCGAGGCCATGGGAAACATGGCGGCGGGCATCGTGCCCGGCATGTTCGCTTTTCTGGTGAATGTCGGCCGCGAAATCATCAAAGATGTGGAGGACATGAAGGGCGATGCCACCGCCGGAGCGCGGACGCTGCCCATTCTCCTTGGTGCTCGCAAGGCGACGGCGGTGGCGGCTGTGCTGCTTCTCGCCGTGGTGATCCTGTCCTTCCTGCCCGACATTCGAGTGAACTACAACGAAGACTTCAGCGAACACATCATCTTCGTGCTTCTTCTTATCGGCTACGCACTGTCCACGGCACTCGGCATTGGTGAGAAGAGCAATCCGCGCAGGGCAGCCGTGGTGTTGAAATGGGCGATGCTGGCCGGCATCGTTGTACTCACACTGGGCAGCATCCCATGAGCCGCGTGCTGCTGCAGACGTATGGCGACATCGAGCGGGCGCTGTTCAACCGCGGCGTGCGTGTGCTTTGCGGCGTGGACGAGGCCGGACGCGGGCCGCTGGCTGGACCAGTGGTGGCGGCAGCGGTGATACTGCCACGGGACTGCGTGTTGCCCGGTATAGCGGACTCGAAAGTTCTGAATGCGCATGAACGCGAAATACGTGCCCGGGAAATTCGCTCCATCGCCACAAGCTGGGCTGTGGCGCGCGTGGAGCCGGAGGAAATCGACCGCATCAACATTTTGCAGGCCACCTTGCTGGCGATGCGCCGCGCCGTGGAGCAACTCTCGCCGCAACCCGATCATGTGCTGATCGACGGCAATCGCGGCATGGAGCTGGGTATTCCCTTCGACACTGTTGTGAAAGGCGACGCCCGCTGCTTCAGCATCGCGGCCGCGTCCATCCTCGCCAAGGAGGAGCGGGATGCCATCATGCGCGATGTGCATGAACAGTGGCCGGAGTACGGCTTCGCCGCGCACAAGGGGTATGGCACCGCGGCGCATGTGGACGCCATTCGGCAGCATGGATATTGTCCGGCGCATCGCCGGAGTTTCACCGTGTCATCTCTCACACAACAACAGGGAATGTTCGATGAACAATCAGGATTTGGCGAGGTACGGGGAAGACCTCGCGGCGGCGCATCTGGCTGAGCGCGGCTACAGCATTCTCCTCCGTAATTTCCATTTCGGAAAAAGCGGCGAAATCGATATCATAGCGCAGGACGGCGACACCACCGTGTTTGTGGAAGTGAAGACCCGGCGGGGCGGCAATCCCGAAGAGGGGCTGTACGCCATTACGCCGACGAAAGCGCGACAACTGCGCTCCATCGCGCGCGGATACATGTTCACCAAGGGCCTGGACGCCCTGCCCTGTCGCTTCGATGTGGTCAGTATCGCCATAGAGCGGGACAAACCGCTGATTGTGCACATTCCCAACGCCTTAACCTTCATGTAACGACATGACCGAAACTCTCGCATCCTGGCACCCCTTTATCGTGCATTTCGCCGTGGCATTCAGCTTGGGCTCCGCCGCTTGCGACATTTTCGATTTTTTCCTCCATCGTCAACGCCTGGAAGAGACGGGCTTCGCGCTGATGATGGCCGCGTTGCCTTTTCTCATACTGGCTGTGATCACGGGCAATCTCGCCGAAGGGCTGATGTACAACTCCAACACCGCGTTGCACATCGAAAATCACGTGGCATACGCCAATATCGGCATGTGGGTATTCTCCGGCGCCGCCATTTGGCGACTGTTTCTCCATCTGAAAAAACAGTACGTTGGCAGGGTAAAAATCCTCTACGTGTTCGTGATCACCGCGGCCGCCGCAAGTCTTTACCTGGCGGCAATGCATGGCGGGCGCATACGGCACAACGGCTTTCCACCGCGCGAATCCGGCCAGGAGCTTGTGACGCCGGCCACCGACAGCACGCGCCTCTGATTTATCCCTCGCTTTTGATGAAAGGACGCATATGAGCATCGCACGCATTGCCACCGTTTGCCTCTTGGCCTTGCTCCCGGCATGTCTCCCTGCGCAGGGATGGGAGTGGCAAAATCCCCTGCCAAACGGCGTGCTCATCAACGCCATGGTGGCGCTGGACCACTCGCGCGCTTTCGCCGTGTGCAACAACGGCGTGGTGCTCGGCACCTGGGACACCGGGCTCAGCTGGTCGCCGCAGCGCCTGGGCAACACGGATTTGCAGGACATCGTGCGCATGGGCGACGGCAGTCTCGTCATCGTCTCCGGCGACGGACATTTTTTCCGTTCCACCGACGACGGTGCCACATGGCCGCTGGCGCAGCGTTTTCAGATCTCGCAATCCGTGTACACCTCCGATCTCGAGCGCGCGGATTCCTGCACCGTGGTTTGCACGCTCGGTGGCGCCATGGTGGCCATCAGCCGCGACTGCGGCCGGCAATGGGAACGCGTGAGCGACGCGCAGCTCAACGGCGAATGGCCGCGCAGCATTTCGGCGCAGTCGCCGCGGCTGTGGTGGCTGGTGACCTTGCGCAACACCTTTCGCAGCACGGATGCGGGCCGAAGCTGGGTATCGACCACCGATAGTTTGCCCCCGCGAGGATTGCAGCGCTTCACCTTCGTCGACAGCCTGCACGGCTATCAACTCCGCGACGGGCAGTTGCTGCAGACAAGCAACGGTGGAGCCACGTGGAAGGAGATGGACATTTTCGGCTTCGGTGCGGTGAAATCCGTGGCGGTGGGCCCCGCTCTCGGCGAAGGCGTGTACTGCCTGTCGAACGGTCGCTATGTGGTCAATGCCTCTCCCGATCAGGGTTCCACCTGGAACATCAGTCTCACCGAGTCCGCTTTTCAGGATGCGGAGGCGATGTGCATGCTCTTTTTCTCCGGTGAGCGTGGGCTGGTTGCGGGCGTGGGAGGGCGGATATTGCGTACGAGCAATGCCGGCCAGTCGTGGGACATCGTACACGGGCAGGGATACATCGGCTCCATCGCGCGCGTGCATTTCGCCGACGCGCAGCGAGGCCTGGCCCTGACGTATTCGCCCACCGTGCTACTCAGCAGCAACGGTGGCAAGCGTTGGGACGAGTCCATACCCGTTTCCGACCACACACTGGGTGCTTTCGACGATGCACCATCGGGGCGCGTGTTTTGTGTCGGGATTTCTTCGAGCAATGCGTATTCGCTGTACAGCAGCAGCGATGTCGGTCGCAGCTGGGAAAAAATCGGCCCCTTGCCCTTCACCTACGGCGGTAGCGACCCTTCGGCCGAGAATCTCATTCCGCAGTACCTGGTGGCGTTTTCCGATGACGAACTCTGGATTTCGGCCAGCTACGGCTACATGTTCCACACCAGCAACCGCGGCACGACCTGGGACACGGTGCGCGTGGCCGGGATACCGGGGGCGCAGGATTTCGCGGGCGAGGGATTCGCGGCATTTCCTTCGGGCCTACTGTGTTACGCGTTTTTCGGGCGCATCGCCGTATCCACCAACGCTGGCGCGACTTGGGTAGCCCGCGGTCCCTCCCCCTCCTCATCGCTGTACAGCGCCACCTTTGTCAACGAGCGTGTGTGGCATGTGATCAGCAATGGGCGTCTGCTGCGCAGCGAGGATGCCGGATTCACCTGGACCACCGTCAGCACGGCGGATGTCAACCTGTATCACTTTCTGGATGAGAATACCGGATTTTTCACCACGCTGACCAATGGGAGCGAGGGCAGCGTGAGCTGGCTGCACAGCAGCAGCGACGGTGGGCAAACCTGGCAACAAAGCACGCTGAAGGGCCGCGCCGACTGGTACGGGTGGTTTTTCCTGGACCGCAATCGCGCCTGGGCCTACGGTCCAGGCGGGTTGATACAGCACACGAGCAATGGCGGCGTGCTGTTCACCGATGGACTTCCCCGCCCGAGCAGCGCTGGCATGCTCGGCGAGCTGTATCCTCATCCCCTGCATGTTGGCAGCAGCGCCAACATTCGTGTCGTGCTTTCCAGCGGCGGTCCCATACGTCTCACGCTGTATGATATGGGCGGCCGTGACCTCGGCACAGTGATGGCGGCACCGCTTCCCGCCGGAGAGCATGTTATACCGCTCACGCTACCCGCCACGCTCTCTCCGGGCAGCTATGTCCTGCGTCTTTCGGGCGAGGGCATGTCCGCTGCGCGCCGCTTCAATGTGGTGAGGTGAGCATCGTCGTGTAAGCCAATGAAGAATGAGTAAGGAGGAGATGAGGGTAAGGAGGGGCGCTTCGCGGGAACCCAGAGCACCCGGAGCGCTTCGCGAACACTGAGGGCCCGGAGGAATCCCGGCTATGCGTCTCTGAGCCCTTGCGTTGACTCGATTGCTGCGGGGCGCAGGATCGAGCGGGGTGCACCCTCAACACTTCCTCTCCGCTCTCTCCGCTCTCTTTCATCTCTTCAAATGTATCCCGCACTCAGCCGACCGTCAAGATTCAAGCGGGATGCACCCTCAACCCATCCTCTGCGCTCTCCGCGCTCTCCGCGAATGTATCCCGCACTCCGCCGGCCCCGACAATCCCGCATCGTCCGGTATCCATATAAAACAGCGCGTCCCACCGAGAGGCGGGACGCGCTGATCAAGTACGGAGCGGGGAATCAGTTGATTTCCCAGGTCTGGCCTTCGCGCAGCAAGGCGTCGAGCGTCATGCTCTTGCCCTTGGCGCGCGCATCTTCGATGTGCTCTGTCAATTCGTGCTCGTACACCGAACGCTCGATATCGAGCAGCACACCCATGGTTTGCGGATAGCCCTCGAGATCGTTCATCTGTGCAAGAATGAAGGCGAGTTCCTTGGATTTCTCGTCGTGAACGAGCAAATCGTCCTTGCTGAATTTGTCGAGCGACACGATCACGGGCTTGAAGCCGTCGAGGCGAATGCCTTTGTCGTCGTTCTTTCCGAACACCAGGGGTTGGCCGTGCTCGAGGTACACCGTATTGTCGCTCTTGGTCTCCTTCTCGGTGTAGAGATCGTAGGCGCCATCGTTGAAGATCACGCAGTTCTGCATCACATCGATAAACGAGGTGCCTTTGTGCTGATGCATGCGCAACAGCATTTCTCGCAGATGCTTGGGATCACGGTCCATGGAGCGGGCCACGAAGGTCCCTTCGGCGCCGAGCGCGAGCAGCGCCGGATTGAAGGGGTGATCGATCACACCCTGCGGACTGGACTTCGTCTTCTGTCCGTGTGTGGACGTGGGCGAATACTGTCCCTTGGTCAGGGCGTAGATGCGATTGTTGAACATCATGATGTTGATGTCGATGTTGCGGCGCAGCGCATGGATGAAGTGATTGCCGCCGATGGAGAGGCAATCGCCGTCGCCAGTGGACACCCACACCGAAAGTTTGGGATGCGCGGCCTTCAATCCCGACGCAATCGCAACTGCTCGCCCATGAATGCCATGCAGGCCGTAGGTTGCCATGTAGTAGGGGAAGCGGCTCGAACAGCCGATACCCGCGACGATGGCGATGTCCTCCTTGGCCACGCCGATATCCGGCAGCGCGCGCTGCAGCTGGGCGAGCACGGAGTAATCGCCGCAACCGGGACACCAGCGCACGTCCTGGTCGGAGACGAGATCACGGGAGGTGAAGGGCTGTATTGTCTTGTCCATTGTCAAATCTTCGCTACTCATTTCCTGCCTCGCTTTACATCGATGAGAGAATATCGTTGGCTTTCGCCTCGATCTCCGCGGGCGTGAAGGGCAAGCCCTGGACTTTCGGGTAGGAGATCACCTCGATCGGATAGTTGGCGCGAATCATGTAGGCGAGCTGACCGAGATTGTTTTCGGGGATCAGAATGCGCTTGTGGCGGCGCATCACCTCTTCGAGATTGCGCGGGAAGGGGTTGAGGTATTTCACCTGCGCATGGGCCACCGATTTACCCGCACCGATCAGTCGCTCGACAGCGGCGCGAATGGGTCCGTAGGTCCCGCCCCAGCCGAGTACGAGCAAATCCGCATCCTCGGCGCCGAACACCGTTTGCTCGGGCACATCCTTCGCAATGTCGGCCACCTTCTTCGCACGCATTTCCACCATGAACTGGTGATTGGCGGGATCGTGGCTCACGTTGCCAGTATTGTGCTGCTTCTCGAGTCCGCCGATGCGATGTTCGAATCCGGGCATGCCCGGCACCGCCCAGGGGCGGGAGTTGAATTCGTTGCGCACATACGGCTGGAAGTTTTCGGGATTCTGCGCGAAGGGAATGCTGATATCCGGCAGTTCCGCTTCCGACGGCAGATGCCAGGGCTCGGAGCCATTGGCGATGTAGCCATCGGTGAGCAGAATCACAGGCGTCATGTATTTCAATGCGAGACGTGCGGCCTCGAAGACCATGGTGAAGCAATGCGCGGGCGAGTTGGCCGCGATCACCGGCACCGGCGCTTCGCCGTTGCGTCCGAGGGCGGCCTGCCACAGATCCGATTGCTCCGGCTTGGTGGGCAAACCCGTGCTGGGTCCGCCGCGCTGCACGTTCACAATCACCAGAGGCAATTCCACCATCAGCGCGAGGCCGAGGGCTTCCTGCTTGAGCGCCATACCGGGACCGGACGTGCTGGTGAAGGCCAGCGCTCCGCCGAAGCTCGCGCCCAACGCGGTGCAAATGCCCGCGATTTCATCTTCCGCCTGGAAGGTGCGGAAGTTGAAGCGGGCAAGATGCGACAGTTCGTGCAGGATTTCGCTGGCTGGCGTAATGGGATAACTGCCGAGGAAACCGGGCAGCTTCGCCTTGATGGCCGCCGCCACCATGCCGAGGGCGGTGGCTTCGTTGCCGGTGATGTTGCGGTAGGTGCCGGCGGGCAATTTGGCCGCATGCACATTGAAGCGCACGTTGAAAATCTGCGTGATCTCGCCGAAGTTGTGCCCGGCGGTGAGCGCCTTTTCGTTGGCCTGCATGACTTTCTGATTCTTGCCGAACTTCTCCTTGATCCACGCCAGGGTGGAATCGAGGGGACGGTTGTAGAACCAGTACAGCAAACCGAGCGCGAAGAAATTCTTCGAGCGCGTCATTTCGCGCATGCTCAGGCCGAGTTCCTCCAATGCCTTCACGGTCAGCGTGGTCATGGGCACGGGATAGACCTGATAGCCCTTGAGGGAGTCGTTTTCGAGCGGATTCTCGTCGTATTTCGCGAGTTTGAGATTCTTCGCATCGAAGGAATCGGTGTTCACGAAAATATTGCCACCTTGGCGCACGTGCTTCAGGTTGACCTTCAACGCGGCGGGATTCATTGCCACGAGCGTGTCGAACTTGTCGCCCGGTGTATGGATGGTGGTGCTGCCGAAGTGGAGTTGGAAACCCGACACACCATACAGCGTGCCTGATGGGGCGCGGATTTCGGAGGGATAATCGGGGAACGTACTGAGATCGTTGCCTACTTGAGCCGTGGTCGAAGTGAACTGACTTCCGGTGAGCTGCATGCCGTCTCCGGAATCGCCGGCGAAGCGAATGACGACATGTTCGACGTCGACGAATGTCACCGACTTCGTTTGTCGACCGTCCGCCGTTTCAACTGTGGTAGCCATAAGTGTGCCTTCAAGCCTGTCAAAGGACTGATGATTGGGAAATATAGAATGTCCCCGGGAAGGGGACAAGGTCAATCGTTCAGCGGTACGGTTGCGATGGCCCGGCTCAGTTTTCCTGCCGGACCACCCAGACCTTGACTTTTGCGGAGACGTCGGTATGGAGTTTCACATTCACCGTGAAAATACCGAGCACCTTGATGGGCTCATCGATTTCGATCTTGCGACGGTCGATGGTAAAGCCCTTCTCGGCGAGTTTTTCGGCGATCATTTCCTTGGTGACGGAACCGAACAATTTATCTTCCTCACCAACCTGCATGGGGATGGTGATGGCGTTCTCGTGCTTTTCGAGTTCGGCCGCGATCTCGGAAGCTTCCTTGATCTGGCGGTTGAGCTTGACCTGCAGGCGCTTGCGCTCTTCCTCGAGCACGTGGGTGTTGCCTTTGGTGGCGACGTAGGCGAAGCCGTGCGGGAGCAGGTAGTTGCGCGCGTACCCGTCCTTGACGGTGACGATATCGCCCATCTTCCCGAGGCTATCGATATTCTGACGAAGGATGACTTTCATTGTGTGCTCCGGACACTATGTTTCTGATCTACTCTTTTCTGAAATCCGTGTAGGTGGACGACTCGAAGGTGAACATCGTCTCGTCGCTGTTTTCGAACAGCTCGAACATCGGCTCCTCGTCGCATTCGGTGAACACATCACCTTCCTCGTCGGTGAGTGTGTCGAAACCGTTGCCGTTCGTGCGAGCGGTTTTGTTGAGGAATTGGATGCGTCGCGCCTTGACCTCGAGAATACTGCGGTATCCGCCGTCATCGGTTTTCCAGTTTCTCGATTGCAGTTCTCCTTCGATGAGCACGGCACTTCCCTTGCGCAGGCGCTGGTGGCAGCTCTCGGCGAGCTTGTTCCAGGCGACGATGCCGATGTAGCACACGTCTTCCTGCCAGGTATTGGACCGGTCCTTGTATCGTCGGTTCGATGCGATGGAGAAATTCACGACCGGGGTATTGTTCGAGGTCGTTCTGTACACTGGATCCTTTGTCAAATTGCCTACGATGAGTACGTAGTTCAATTCAGGCATTTTCAGGTCTGCCATCGAGCTTCCTCATCAGTTCATGAACAACACAATCTCCGTGCGCTTGCACGGAGCTGATCATGCTTCCGTCTTGGGTTCCGGTTTGACTTCCGGCTTGCTCTCGCCGCCTTCGGCACGCGCTGCGGCCTCGGCTTCCTTCTGCTGGAGGAGGAAATTGGCGCGGTCGCGCTTGGCAGCCAATTCGCGCGGATCGAGGGAGATGGTGAGGTAGCGCATGATGTTCTCGTCAAGCGTCAAGTAGCGCTCGACCTTTTCGATGATGCGTCCTTCGGCGTTGAATTCGAGGGAAACGTAGTACCCGTTGTGCTTCTTGGTGATCGGGTAGGTCAGGCGCCTGCGCCCGATATGCTCGGTGGCAACCATCTCACCGCCGTTCTTGACAATGGTGTCCTCCACCATCTTGACGGTGTGCTCGATCTGTGCATCGTCCAGGCCGGGATTGACGATGAACGTGCACTCGTAAAATCGCTTCATGTGAAACTGAGCCCTTTGGACTAGTGGAACAAAATGGCCCGGCGGCACGCCATGTGCCGCCGAACAGGGACTTTCATGGTATGGATTGCTCCACGCCTACTTCGCCATGTATGCGATAAGCGGGGCAATCACTAAAGATACGATGGACATGAGTTTTATCAAAATGTTCATGGCCGGGCCGGACGTGTCCTTGAACGGATCGCCCACGGTATCGCCCACAACGGTGGCGCGATGCACATCGGAGTTCTTGCCGCCAAGATTTCCCATTTCCACATATTTCTTGGCATTATCCCACGCGCCGCCGGCATTGGCCATGAACAGTGCCATGACCACACCGGTCACCGTGGCGCCAGCGAGCAGTCCTCCCAGCGCCTCGGGTCCCAAGGTGAAGCCCACAAGCACGGGCACAATTACCGCGGTCAGACCCGGCAGGATCATCTCCTTGAGCGCGGCTTTGGTGGAAATATCCACGCAACGTGCAGCATCGGGCTTGGCCGTGCCTTCCATGAGACCGGGGATTTCACGGAATTGCCTGCGCACTTCCTCCACCATGCTGAACGCCGCCTTGCCCACGGACGTCATGGTCATGGCCGCGATGGCGAAAGGCAGAATGCCGCCGATGAGCAGACCGATGGTGGTGGTGTGGTCAAGCAAATTGATGGTGAACGCGGTGTTGCCGCTTGCCTGAATGATGGTGCTCGTGTAGGCCGAAAACAGCGCCAACGCCGTGAGCGCCGCCGAACCGATGGCGAAACCCTTGCCGATGGCCGCCGTGGTGTTGCCCAGCGAATCCAGCGTGTCGGTGATCTTGCGCACCTCCTTGCCCAGCATGGCCATTTCCGAAATGCCACCGGCATTGTCCGCAATGGGGCCGTAGGCGTCCACCGACATGGTGATGCCCACCGTGGCCAGCATGCCCACCGCCGCGATGGCAATGCCGTACATGCC
>JAMIQH010000273.1:0-22409 GCA_035914695.1 Bacteroidota bacterium | reverse complement strand
GAGCATGGACACGTGGTACATGGGGCTGCGTTCGAAGTGACAACCGTCGAGCAACACTTGCTCGGCGAGTTCGCGCGCGAGTAATTCCATGCCGATGCGCCGCGCACGATTCCCGGTGGCGGATTCCAGCGCCAGGCCCGCGAACACCAGCGCCTTGATGTTGCGGAGCAGGTGATTGGCCATCGTGCCTTTCTCCAGATTGCGCAGCAACACCCGGGTCATCTGCTCCACACCCGAGGCGATGATGCCGAGACGTGCATCCGTTCTCTCCAAGCCGGCATGCAGCGCGAGTCCATGCAATCGCACCCAACTTTCTATGCGAATTGAAAGCACATACGGATGCCATGCACTGCGGCGCGCATCGGTGGCCGTGAGGGGAAACGCCCGGTCCCATGCGCAGGCGAAATTCAGCGCGGCATCGAGCATTCCGTCGCCCCGGCGCGCCAGTATCGCGAGCAGGTAATCGTGGTACCCGAAATGAAACTGCCACAACAGCGGCTTGCCGCGCACGGCTGCCGCCCATTGCGCGGCGTCCTCGGGCAATTCCAGGATGTCGCGGAGAAAGGAAAAACGTCGCGCCTCCAGGTCGATGTCCTCGCAATGGTAGCGCGAACCCAGCGGCGGGAGCGCCCGCATGCTCACAGCGTCGGGACGCGTGGCCACGAACAGCGGCAGCACACCCGCGCTGCCCGCCACGCGTAGCATTACACCCTTGATCGTGCGATGAATACGCCAGTAAATCATCGAAGGCCGCAGATACACCAGCGACCAAAACGTCACGCGCAGCCGGGCGACTAGCGATGCATGCTCGGGCGATGAGGATTGATTCACGATACGCCACCTCCGCTTTGACGCCATTCATCCGACCAATGCCTGCGGCGATGGAGCAATCCTCGCTGTGTGATGACGGCGAGCAGCCACGCCGGCAACAGCAGCAGCACTCCGTCCACACACATGTTGGCCATATACAAGTGCTTGAGCAAATCTCTGCGACCGTCCCCGAATATCTGCATCCACATGTCCGCGAGCGCTCCCACCGCCAACAGCAGCATGGCCGCGGAGAGCACTCGCGTCAGTCGCCGCTTTTCACGCAGTCCCACCGCACCCAGCAGTATCGCTAGCGCCAGCACAGCAAGCAGACCTCCGCCGCGTGGCAAGAGCGCTTCCTTGAAACGGGACCAGGTAGTAAAGACGTCGCTCGATGCTCCGACAGGCGGCGCCACCCTTCGCCAGCGGTTCCGTTCTCCACCATCGTTATAGAGCATGTGTTTGGAGAGATGCCGGAGTTCCGTGCGTTGCATGCTGTCCGCCGCGAACGTCAGCATCCGCCACGCTATCGAGGGCTCATGCAATATCATCGAGGCGGTGACGCGGTGCGTCATCAATTCCGGATAGCGCCGCATGCAATCCTCTCCCATCGCGCTGTACCCGTGGAAGCCAATGTAGCGCGATGCTTCCGGTACGCCCAGGCGACGCAAGTGCACACCGGGTTGCTCGCTGAACGTCAGGCTGCCGCAAAACACACTTTGATACGCATTGACAAATCGCGTGCCGTAGACGCTGCCTTGCAGCACCGGTATCGCGCTCGGCACAACAATAAGCAACAAGACATGCACGGCCAGACGGGAACGCTGTGTGCGCCAGAGTCCCCAAGGGACGAGCAATGCGCCGGCAAGTACGCCCCAATGCACATTGCTGAGTTTGGCGGTGGTGAGGAACAGCAGCGCTGCCATCACCACCCAGGGACGCCAGCGGCTGTCCTCCTCGCCAAAGTATCGGCCAATCGCAAGCAGCACCGCGAGCAAGCCCACGAGTGATGCGGGCTCCTGATAAAAACTCACCAGGTAGGCGGAATACTGCGTGTCGAGCATCATCAGAATGAAGGGCACACCGATCAGCAGCATGTACCACGGCGCCATGCCGCCAGCGCGCTTGCGCAAGGAGTGCAACAGTAGAAAGAAAAACGCCAGCACGGCGACGCGCGCGCCGACGGCGACCCACGGGAGGTACAGCACACTGGACGATTGCAGCAGCGCATTCAACAACACGCCCGGCAGCCACAGCAGCAGTACCGAACTCACCCAGCGCGATGTGAGCGGCGTATCGAGTTTCCAGTATGCGAGCACGTTGTGGTAAAATCGGAGCGCGTACGCCTCGCTCCCTTCCTCGGGCCAATTCTCGGCGAAGCCCACGGGTCCGCTGCTCACCCAGGGGTGCAGACGGGAAAAGTCGCCGTTGTCCGCCAAACCGATATGCGACTGCAGCACCGAGCCGACGGCGAGCAGCAGCATCATCAGCAGCATCACCGTGTGGACAAGATAGCGCCTGAGCTTCATGGCATGCTCCATGTTATTCGGGGGTCTTGCGGTTCATTCTCCTTGGCACTCCGTCATTCCGATGTGTCGGCAGGTCCCGGAGCCGTAACCAGCGGCAGGTCCTCGGGACTTTCGGCGGGACGCCAGCGCTCATCATCGACGAGATTACGGAGCCACAACTCCAATGTCAACGCAGCCCAGATCGGCAATGCGGCGTCACGCGTGCCGGCCTCATTGTCATCCAACATGGCACGCAGATCATCACGCTGGAACAACGCGGCCGAGCGCGCGTCGCTGGCGAGCAGGGTTTCGCGCACAAACTCCTGCAATCCACCGCGCAGCCACCCTCGTACCGGAGGACTGTATCCGGTTTTTGGTCTGTGGAGTATGTTCTCCGGAATCCGTCCATCGAAGGCCCGCCGCAATCCCACCTTGCGATGGTCTCCACCCGCAAGCTTATCCTCGTCCGGAAGCGTCATGCAGTATTCCACCAGCGTATGATCGAGAAATGGCACACGCATTTCCACACCATGGGCCATGCTGGTTTTATCCATGTTTTCGAGATTAAGCTGCGGGAGAAAGGTCAACGCATCCGCGGCCAGCATGCGCGACAGCGGCGAGAGCCCCCGGGTGCGGCGCAGCACCGCATGGTGATGGCCGAACACGCCGTCCTCATCGATCACGCCCACGGCATCCGGCGAGAGCAGCCGTCGGAGTTGCTCCACGGTAAGGTACGAGGAGTAACCGAGGAAGCGCTGCTCAAAGGGTTTGTGCACATGTTCGAGCAACTGCAGCGGCCGCCGCGCCTGCTCGATTCCCAGCAGGCCAAAGCGCAGCATCGTTCGCAGCGCGCCACCGGCCAGGCGAAATACGGATTCCGGGACGTTCCTCAGACCTTCCCCCAGCATCACGGCTGGATATCGGGGATAGCCGGCGAAGACCTCGTCGGCACCCATGCCGGTGAGCAGCACGGTGTGCGTGGCTTTCGCGGCCTGCGTCAACGCGTCGTTGGCGATCACCGTGGGATCGGCGAGGGGCTCGTCCAGATGCCAGAGTACTTCGGGAAGACGCCGCATTACCGTCTCGGGTCCCGGGGCGATTTCTATCTCGCGCAGCGACGCACCAAAGCGCTCGGCGGCCATGCGCGCGTAGGGCATATCATCCTCGAATACATCACGGGCGCGACTGCTGTCGGAATACGCCGCAGTGAGGCAGTCCGGCAACACGCCGTGCTCGCGCAGCAAAGCGAGCAGGATGGTGGAATCCAGTCCGCCGCTGAGCAGCACGCCGAGCGGCACATCGCTCACGAGCTGTGATTGCAGCGCTTCACTCAGGCGCGCGCGTACATCCTCGTCGCGCCGCTCCGGACGCGCATCGGCCGAGCGAGCGCGTTTCCATTGCTCGACCACGTCCCAGTAACACCACTGCTTCGCAACACCATGCTCCCAATGGAGGGCATGTCCGGGCGGTAACCGTCGTATCCCGCGGAACAGCGTGTGCTCGCCGGGCACCCATAAAAATGCGAGTTGCGCTGGAATATGCTCCATCGCCACTTCACGTGTGTGCGGGAGCACAGACGCGATGGCCTTGGCCTCGGAGGCGAAGTACAGCGCTCCGCCAACTTCGGCGAGATACAAGGGCTTGACACCGAGATGATCGCGCGCCAGCAGCGTGCGCCCGCTCTCGTTGTCGTGAAACGCGAAGGCGAACTGTCCGCGAAGCCGTGCGAGCGCGCGCTCGTCCCACTCCATGCAGGTATGTAAAAGAACTTCACTGTCGCTGCGCGTGTGGAAGTGGTGACCCTTGCTCCGCAATTCTGCGCGAAGCTCCTGATAATTGAAAATTTCACCGTTGAAGGTCAGCGCGAAGCGCCCGTCCTCCGAGAGCATCGGCTGTCGCGCCTGCGCGCTGAGGTCGATGATATTCAGACGTCGATGTCCCAAAGCTGCTTGCCGCCCCGTCCACACTGCACCCCCGTCGGGTCCGCGATGCCGCTGCATCTGCGTCATGATGCGCACGGCGCGTTCGTCGTTGCGTCCGAGTATGCCCGCGATGCCACACATCAGTCCCGTCCTCCGTTGCGCGGTTCCCCGCGTAAATTGTGCAGCACTTCTTCAACACTCGAAGCGGTGTTGCTCCAGCGTTGCTCCCGCACCAGTGCTCGGCGGCGCATCCGCGCCTCGGGCGAATCCGTCGCCAGCGCCGCCGCGATGCAGTGGGAAAACTCATCCACTGTGGCCGCCGTCGCACACTCACCGGGGAAAGCCCGTTCCACTTCGATGATCGGCGGACTCACCACGGGCAACCCCATGGCCAGGTATTCACGGAGCTTCACCGGACAGGAGTAGCGAATCCATTCGGATTGCACAAAGCTCATCCATGCCACATCGAAATGGGCGGCGTAGCGCGGCAACTCCTGTTGTGATTTTGGCCCGAGGAAATGCACATGCGGCAATGCCGCCAGCGCCGACAGGTCCAGCATCGGTCGACCGATGAACACGAACTGCCACTCCGGATGCCGCTCGGCCAGTGCGCGTATCAGTGCCAGATCCTGCAACCCTTCGAGCGATCCCCAGTAGCCGATGATGGGATGCGGAATATCGCGCATGTCATCCGGGGGTTCGTTCATCCGCAATGGTGCATCCAGAAACACGTCGTGCACGCCGTGTGGTATGTACCGCACCTGTCCGCGCGTCGCCGCGATGCGCTCATGCAGTCCGATGGAGGCGCAAAGCACCACGTCCGCTTCACGCAGCATACGCTCGTGATCCTCGGCGATGCGGGAAAACGTCATGCTGTCGTAGTAGGCCGTGTAATTATCCTGCACGTAGTACAGCACCTCGCGATGCGGAATCCGGCGCAGCATGGACGCCGCCGTCGGGAGACCGGCCCAGAACAGCGCCATTCCCATGCCCGCTCGCTTCATGCTCCACCGAAGCTGCAAGGTCAGGAGGAATTGGTTTAGCGAACGCACAGCAGTGATGGACCAGAAGGGCAGCAGCAGCGGGGTCAGCACCCACACATTCTCGTCGCGTCGCAGAAAACGCGCCATGCTCGTCAGCTTGCGCAGCACGCGGCGAATCACATGCGGCGAATCGAATCCGGGCATGCCCACACCGATGCTGTTCACGAACAACACCGTCCATCCGCGCCGCGCAAGAATGCGCATCCACTGCTTTTCCGTCATCGGATTGTGTACCCACCAGTCATTGCCCGCGAAACACACCAGATGCTTATCCACGGCGCCTCCCCGCGAGTGCTTCGCGATACACGCGACGCAACACATCCGCTTCGCTTTCCCAACGAAATTGCTCCCGTGCCCGCATGGCGATCGCATCACCGGCGGGAATGTTCAACGCGGCGCTGATCGCGCGAGCGATATCGTCGGGAAGGTGTGGATTGGCGCAGACGCCGTATCCCCCCTGCTCCACCACGCCCACCAAACCGGGAAAAGCACTGGCCAACACGGGAAGTCCGGCGAAGATATACTCGTAGAGCTTGTTTGGCGCTGCGTAGAAATTGTTGCGGCCGTTGTTGCGATACAGCAGCACACCGAGGTCGGCGGAGGCGGTGAGTCGCGCCAATTCATCGGGCGCTGTCCAGCCGATACGATGCCCTCTGCCGCCCAATGCTTCCATCCTCTCGGCCACCCGCCGCTCGTACTCGCCATCTCCTTCTCCGATCAGCACGAGCCGTACCTCCGTACCGAGCATGGCCACGGCGTCGATCAACTCCAGAAGACAGCGCGATTCGGCGATCAGCCCCTGATACAGCAAAAGACGCGCGTCTCCATCCACTCCGAGTCTATGACGCAAGGCGTTGCCGCGCTGGATCGCAGGCGGATGCTCTGGGATATTGCGCACCACGGCGGGCAGCACGCGCGCGCCGTATTCCTCATGCATGATGCGGGCGCGGTTCTCCTCCGGCACGATAACGCGCGCCACCCGCCGCACGATGTACCTCTCCACGGACCGCCAAAGCGGGCGCATCGGCGCGTTGTCCTCGGCGGCCTCGGTCCATAGTTCATGTGCCGCAAAGATCACGCGTCGCGGAGCGACCAACACCCAGGGTAACAGCGGCAGCATGCCCGGCATGTCGTGTCCCACCAGCAACGCTGCGCGACCGCGCCAGGCGCGCCACATCGCTTTTATCGTGAATTCGATAAAGCGCAGCAGCTTGAGCATCGGCGTCTGCCGTGCGGACCAATCGCGGGAAAACAAGCGGACATACCGGATGCGTACATCCGGCAATTGTTGCCGCAGTGCTTCGGGATGCTGGTCGTAGGAAGGCACAATGAGTTCGGTTTCGAACGCATCACGCAATGCGCGCAACTCCGCTCCCAGCACAGGAAGCTTGCGCACCTGATTGAACGCGATGTGCGTAATGCGCGGCATTGTCATTTCCCGTCCCTCCGCGACGCGCCACAGCGTCCGCGCACATACCCCGCCATCATCGCCGCTTCCTTGAGCACGACGAAGAGATAGCCACCGAAGCTCATCAACAGCGACAGCCGATCCCAACGGAATGCGCGGTAGAGATGGAGGAAATGTCCCTGCAGCAACAACAGCAGGACAAACGCCAACCATGGAACGATTACCGCACTCGCCACGATGGCCACGGCGATGCCCCATTTCACAAAGGCCTTCGCATAGCGCCGCGTCAGCGATCGCGCCTCGCCATCGCCCACGCCGTAGAGATAGTATTGCCGCAGAAAGCTCCGCATCGTCGGACGCAATTCCCAATGCACCAACGCATCCCAGCGTGTGGCAAATCGCATACCCATGTCCTTCATGCGCAAGCACAGCGCCGTATCCTCACCCGCGAAGCTCAATTGTTCGGGATACCCGCCGGCACGCAGCAACGAGTCCTTGCGCACGGCGAAGGAGCGCGATGAAGGCAGAAAGGTATCCGGTGCATTCGCCTGCAACGGCAACGTGCCGGCAGCCGTGAGGCGTTGCACCAGTCGCCGACCCTCCAGCGTGTATCCACCACCCACCGCATCGATTGCCGTATCTTCCAGAAGTGGCGCGGTAATGCGCTCCAACCATTCCTCATCCAGTCGACAACCGGCATCGGTGATGGCGAGCACATCGTAGTTCGCGGCGGCGATAGCGATGTTGCGTCCGCGCGCTATGGACGCGCCCGCCTCCTCCAGCACACGCAGTGGAAGGTCCTGCTCGGCACGACGCAACAATGCCACCGTGTCGTCGGTGGAACCGCCGTCGCACACCACCACCTCGGCGGGCAACACGCTGCCATTCCGCACACCATCGAGGAACAGCGCGATCGCCGCCGCCTCATTCAGCGTGGTGAGAATCAGCGATACGGGTATCGTGCGTTTCCGCGTCATGGTACTCCGGTAAAAACACGGCCACCCCCGCCATGGCGAAGCCGAGCAGATATTTGAGTCGGATAAAATACAGATAGTTTGGTACGATTATCACGATGAGTAACAGCAGTGCCATCAACGTCCATTTTTGCCAGGGCTCGACAAGCCCGGCGTAACGCCGGACGCCTTCCCACCAGAAACGCAGCATTGACGCGTATACCGCGAGCGTGCCGAGTATGCCCACTTTCAACATGAAGGTCAGGGCGTCAATGTGCGTCTGCACGTGTACACCGCTGTACTGTTCCGCCACATCGAAGGCACCGCCATCGAAAGGCAGATGCACGGCGATTTCGGCCCAGGGCGCGCCCCAACCCAAACCCCACAGCAACGCGCCCTCGCGCTGCAACACTGCCCAGACATTCACAATCTCCAGATAGCGTGTACCGAAGGACAGGTCGCCGTACAGTTTGAGCGCATCCACCCAGTTGAACGCGCTACCCAACGCGTAGGAAATCGCTTCGCGCATGGCTTCGCCCATGAACAGCGTGTACACCACGAACACCGCTCCCACCGCAACCACGAACACCACGCCGAGTTGCCTCGCACTGATTTCGCGGCGATGCATGATGCCGATCATCAGCAATGCGTACGCCGCCTGCAGATAGGTGAGCTTTCCCAAGCCCGCCACAAGCATAACGGCGAAATACGCTGCCAACGGCAACGCGGCTATCGCCACGCGCGGTGCTCGCCGCCGGTACAGCAGCGCGGTGACCACGCTCATGCACAGCAGCACCGCGGTGAGCGGCAAATCGCTGCCGAGCAACACGCGCGAATATCCTCCGATATCCAATCCGCTGCCGCTCGCATAGCGCCATAAGAACACGCCCTGCCGCGCGAGCAACACGGCGCCCGCCAGCAGCAGGGCAAGCCAATAATCCCGTTGTGTCCGAAATACGCGCGAGAAGATGAAGTAAAATACCAGCACGTGCCCGAGCATGCGGATGTCCCAGGTGTAGGCGCTGAAGGATAGTGCGTTCCACCAGCCATGCAGCGCGCCGAACACCCATACCAGCAGCAACGGCACGAGGTAACGATCGGCCGGAAGAACACGCCATGCACCGGTACGCAGGGCATGCGCCCATTCGCGCACCAACACCGGCAGCAGCAGCAACAGCGACACGACATCCATCACCGCGAAGCCGAACACTTTCACCGCCAACACCGTGTTGGCGATGTTCTCTTCGACGAAGGCCTCCTGACTGCTGAGGTTGAATTCCTCGTACGAAACGAGAAACGCCACGAAAAGGAACAAGGCCAGCCGCATGTTTACCAGCACCAACACGCCCGCGCCGATCACCGCGATCATGGCCAGCAGTGTGGCCGGCGTCCGCACGAAGTGCTCCCCCATCGCCATGAGCAAGGCGATGATACCAAGCACCACACCGGCAATGCGCAGTTCTTCCGTGCGCTCACGCGCCAACATGCGTAACGCCTGTATCATGCGCCCGTCCTCGGTGGAAGCACCAAGCGCAGCAAGCTGCGCAACTCCGCGAAGGTCATGGTCCGCAACAACAGCATCAACGCGAGAGCCGTAACCGCGCCCACTGCCCCTTGCCACAGGCCAGTGGCACTCCCTGTCAGGGAGAGCAGCGCCGGCGGCAACAGGCAGGAAATGCTTGCCGAAAGAACGCGCCTCGCGGGGAACACCATGCCGAGCCGGGTGAATGCGAACAGCGCATACAGCACCGCCGCCACCACCTCGGCCACAAGCACACCCACCGCCGCGCCCTGTATGCCCCATTGCGCGATCGTCCACGGCGAAAGCAACACACCGGCAAGCAAGGCGAGTATGCTCGCCCACACGGCATGCCAGACAGCGCGACTCACCATCAGCACATTGCTCGCGACAAGTCCAAGCGAAAACAGCGGGAGAAACAGTCCAAGCACCTGAAGCACCGGTGCGGATTCCTCGAACCCCGTCCCGTACAACACATTCACCAGCCACGGTGCGAGTTGCCAGAACAGCAGCGCGGTGAGACAACCGAGCACGTACACATACACCGTGCCGTCACGGTACAATTCCTTTGCGCGTGCGCCATCCTCCGCCACCACACGACTCAACACGGGGTACAACATGGCGCCAATGCTGGAGGCGAGAAACAACGAGGCGAAAATCAGACGCGACGCGGCGGAATATATTCCGACACGTTCATCCGTTGCGATCCACGACAGCATGAGCACATCCAAACGCTGTATGGCGAAATGCGTGCCATTGATCAAAAGGAATGGCAAACCCGTGAGTACCATGCGGCCGACAAGCGTTGCATCCAGCTTCCGCCCCACACGCATGTCGAGCTTGCGCGCCCAGAACGCTCCGATGACATATTTCACCAGCGACACCACCGACGTGACCGCCACCAACGCGAGCAAGCCCCCGCCGGCAAGCACCACGAGCACATTGCCCAGCAAGAACACCAGCATGCAGAGGATTTCGATGATGGCGAAAGGATAGAACAGATCGTGCGCATTCATCAACGCCTGATACGCGTTGGACAGGCCGCTGAAGAGCGGACCCGCGCTGCCGATTGCCAGTGCGAGCAGTAGCAGTTCCGAGTACCCCGACACCCAGCCCGTACCCATGATCAGCACGATGAGCAGCATGCCCATCAGTAATTGCAGCACGAAAAAATTGTCCAGATACGACGAGGCCAGGGCGCGGTCGCGCGCCACATCGCGGATCACCAGATTGGTGACACCCAGATCGGCAAAGGCGAGATACAAGGTGAGCACGTTCATCACCGTGGCGTAATGTCCGAGTACCGCAGCGCCCAATTCGCGCGCGAGATACATTGCCACACCCACGCTCACCGCGCGGTACAGCACGCGGGACACCGTGAGTGTCCAGAAATTCAGGGCGACGCGTTGCAGCGCGGGAGCCGTCATGGCACCGTCCGCCGCTCAGGCCGAGGGCAACGCGCGACGCGTCCGCAGCCAGGTCGACAGCATGACATAGCCCACCGAAGCCAGCAAGGCCACGAACACTGTCATCAGCATGAACGCCGCGCGGCGCGGCGATGTCCGTTGAATGGCGGGCATGGCACGGTCGAGCACCTGCACCGTGGGAGTGTCGCGCGCCTCTTGGACACGATCCTCGTAGTACTGTTGGCTGAGAAAGAGGATCACCTGCTCCAGTATTTTCACGTCGCGCATCAAACCCGCCATTTCGCGTGCCACCTCGGGCACGCGTTGGAACGGCACGGAGTAGTCTTCGCCCGCAGTGCCGGCGGCCATGGCCGCGTACTGCCGCGACAGCTCTTCGATCTGCGATTGCAATTGCGCCACAATACGGCTGTGCTCGGCAAAATCCCTCCGGGCCACACCCAGCTCCACGCGGGCTTTCATCAGCTTTTCCCGGATATCCGCTGCGCCCGCGAGCGCGGCTTCCATCTGTTTTTCGAGAAACACCGATTTGTTCTCCCGCTGGAATTGCACCAGACGGGCGTACGCGCTGTCCAATTCGGACTGCGTGCGTCCGAGTTCCTCCTCGATGAAGCGGCGCGAATTGCGCGCGCTGGACACCAGCTTGTCGCGGTTGACGCGATCCAGCCAGAGCACGTAATCATTTGCCACGGCGGCGGCAAGCCGCTTCACACTGTCGATATCGGCGGAGGAGGCAAAGAAGCCGGTGCCAAGGGTTACCGACACGCGGATGAGGCCGTTTTTATTGATGTCGATTTCACTGGATTCCGCCAGCGGCTTGATGGCGTGGCGGTGGGATTCCCCTTCGGGGACGCCGAAGAAACGCGCAAGGTCGTGTTGCACAATCAGACTCTCGGCCACCGACTGGCTTTTGAGAATTTCGCCAAACACATCGGAAGGTCGTCCGCCGAAGCCCAGCGACGAACCGATGTCGAACATGGGCAGCGAGGAAGCCCCTTGCAGCAGCGAGCCGAGGTTCATCGAACCCTGATCCTTCTGCGGGGGCAGCAATGTCACCGTACTGGTGAAGGTTTGGGGCATGATCAGCACGTACACGAGCATGACCACTGTCACGGCGCCCACCATGCCGAGCACGGTGCGGCGACGCTGCCACACGGTGCGCAGCAACAGCCGCCAGGTTTCGATATCGCCGTTCGGGACCTTGTTCACGGTGTCGCCCATGTCATTTGTTGATTTGTGAAATGGCAATCACAATACCCACGATGCCCGCCAGCTGCGAAATGACACCGAGACTGGTGAAGGCGATTTCCCAGAATTTCACCTCCGGAACCTCGGGCACCCAGATGGTATCGCCCGGCTCGAGATCGTAGTCGCCCTGATTGTCGGCATCCACCAATTCGCCGGAACGCGCTTTCACCACGCGCACATCGCCATCGTCGGCGCGCCAGCCGAAGCCACCCGTCGCCTGAATGTAATTGAGATAGGTCCATCGGGCATTGAAAATCACATTGCCCGGACTGTTCACACGACCGATGACGCGGATATAGTTCTTGAGTTTGGGCACTTCCACCACATCGCCTTCACGCAACACGATGTCTTGAGAAGCATCACCCTGAAGGAACAGCCGTTTGAAATTCACCACCATGGCGCCCACTTTTTCGCGTGAGCGCGCCTTGAAATACTCGTACTCGTCCTCGCGCATGTCGGCGGCGGGGATTTTCTGCAGACGCTCGAATTCCGCATCCTTTTCCGACTCCGGTGGCTTGCGTATCACCACCGCTTCCTCGAGCGAAGCATCGACGGTAAATCCACCCGCGCGGTGAATCACATCGCGCAAAGTGGTACGGCCCGCTTCGATGGAGTAACTCCCCTCGTAACGCACTTCGCCCGTGACCAGCACCAACCGATGTTGGCGATACTGTGGAACGGCGCGCACGAGTATCAAATCACCCGCTTCCAACGTGATATTCGCATCCTCGTCGTTCGGATAATTCCGCAAGTCGAGGAAAAAACGTCGTGTCGACTGATGGTCCTCTTGAAAGCGCACGACCTCCACGCTGTCGAGAAAGGCCTGCGATCGGAAACCTTGGCACACATCGATCAAATCGTTGAGCCGTTCCCCTTCCACAAAATCCACACGTCCCTCATGCCCCACCGCTCCGAACACCCCGACAATGCGGTCCTTCGGCGGAAAGAAAATCACATCTCCACCGCTGACGAAGGGATTCGCATCCACATCGCCCATGCGATAGTAGCGCAGTAAATCCGCGCGCACGGTGCTGCCGTTACCTCGCCGCACCGTGATATTGCGCAGGGCGGTCGTGTCCTTGAGCGCACCACCCGCGACATCGAGCGCCTCGGATACGCGCGCGGTGGCGGGCAACTCCACGATACCGGGTGTTTTCACAGCGCCCGACACCGTCACCTTCACCTGGCGCGCACGCGCGAGACTCACCACGATCTCGGCGCCACGCACGTCCGCTCCGAGCAGCGTGCGAATTTTCGTCCGCACATCGCGCAAGGTGGCATGGCGCACATACACCGTGCCCAACTCGGGCAGCACCACGGTGCCGTCGCTACTCACCGGCGCATTGAAGGTGTAAAACTTCGTGCCGAAAATGCTGACGGCAAGCTCGTCGCCCGGACCCACCATGTAGGTGGAATCGTTCACCGCCACTTCCACCGTCGATGAGATGGGAGTGACGCGCCGTTTGGCGAGCGGGTCCTCGTCCAGCGGCTTGCGCTCGTCCTGCTGCGCATGGAGCGGGAGCAAGGGCAACACAAGCAAGAGGCAGAGGACGGAAAACACATGCGTGCGCCAAGGCGCCGCGGGGAATGGATTCATCGCAGGGTGTCTGGGGAATGGTTCATGAACTGCCACTGTCGTGTACCGAGGGCGGGACTCGAACCCGCACGGACCTTTCGGATCCAAAGGATTTTAAGTCCTTCGCGTCTACCAATTCCGCCACCCCGGCAGGGTTGCCACTCCAAGCGCGCATCCTTGGCCCATACTGCATGCCGATGGCCGGATTTCACGTGCTCGGAACGGTACAGCAGATGGAAAATACTGTGAAATCAGGCATTTCACAATGGGAAATTCGTGCGGTGCCGATTCGAATCACTGGTCAACAACCACCCTACCGCAGTGAAAGTGGTACGTTGTCGTTGCATGCGGCAACGCCACCGCATGCAACGACCCGATGTGAGACGATACGCCGGTTATTGTTCCTTCATCCACCCCGCCATGCGCGACACTTCCAATCTGCCCTTGCGCAAGGCGCGTTCTTTCATCCAAGTGAAGAGCACGGGGGTGATGACGAGCACATGGATGGCCGAGGTGATCAGACCACCGATCATCGGCGCCGCGAGGGGACGCATGACATCGGTGCCCACACCGCTGCTCCACATTATGGGCAGCAACGCGATCAGCGTGGTTCCGACCGTCATCACCTTGGGACGAAGCCGGAGCACCGAACCTTCGAATGCCGCGTCGCGAATGTCCTGTGCGGTGAGCGGGCCATGCTCGCCCCGCTGTACCGCGAGCAATCGACGATCCAGCGCCTCGTGCAGATAGACCACCATCACCACACCGGTCTCCACGGCCAAACCGAACAACGCGATGAAGCCCACCCACACCGCCACGGAAAAGTTGTAGCCGAGAAAATACATGGCGTACACTCCGCCGATGAGTGCGAATGGCACCGACAACATCACCACCAGCGACTCCTGCGCGTCCTTTGTCGCGAGGAACAACATGACAAAAATGATGAGCAGCACGATGGGCAGCAGGATTTGCAGACGCTCGCGCGCGCGGATCTGGTTTTCGTACTGTCCGCTCCATGCGAGGGAATAGCCCTGCGGCAAGGTGAGCTCCTCCTGCAGCAGGCGTTTCGCTTCATCAACGAAGCCGCCCATGTCGCGTCCGCGCACATTCAGAAACACAATGGACCGCAGTTGCGCATCCTCGCTGGCAATCATCGGTGGACCTGGCACCATGGCGATGCGCGCGAGTTCTCCGAGTGGCACATAGGCGCGTGTGGACAGCGTTTTCCTCGTGTCGCCTGAAGCGGTGGCGACGGATGCACCCGGGCTCGGACGCGTGGGAACAGCGCGACCGCCCATGCCCGCCATGCTTTCCATGCCTCTTCCCGAAGGCGGAGAAGTGACGGCAAGCACTGCTCCGCCACCGACGGATGCGACATTCACCGGCACAGGCAACTGACGAATCCTGTCGATGTCGTCGCGACGTTCGCGATCAACACGCACGCGCAGCGGAAAGCGCTGACGGCCGTCGATCACCGTGCCGAGATTTTCTCCACCGATTGCAGTTTCGATCACGTCCTGCACATCGGCCACCGACACACCGTAACGCGCCACCGCGTTGCGGTCGATGGTGATGTCGAGGAACAAACCGCCCTTCGTGCGTTCGGCGTACAGGTCCGCAGCGCCGGGAATGTCCCGCAACAATTGCTCGGCACGTATCGCAAGCTGTTCCAGCGTGTCGAGATTGCTGCCGAAAATCTTCACGCCGAGATCGGTGCGCACACCAGTCGCCAGCATGTTGATGCGATTGATGATGGGTTGCGTCCACCCGTTGCGCAGACCGGGAATCTGCAATTTCGCATCCAGCTCGCTGATGATGTCGTTCTGCGTAATGCCCGGCCGCCACTGATCGCGGGGTTTGAGTAAAATGATGCTCTCGATCATACTCACCGGCGCGGGATCAGTGGCCGTTTCGGCCCGGCCGGCTTTACCCAGCACAGACTCCACTTCCGGCACCGTGCGGATGATCGCATCCTGCACCTGCATCACGCGATTCACTTCGGTAATGGAAGCCGAGGGCAGGGTGACAGGCATGAAGAGCAGCGAACCCTCGTCGAGCGCGGGCATGAATTCCGATCCCGTATCCATGACCATGGGGATGGTGACGAGCAGAGCGAGAATGTTGAGCGCGATGGCGGTTTTTCGCCAATGCAGCACCCAGCGGATTACCGGCTCGTACAGGCGATTCAGGATGCGCGTGACGGGATTGGCCCGCTCGTTGCGGAAGCGTCCCCGCGTGAGCATGGTCATCAGCACGGGAACGAAGGTCACCGCGATGATGGCCGAGCCGATCATGACGAAGGTTTTAGTGAAAGCCAGCGGCCGGAACAGCTTGCCCTCCTGTCCTTCGAGAAAAAACACGGGCAGGAAGGACACGACCATGATGGCAACGGAGTAAAAAATCGCCGGCCCCACCTGCCGGGCGGAGGCGATGGATATGGAGACATAGTCCTCCTTTGTCAACGTCCCACGCTCCTCCTGCGCGCGCGCCACGTTGCGATAGGCATTTTCCACCATGACAATGGATGCGTCCACGATCACTCCGATGGCGATGGCGATGCCACCGAGCGACATGATGTTGGAGGAGATGCCGAAGAGCTTCATCAAACCAAAGGCGATAAGCACCGCAACGGGCAACTCGATGATCACGCGCAGCACACTGCGTACATGCAGGAGGAAGAGCAGGACGATCAAACTGACGACGATCGACTCTTTCACCAGAGTGTCGCGCAGCGATGAAATGGCCGCGTCGATGAGATCGGTGCGATCGTAGGCCGTGTGAATTTCCACACCCCCGGGCAACCCGGGACGAATCTCCTCCAGACGCTGCTTTACCCGCTCGATAACATCGCGGGCATTTTCATTGTGGCGCATCACCACCACGCCGCCGACCACCTGTCCCTTGCCGTCCTTCTCCAATGACCCGCGACGAATATCGCCGCCCATCTGCACCGTGGCGATATCGCGTATGCGTACCGGTGTACCGCCAGTGGATGTGACGACGGCGATGCTCTCGATATCATCCATATTTTGGATGTAGCCCTGCCCGCGGATGAAGGACTCCGCGCCCGAGACTTCCAGGAGCTTGCCACCCACGTCGTTGTTGGAGCGCTGCACGGCGTTCTTGACATCCGCGAGCGAAACACTGTACGCGCGCAGCTTGTCCGGATCGATGTCGATCTGATACTGCCGCACGAAGCCGCCGATGGAAGCCACCTCAGACACACCTTCGACACCCTGGAGATTCAGCTTGACGTACCAATCCTGCACTGCGCGCAGTGTGCCGAGATCGTAGGGCCCCTCGACGGTGTACCAGTACACATGGCCCACACCTGTTCCGTCGGGGCCGAGTTGTACGTTCGCACCCGCGGGCAGCGAGGATTGCACCGTGGAGAGTTTTTCCAATACGCGGCTTCGCGCCCAGTACAGATCGGAGTGTTCGTTGAAAATGATATAGATGAACGACATGCCGAACATGGACTGCGCGCGCACGGCTTCGACTTCCGGCACGCCCTGCAGCGCGGTCACCAGGGGAAAGGTGACCTGGTCTTCCACGATCTGCGGCGAACGGCCCATCCATTCCGTGAATACGATCACCTGATGTTCCGAAAGATCCGGGATGGCATCCACGGGTGTGGTGACAACCGCCCAGATACCCGCGCCGACAATCACCGCGTAGGTGAGCAGCACGAGAAAGCGATTGCGCGCGCTGAAGGTTATGATGCGTTCTATCATGACATCACCTCACTCCACCACAAGCGTGCCATGGAGCATGTCCATTCCGCAGCTGTAGGTGAATGTGCCCTTCTTCTTTGGCTGGAGCAGCACAGCGGTGCTGCGGAAGGCGGGGAGAGCTTTGCGGATATTAAAATCCGGAAACACCACCTCGTCCGTGCATTTCGAATCCTCGGTGCGATGGAACAGCAGGCGCACCGTTTCGCCCGCCTTGACTTTTACCACCTCAGGTGTGTACCCGAAATTCACCGTGATCTTGATTTCTCTTGGCGCGTTGGCCGTACCCAAGGTCTGACGCTTTTTGTCGCCAAGCACCTGCTGCGCGGTAGCTTCGGACGGCGCCGTAGATGCGAGTTCAGGGTGCAGGAGCGTGCTCTCGGAATCCAGCAGGTAGCCGCCGGTTTCGGCCACCATTTCGCCTTCCTCAAGGCCGTCCACAATCTCGTACCAATCTCCGCTGCGCGTACCGAGACGCACCGTGCGCGGTTCGAAGCGGTTTTCACCCGCTTCCACCCACAGCACGTCGCGCCGGCCCGTGCGAATCACCGCATTCACTGGCACGACCAAGGTCTCGCGGGGCTGTGTGGAGATGCTGCCATCGACGTACATCCCGGGACGAAGGCGATTCCCCGAATTGGAGCATTCGACCCGCACGCGGACGGTGCGCGTTTCCTGCTTCATCACGGGATCGATAAAGGTCACGCGTCCGCGGAATTCCTCATCAGGCCAGGCGGCGGAACGCAGCGTCGCCTGCTGACCGGCCTTGACAAAACGGAGGTCTTGTTCCGGCACCTCCACATACACCCACACGCGCGAGAGATCGGCGATCTCGTACACAGCGGTGCCCTCGTCCACATAGCGGCCTTCCTGCACATTTTTCATGGTCACTGTGCCGGAGATGGGCGAAGGAATCGCGACACTGTGTTGCACGGTACCGCTCTTCTCAAGCTGATCGATGTTCCCGGCGTCGAGACCGTAGTGCAACACGAGACGATCACGGATGGAGGCGAGCAAGCGATCCGGCGTATCGTTTCCGCCGGTGGATGCATCGCGACGCGAGGCGAGTGCTATCAGATAATCCTGTTGCGTGGTGACGAGTTCGGGGCTATACATTTCAAAGAGCGTCTGACCGCGGCGCACGATGGCGCCGGTGAAATTCACATGCAGTTTTTCAATACGACCGCGAAAGCGGGCGCTCACGGCTGCTTGCAAGGGTTCAGCAAAATCCACCACTCCCACCACATCAAGCGGGCGCGCGAGGTCGCGGCGCGTTGCAGCCACGGTACGGATATTCGCCAGCACACGCTGTGCGGGCGAGAGCGTGACCGAGCGCAGCATCGCCTCCTCCGCAGCGGATATTTCCTTTACTTCGGCTTTTTTCACCAAATCCATGTGGCACACCGGGCAAGCTCCGGGCCGGTCCGACACCACCGACGGGTGCATGGGGCAGGTCCATTCTTCCTTGTCGCCTTCATGGGCATGCGAGGTTTCCTTGCCACCGCAGGCAAGCAACGTGGCGGCGAACAACAGCGCCAACACCGCGGTTGTGATGTTTCCAATGGTATTCATGTTCTGCTCCGGGAATTTCATCGTGACGTTGACGTGATGAGATCGCGCCCCACGGCGCGTTCGAGTTTGGCAAGAGCGACACGGTACTCGCCCGCGAGCATCTCAGCATCCATGCGCAGCATGACGAGCATACGAGCGGCATCGAGTACCGTCGTGGCACTTCCGCCCGCTGTTGCATACACGGCCATGGAGGACTGCACCGCCTGTTCACTCGCAGGGAGTACCGCCGTGCGGAATCGTTCAAGACGCTGCCGGAGCGATGACGCCTCATGCCAGGCATCGCGGACCTGCCAGCGCATCATGCGCCGCATTTCCTCGATGCTCTCCTCGACACGCCTTCTATCCGCCTCGGCCTCCTCCACCGCTCCCGCGTAACCGGCACTCGCCCACGGCGCTATGGGCACGGAAACCCCGATCATCAACGCCCAGTGGTCGGGCATGTCGTTCCGCATTTCCTTGTACATTCCGCGCAGCATGACATCGGGCAGCCATTCACGCTGTGCGAGTTGGCGACGCGCCAGCTGCATGTCGCGCTCGGCATTCATCGCTCCGAGTTCGGCACGGTGAACCAGCGCCTGTTCGCCGAGCGAATCCAACTCCCAGACGAAAGGCGCATCCTCTTCCACCGGCAGCGAAGCCGGAAGGAGGGGAGTTTTTCCGAGCAGTGCTTCGAGCATGGCGAGAGCCCGTTGTTCCTCCGCGTGAATGCGAGCGTCCTCCGCACGCAACACATCGATATCCACCCGCACGCGCTGCACATCGGCAAATCCCGCACGCGCAACGCTGTACGCCGCCTCGACGCTGCGTAGCAGTTGTTCCAGAAGCTGAATTCCCTCTCGATTGATCGCGCGTTGTCGCTGAGCGGTGGCGAGCATGGACCAGACGCGGCGTGTCTCATAGATCACATCACGTCGCGCGCGCTCAACCTCCCCCGCCTTCATGCGCACCCCGGCTTCCGCCATCTCCTCCATGCGCGCAATTTTTCCCGGAAATGGGATCATCTGTTGCATGGAGTAGTCGTTTTCCAGACCATCGCGCAGGGGATTCAACGACGTGATCGGTGTGGAATAGAATTCGAAGGCTACCGTGGGCGCTTCCCACGCGCCGGCACGGCGTAGGGATGCGCGTGCGACGTCGACTCCGTGTTTGGCGGCGCGAATGGCGGCGCTGTGTTCGAGCGCGTAACGCACCGCGTCCTCTTCCGATCCTATCGACACCTGCGCTTTCGCTACTGGAGATTGCAAAGCGAGCAGGACGAAGAGGAAGAGGATACATGTATGCTTGTTCATGGCATCATTCCTTGCTTGTGTTCAAAAACCGTGTCCGTCGCGTTATCGTGGGGTAACAACGCGTTGACCCCGTCATTGCGGGGTGCGGTGGAGCATACGGCGTTCAGTACGCCACTGTGAACTCAGGAGAGGAAGCTGCCTGTGGAAAGCCAGGCGGGAAGATTGTCGGGAGGCGGCAAATCCACGGCGACGCAAGGACCAGCTGCGATGGCAAGTACGTTCGCCGTGCTTTCGGGGAGAGGAAGGGCATCGAAATCCAGCAGCATTCGCGGGGAGCTTTGCGTGTACGTGTCGTCAACCCGAGTGGATTGATCGATGTCGGCACAGCAGGCAACAGGGCGCAGCGACACGCGGGAGGGCGAGGTTTTCGCTGCGCAACACATCGTTTCGTCCATCTCATCCGAATGCATGTCGCATTCCGAAGCGATCGATACCGTACCGCTCATTGAGCACACGTGCCAGCTCAGCGGCACGCCCGTGGTGGACAGCAGCATCAGGCCGACCAGTATGGCACGAAGGGCGCTATGTCCGGAAAAACCCATTGAGACAACATATATCCAGAATCCTCGCGTGTCAATACCCGGTCGGGGTGTCATCCATACGGTGGATGTGCGTCGGGAGGTTTATCGCGTCCACAGTGGATCTGGCGACTCATCATCCACGGACCAAGGGCGGGAGGGTTCATTCGATATTGTCGAAAATGGAAACGGCCGCTCGGGAGCGGCCGTTTTCGAGGCGACGATCGGATTCGAACCGATGCATAACGCTTTTGCAGAGCGTCCCCTTAGCCACTTGGGTACGTCGCCAATGGGATAGAAAAGATAGTAAAGGCAGCGGGGAAAAGCAATGGAAAATCGATCACCGCCTCCCTGTTCTTTCAAGCGGGATACACCCGAACCCGAATCCGCGAGCCGTATGTTTGCTCGCGGTTACGCAGCGGTGGATACTTCGGATCAGTATTGGAGATCGAAATCGCGGCGACAGACTTCCGCACACCCTCACCGGTAGCTTGCCCCTTTCAGACCGCCGTTTTGCCACTGTGAGGACATTGAAGTCCCGATGGAAAATAGCGCCATACCTGTCCCCAATGGATTGGTATTGTGGAATTCCATCGAGTGAAATATGTTGCACGCTCCATACCACCTTCATCCATTAGTTGGGAGCTAAGGATGCAGCTTATGATACCCTATCGCCAAGCGCGCAGGCGCGGCCACAACTACTCCGCACCCGGAACGTATTGCCTGCGCCTCGACACCGCAGACGATGAGGCCCTGTTCGGTGATGGACGCGACGGTGTGCTGCGGCTCAACGCTTTTGCGGAAATCACCTTCGAAAAGCTTGCCCTCGCCGTGCAGCGCTATCCCTGCCTGCGCCTCGATGCCGCGCGCTTCGCGCCCAACGCGCTGGAAATCCTCGTCACCATCACCGACTACCGCAATCACAGCGCGGCGCATCCGGAAAGCTGGGAACATCCCTTGCGAGCGCGAAGAAAGATGACGATTCCGCTGCTGGTGGGATTTCTGAAAATGAATAGTGCGAGAGCCATCAACAGCGCACGAGGGACCACGGGACGCGCCGTGTGGACGCGGCGTTACCACGATTGCATCGTCGAGGATTCCGGGGAGATCGAGAAGATCCGGTGCGCATTCAACGCCGCGATGCAGCGCACGCAGCTCACGCGCGACAAGGCAAATCCCTCGGTGCGGAATCTACGCACGGTGCTCAACGAGGCCTTCGCGCTGTTTGGCGAGGACCACGCCCGGGCGCCACGGAGCGAGGCGCCGCCGACCGCAGGATTGCTCATGCTTGGCCGCGCGGTGTTCCTTCGGGACACCGTACTGCGGGCGCCATCCGCGGTTCCTGCATCGTTTCGATCGGGGAAGGGGAAGCGGAAGCGATCTCCCGCGGTTACGGAAATGCTGGACGCCTCGCTGGCGATGCTGCACACCGTGGGACCGGAGGCGATGTTGTTGTCGCTGGCGCCGGGGTAGCGGGTAGGATATGGGATCGGATGGTCCGCAATAGACCATCGCTTTCGCTTGCGGCAATTAATTGTATTCCGAGTCAGGTTCGGAGCGCCCCGCGGCGATTCGCCGGAGAGGTATGCGCGGAGGTAGAGGATTTGGGAGGGACAGGTCGGCTTTTTGGGCTATTGGAGGAGTTTCAGGATTTCGGAGTCTACGGTATGATGAATTTTGAGAAAAATCGACTCGAGGGCGAGGCGGTCTCGGGCTGATACAGCTATGTCGGGATCGGGATTTGGCTATTCACTGAATAACCCATGCTCGGGGCGGAAGGCGGAGCGCCCGACCGGGATTTGGCTATTCACTGAATACCTCAGCCGGTGTCACCGGGGCAAAACCCGAGGCCTCCCACCTTGGCTATTCACTGAATATCTCAGCCAGTGAC
>JAMIQH010000272.1:0-37956 GCA_035914695.1 Bacteroidota bacterium | reverse complement strand
GCATGGCCTCCGAACCACTGGCCGTGCTGCCCTGCGCATCCAATTCGGCGGGAACACCCTGCTGCTCCTGCAGCGATTCCATGCAACGCGCGTAGTGATATTCGGCCTGGGGAATGAACTGCGCCTTCTCGTATTTCTCGATAATCCAGCGATACGCATCAGCGGCGACACGGAAAGCGCCGTCGTCGAACGCTCGTCCGGCGAAGCGCAGCACCTCCATGCCCCCGGCGTTTTTCAGACGATCCACCTCACGCACCACAGCGAAGGCCTCGCCATATTGCTTGCGCTCCTGATACAGCCAGGACAGGAGGTACTGTAGCGAGACGTCATCCGAATGGCGTTTCACCGCCGCCTGCGTACGCCGCAACGCGCTTTCGATGCCGTCGATCACTTCGGAAAACATGGCGATCTGCTGTTGAATCTGATACAGCGACTGCGGCACGGCGCGCAGGTACTCGAGGTACTCGTCCATCGCGCCATCGAAATCCATGTTCATCGCGCAGGCGCGGGCGATCTCGAAGGTGAACATTTGCGGAGCGCGCAATTCCTCGCGGCCTTCGCGCAGGTACTCGACTGCGAGCGGATAGAGGCGTGCGTTCAGACAGTGATCCGCGATCAAGCCGTAGGTCTGGCCGTTTTTCGGATTCAACGCGATCGCCTTCTTCCAATCGGCGCGGGCGCTGTCCACCTTCTCCATGAGCACATACACGCCGCCGCGGTGTACGAGCAGTTGTTCGTCGGCGGGGAAACGGCGGATTCTCTCACCCAGCAGGGACACCGCTTCGGTGTACTGCTTCAGTGCGAGAAGACAGCGACGGACGCCCTCGAAATACGCGCTGTTGTCCGGCTTGGCTGCGAAGAGATCGCGGTAATAGCGTAAAGCTTCGTCATGCTTGCCCGCTTGCTCGTACACTTGGGCGAGTCGCAGCGTATTGCGTTCATCCGCCACTTGGGCGTGCGCCAGAGCGGTCAATACAACTGCGAGCAGCATTACTCGAAACACATGTATCATCGGCGTACCATATGCGTGCGTTGAGACCATTGTGTAAATATGGCGGATTCGGCATGAACCCGCAATGAGTACCGAGGATTTCACCCACGGCGCGAGATTGCGCCGGTCCGATCATCCATGGAAGCTGGCAGCTGCGATTCGTCTCGCGGAATTCTCCCGAATGCCCCGGTGTTGTACTCTTCTCCCGACGCATCGCACCCGATTGAGGTTGCGGAATCAGCCGCAGGGGTGTAACTTGGTAAGTTTGAACATGGAACGAGAGCATATCAACCAACTGGCGATTTTCGGAGCAACGGGATCCATCGGACAAAGCACCCTCGAAGTGGTGCGCCGCAATCCCCATGCCTTCGCCGTGCGCTACATGTCGGGCAACAGCAATGCCGATTTGCTCTGCGCCATGGTACGTGAATTCCGTCCCGCGGCCGTCGCCGTTTCCGATCGCGCCGCAGCCAACGTGGTGCGCGCCGCCGTTGGGGATATCACGGAGGTGCTCGACGGCGAGCTGGCATTGGTCGAACTTGCCAGTCGCGAGGATTATGGCACCATGGTCAGCAGTCTGGTGGGCTTTGCCGGACTGCTCCCCACCATCGCCGCGATACGCGCCGGACACCACATCGCGCTCGCGAATAAGGAAACGCTTGTCGTTGCGGGCGAACTGATCTCCACGTTGCTGGCGGAGCATCGCGTGCAACTGCTGCCGGTGGATAGCGAGCACAGCGCCGTGTATCAATGTCTGGTGGGCGAACCACGCGAGCGCATCGCCCGCATTATTCTCACAGCCAGTGGTGGACCCTTCCGGGGTTGGAATAGCGAGCAACTTCTGCACGTCACGCCGCAGCAAGCGCTGAAGCATCCGAATTGGAGCATGGGGAGCAAAATCACCATCGATTCGGCCACACTCATGAACAAAGGTCTGGAAGTAATCGAGGCGCGTTGGCTCTTTGACGTTCCCGCCGAGCGGATCGATGTGCTGGTGCATCCACAGTCGATAGTGCATTCCCTGGTGGAATTCACCGATGGCTCCGTCAAGGCGCAACTGGGCATGCCCGATATGAAGCTACCCATTCAATACGCGCTGACCTGGCCCGACCGCGGGAGCGAGAGATACACACGCATGGATCTCGCGGCAATCGGGAGTTTGACCTTCGAGGCGGCGGATACGACGGCATTTCCCTGCCTTCGTCTCGCCTATGAAGCCCTCGGGGCGGGTGGCAACGCTCCGACCATACTCAATGCGGCGAATGAGATTGCCGTCGCGGCATTTCTCCGCGGCGAATTGCCGTTCACCGGCATCCCCGCGCTTATCGACCACTGCCTCCAGCACGTGCCACATCGAGCGGTACGAAGTATCGAGGAAATTGTGGAAAGCGACCGTGAGACGCGCACGCATGCCGCATCGTATATCTCTTCGTTATCCATTTATCAGTCAGCAATGTAAGACCACTTATGGACGCTCTGGGAAGCATACTCAGTCAGGCATTTTACTTCATCGTCATCATCGGCGTCCTTGTTCTGATACACGAACTCGGGCATTTTCTGGCCGCGAAGGCCTTCGGAATGCGCGTCGAGCGATTCTCCATCGGCTTTCCGCCGCGCGCCTTCGGGAAGCAGATCGGCGACACCGATTACTGTGTGTCCTGGTTGCCGATTGGCGGCTATGTGAAAATCAGCGGGATGGTGGATGAGAGTCTCGACACCGAACAACTCGCGCAAGAACCGCAACCGTGGGAATTCCGTGCAAAACCCGTCTGGCAGCGAATTATCGTGATAATCGCTGGTGTGGTTATGAACATTCTGCTCGCCATAGCGATTTTCTGGGGACTCAACCTTACTCAGGGTACGCAGCATCACAGGATCACCACCATCGGGCATGTGCGTGAAGGCAGCATCGCCGAACGCTTTGGCCTGCAGGCGGGAGACAAGGTGAAAAGCGTGAACGGCAGCGAGGTGGGTACGTGGGAATCCATGCGTGAGAACATTCTCCATGGGCAACTCTCCAGCGATCTGACCTTTGCCGTACAGCGTTCTGGCAGCGAAACCACCATCACCATACCGCATAAGGTCATCGCCGCGGTGGATGCCGATACGCTCGGCATCAGTCCCCAGGGTGCGCACACCTTCATTGCCGGTGTGGAACCGGGCCTCCCCGCCTCGCGCGTGGGATTGATGGAGGGGGATGTGTTCCTTTCGATCAACGACGAACCCATCCATCAACCGCACGATGTGATACGTACGATCAGCGGATCGCCAGGTACACCGGTGAAAGTAGTGTGGACCCGCGAGGGCAAGCGCATGGCCTCGATGGTCACGCCAACCGACCAAGGCAAGATTGGCATCATTCCCGTGATGAACATCCCGGGGCCGGTGGAAATTCGGCATTACGGGGTGTTCGAAGCGCTGAGCGTGGGGGTGAAGGGCCTATGGCGTGTCACAGTGCTCTTCCTCACCAATATCTGGCACATCATCATTGGCGAAGCCAGTTTCAAAGACAGCATTGGCGGTCCGGTAAAGATTGCTGAAATGGCCGCGCAATCCGCCGAAGCCGGCATTGTCAGCTTCCTCAGTCTGATGGCCCTGCTCAGCATCAGTCTCGCCATCATCAACATTTTCCCCATACCCGCACTGGACGGCGGCCACCTCGTTTTTCTCATTTACGAGGGCATTTTCCGGCGTGAAGTGCCGAACAAGGTGAAAATTGCATTGCAGCAGGTGGGCATGGTACTGCTGCTCGCCTTGATGATTTTCGTACTGTACAACGATATTTTCTAAGCCCCGCGGCATCGCGGTTCCGTGTCCGGGAGTAGAGCGGAGATGGAAGTGAAAAGGTGAAATGGATAGTGTTCCATTTCACCTTTTGCTTTTTACAGCAACCGGCCAGCTCTCACTTCTGCATACGGTGGGATTGATGAAAAAAAAGATAAAAGGTGAAACGAATGGTGCTTCGCTTCACCTTCGATTATCGACATCACCATCCCGATCCACATTCCAGCGTGCGGCGGGATTGATGGGAAAAAGGTAAAAGCTGAAATGAATGGCGCTTCGCTTCACCTTCGATCATCGGTATCACCATCCCGACTAACATTCTCACATGCGGCGGGAATTGATGGTGAAACAGTCGATTCACGATTAGCGATTCACACCGCAATCAACACACCGTTCAGTTCAACGTTCCTCGCATGCAACGATTTACAACAGCACCTGCGAAACCACGCCCCCGATCCCTATCGCAAGCACGAGACTACCCACCCAGATGATCATGCCCTCGTGGAGGCCGCGTTCCTTGAGCATGACCATGAGTGATGCGACACAGGGCACGAAAAGAGTGATGGTGACTAGGGCGGCGACGGTCTGATAGGGCGAGAGACTGAGATCGTAGAGACCCGCCGCGCCGAAATCGCGACGCACCAGGCCCATGACGAACGCTGTGGCGGCTTCACGCGGGAGTTGCAGCCAACCAGTAACCAAAGGTTGCAGCGCGTCCATGATATGCACGAGTGCGCCGGTGACCTGAAGGATACTCACCGCCAGCGCGCCGATGAAGAACCACGGACTGGCTTCCTTCATGAAGAACCAGGTCTTGAATCCGGTTTTCTTCATAACATTGTTCAATTGGGGCAGGCGCATTGCGGGAAGATCGATGAGCAGTGGCGAAATTTCGCCCGGCAAGCTGCGATTCATGATCGTGCCAACGAGTACAAGGAAGGCAAAAATCACGCCGGTATAGATCAGGGTGGCCTGCACCCCCGCAGTGGCAAGGAGCGCGGCGATCACACCCAACTGCGCGGAACATGGAATGGCCAACTGCAGAATGGTGGTCGCGATGGTTTTTTCCCGCTGTGTACCGAGCAAGCGCGTGGTGATGGTGGCCATGGTGACACAACCGAAACCAAGGATGAGCGGAATCACCGCGCGTCCATTCAAGCCCACGAAGCGCAGGGTGCGGTCCACCAACGTCGCGAGTCGCGGGAGATAGCCACTGTCCTCAAGTATCGAGAGTGCGAAGTAGAAGCCCAGCACCAACGGGAGCAACAGGAACACGAGGTAGGTCAACGTCATGGTCACCGCGCCGAACTCTCCGAAAAAGAGCACAAGCCAAGGATTTTCAAAAGCGAAATCATACTCCGCCGGTCGTTCCGCAACCCAGGCACGCATGGATCGCCAGCGATCCGCTTCGCCTTTCACACCGTTGGCGAATCGCTCTGCACGTTCTTCGATCACTTCATCATCATCGTCGAGCAGCGTGGCAGTGACCGTGACAGCGGCATGTGCGGCGATGAACTCCTTGATGTGGAACTCAACAATGCCCTTGCCGATGTCGCCTTCGGTGATGCCCACGACATCCTGAGCCACGAACACGCCGACGAAGAGATACACCAGATACAACACGAAGGCGAGGATGGGAAAACCGAACCACGGACTGACCGAGGCGCGACCGATGCGCGTGGAGAGCAGCTTGCGCGTCTGCACGTCCTTCACCACGTGATGGACAATGCGATTTACGCGATTTCGGCGATCGATGTAGATTTCCTCGCGGTGGGCAGCGTCGGACGCGGCGATGCCATGACGCGCGGCGATGATGGGATCACCTTCGAGCACAAGCAATGCTTCTGCTTGTGAACCCACGACCGAAAGCATGCGATGCAACTCGGCATGGAGCGCTTCGCGCTGTCTCCCCTCACGTGCGCGTGTGATCAGCGCGTGGATGCCGTCCAATCCCTCTTTGCGAATCGCCACCGTGCCCAACACGGGCACATCGAGTTCTTCTTCCAGCGTGGCAAGATCCACCGCCAGTTTCTGCTTCCTGGCTTCATCGATCATGTTGACGATCACACAGACACGCTTGCCCATGTCGATGAGCTGTTGTGTGAGGAAGAGATCGCGCTCGAGATGCACGGCATCGACGATATTCACGATGATGTCGGCGTTCAGGATGATATCACGTGCAACGCGTTCCTCGTCATTGAACGAGGACACACCGTATACACCGGGAGTATCGAAGAGGTCGTACTGCAGATAGGAGGCCTTGGCGACCTCCACCGTGGTTCCGGGAAAATTCGAGACATCGACATAGAGTCCGCTGAGATAATTGAACACCACGGACTTGCCGACGTTGGGATTGCCGACCAGCACCACACGCGGTTTCAGTGTATCCCCGGGAAGCGATTCAGTTCGAATATGGTGGTGAGGTTTATGTTCAACGCTGGGTACGGACATGGGAGACCTGTGGCTGCGTGGATGTCAGAGCTGGTCGATGGCGATACTCGCGGCCAGTTCTCCACTGAGCGCAATTTCCTGTCGGCAGAATTCCACAATGATGGTACCTCCGGGCAGGCGGTCCATGCATCGCACTTCGGCGCCCTCCACCAGTCCGAGGCGGATAAATTGGGAGCGGATTTCTCCGTCGGGAAGGGCGGTGATGCGCGCGCGTAGACCTTTGGCGAGGTGATTGAGCATCATGCCTTCCTCCCGGCCTCGGCGACGCACTCCGCGCAGAGGCCGTAGATATGCAGGACGGCATCATCGAACTCGAAGCGCATGATACGCGCGGCATCGCGCGCGAAGCGGTCGACGCGCTTGTCGACAAATTCCTCGATACGTCCGCAGCGGCGGCAGATGATATGATGGTGATGCTCGGTACCAAGCACGAGTTCGTAGCGCGCCAGGCGCTCTCCGAAACGGTAGCGGGAAAGAATCCCGCACTCTGTAAGCTTGTCGAGCGTGTTGTAGACCGTCGCCCGCGACACCTTGCTTCCGGCATTCTTCATGCGGAGAAACAGGTCGTCGGCATCGAAATGACCGTCGCATTGCATCACCGCATCGAGCACTTCGAAGCGTTCGGGTGTGACGCGCAGGTTGTTGCGGCGTAGGTACTGGGTAAAGAATTCGGTGGGGTCGGGCTGTTTCATATTCTATTTAGATAAAATCTAAATAGAACATACGGAATGATTTCGATGAACGCAAGATGCTTCGACAAATCGCCTGGTGAGCGCGCTGCGTGAAGAAATCGCGATGATAACGGATTCAGGTGATCATACGGAGGTTTCCAGATCACGCGCAGGTAGCGAGCCGCAAGATGTCGGCGGCCGGGACATGGTCTCGGCGCGAGGGGGGATCTTCGCGCCGCGCCAAGGCAGTGTCGTTCTTTCCAATCGTGCGTTGTGCGGAATTACGGTTTCACCCGCGTCCATACCTGCGTACGCCCGATCAACGAGATACCGATGTACCCTCGCACATCGAGCGTATTGCCCTTGTCAGTGAGTGTCATTTTACAGGAGTAGGTTTTACCGTTTTTGGGATCGTAAATCTCGCCGTCCTCCCACACATAGTCCTCGTCGTACACAAAACCGCGGAGCATTTCGAGGCCCAGGATCGGTCGAGTGCGCAACTTTTCCTCGGGATTTTCCTTATCGACCTTTGCCTTTCCCTGTTCGTCGTTTGGTTCCTTCAACCACACGATTTTTCCATAGTACTTCGCACCGCGTTTAAAGATTTCGATTTTCGCATTTTTATCCTGCACCAGCCAGGTACCGAGCACTGCATCTGCTTCCTGCGATTGAGCAAGCAGCGAGGCAATGGGGAGGAAGAAACATACCGCGAGAAACACCGGGATCATGCGCATGGTCTCACCACTGTTGTGTTGCGAAACGAGTGTGTGGGAATATACGGACAATCTTTCGCAGCGAAAACGTGAGGCGGCAGACGCGCATTGTCGAGTGATGGCGACGTATGTGCTGGTCGGAGCGGTTTATGCGCGAGCGCCTCCGCCTACCTCTTTATCGGTGGGCGCCTCCCGATGCGGATTCATGAATCCGCATCGGGAGAGAACATGACGAATATTCAGGGTGATCGCGTTCGGTCCGCAGGCTTCACCAACGTTCCAAGTGTCCACAGACGACGTGCCCCAACTTCCGCACGGCGCATTTCCTGTGTAAGGCAACAGGAGCCCACTCCGCCTGGACAAAAAAGTCCCCGGATGGTTTTTTCTCGTGACATTGATCGTTAGTTGCGCATGACCGTCGCTATCGCAATCGATCGAGGGTCAGTATGCGTGGGCTGGCGCGTCCGTGATGAGATGGTGGCGACACGTCCGCGAGTTGTATCGGTGGTACAGCGCCGCACGTACGGATACATGAATCCGCATTGGGCCAGTCCAGCTGACCCGTAGGGAACGTCACCACATACGCCCAACCCAATACCATCCCCTCTGTCCCCTTCTCCTCACCATCGCCATCGCGATACAGCAATTCACCAAACGCCAAGCCCACCCGCGCCACCAGCACCGCCACCTCCGCTGCATCGTACACCACGCGATCACGATACCCCTCGCGCCAATATGATCCCCCGCCATGAGCTCTCGCCATGTTGATCCTGCGCGCGCTGTTCATTTTTACATGCCCAACGAACAACGGAATCAGCGCCATGCGACGCCGATACAACCACTCGTCCATCAGCAACAGCATTCGTCGCAACAGGTTCGGACGCGACAGCACGCTTACCACAAGCACCAACATCAACGGTTGGAGTTCAAGCGCGTCCAGTCGCACGTGCCTTCCCTGCCGATGCAGGGATTCGCCAAGCTCACGGAGAACAATCCTTCCCTCCTCCGTGGCGACATCGCGTCCCTTGATCCGTCGAACCAACGGCGCACTGTCCTCGCGCAACGGCAGCTCGAGATGATACGTCCCCGGAGAAGAGTAATCATGCTCCGGACAGCGTCGTGAACTCATCGTACCTTGTCGTGTCATCCCCGGACCTCCCTTCCGATGAATGTTCTTGATTACAGCACACGATGATATCGAAGTACCCAATTGAAGTCAAGTGGAAAATGCCCTCCTGCCTCGCACCGCACAATCGCGGAAGCGGCGTGCCCGGCTTCGCGAAAACGTTGGAACTGGTCCCGGAACACACCCGCAATCAACGCCGATCCCTTACCTCTAACTGGGAAAGAGACGGGAAAGCCGCGCAGTCAGCATCATCTTGTAACATCGACACTCCTCATGTATGTTGAGGGATGGACAGAGGCGAGAGCATCATTACGGCGATACAAGGGAAGGCGATACTCGCACCGATGTTGGCCACCACAGACATTCCCTTTCGTCGCATCTGCCGTGAATACGGCGCCGCGCTGACCATGACCGAAATGGTAAGCGCGGTCGGAATTCTGCGTTCTTCTTCCGATTCCTACCGCAACGCCGTCATTAGTCCCGAAGAGCGTCCGATCGCCATTCAGATTGTCGCATCTGATCCGGTGAATGCCGCGGCGGCAATCCGCGAACTCGCGGTACTTAAACCCGACGTCTTCGATCTGAATTGCGGCTGCCCCAATGAACGTATTTGCGAGGCAGGTGCGGGCGCCGAATTGCTCGACGACCTCCCCCGCATGGGCCGTATCATCGCAGCGGCCGTGCATGCGTCGTCCGTGCCCGTCAGCGTGAAAATGCGTACGCACGGTTTGCGAGGCCGCGCAAGTGTGGCGGACATCGCACGCATGGCCGAGGACAGCGGCGCCGCATGGCTCACGCTGCACGCGCGTGCACGCAACACACCCTACGATGTCGCGGCAAATTGGTCGCATATCGCGGAAGCGGTGTCCGCGGTCTCTATTCCCGTGGTCGGCAATGGCGATGTGTTCAGCGCTGCCGATGCCTTCCGCCTGATGGATAACACGGGCTGCACCGCGGTAATGGTGGCACGGGGCTGCCTCGGAACTCCGTGGATATTCCATGACATTCTCCACGGTCGCCGCTGCGATATTCACTGCAACGCCCCCGATGCGGCAGCCCTCCGTCCCGTGGTCTCACGACACCTGCGCATGATGCTCGAGGAATTTGGAGAAATCCGCGCCCTGGTCCGCATGCGAAAACACGCGCTGTGGTATGCACGGCGCTTTGAACATGTCGAATCATTGCGCACGGCCGTGTTTGCAACGCAAAATACCGAGGAGGTTGCGCGCAGCATCGACGCGTGGTTCGCCGCATCACCTCGCACGCTGGATCCGTGTTCGCCCGAATCGATCGAACGTGAACTCGCCTTCCGCCGCAGGGTGTTGTACTGGACCAGCGACGCGGTGCAAGCCGAGGGTTGACCGGCCACGCGCAACTCGTATGCTCCCCGCATCGTACCGCCACGAATAGGTGCTGTTTCAATCGGGAAATCACCATGCTTTCCGTCTCTCATCTTCGTAAGCAGTTTTCCACCGTTCTCGCGGTGGATGATGTGTCCTTCTCCGTGCGTCCTGGACAAATATTCGGATTGATAGGTCCGAACGGCGCGGGGAAGACCACCACCATCCGCATGATCATGGACATCATTCAGCCGGATGCGGGCAGCGTCATCATCGACGGAGCACCCATGAGCGACGCCGGGAAAAATCTTGTGGGCTATCTGCCGGAGGAACGAGGCCTTTACCGCAAGAACAAAGTCATCAACGTCATCCGGTATTTCGCTTCGTTGAAAGGTCTCTCACCTCGCGAGGCCCTGCATGCCGCGCGCCCTCTGCTCGAGCGGTTCAATCTCGGCAAATACGAGCGCCGCAATGTGGAGGAGTTGTCGAAAGGGAATCAACAAAAACTGCAGTTCATCATCTCCGTGTTGCACAATCCCCGACTGCTCGTGCTCGACGAGTTGTTCTCCGGACTCGATCCGGTGAATCAGGTATTGATGCGCGATGCGCTCATGGATCTCAAGCGGGACAATCGGGCCGTCATTTTTTCAACGCATCACATGGAACAGGCCGAAAAACTCTGTGATGAGTTGCTGATGATCAACAATGGTCGCACGGTGCTGCACGGTTCTCCCGCGGAAATTAAAGGCCGACATGGTAAAAATGCCGTACAGGTGCAATTCACCGGCGACGGGGAGTTCCTGCGTGGGCTCCCGGCAGTGCGACGCGCCGACATTGCCCAGAATTTCGCGGAACTCGAACTCGACGCCGGCACCGACACCAATGCGCTCATCGGCGCGATGCTGCCACATTTGGCCATATCCTCGGTCTCACGAGTGGAACCATCACTGCAGTCGATTTTCATCGATATCGTGGGATTGCCAGCGCCGGTTGCCTCGGAGGATGCCGAGGAAATCGATGGTGCCAAGCACGGCACGATATCATCCCCGCTGAAGGATAAAAAGAACAAGGCCTTCTTTTTCCGTGGCTTGCTGTTGCTGGCGATGGGCGTGTTCTTCCTTCTCCGTTTCATCCAGGAGGGTTCCATCATGCCCATGTTGGCCGCCGTTGCCATGCTGGCGGGGGGGATCGGCTTCCTCGTCGCCTTCGCACGACGACGATCACAGCTGCGGAGGGAGGCACTCAACGCGTCGAAGGAGGTGGAGCGATGACTGTGACGAAAAAAACCCTGCTCGTTGCCTGGTGGGAGTTCATCGAGCGCGTGAAGACCAAGAGCTTCATCGTCGGCCTTTTCCTCATGCCGACCATCATGGCGGTATTCATCATCGCACCGGGATATCTCAAGGAGAGCTTGAAAGAAAGCGAAACGCAGTATATCGCCGTTCTGGATGACACCGGCGTGCTCTTCGATTCGCTGAATGCCGCTCTCGGACGCGCGGCGGTGCTCGACAACGGCACACCGGAGTATACCTTGCGGCGTCTGAATCGCGGTGCCGCATCACTGGAGAGCTTGAAGGACAGCCTCGACTCCGCACTGCTCGATGGCTCCCTCGCCGCGGCCTTGTTCATCCCGGCCAATGCGATGGATTCTCTGCGCGTGGAGTATCGTTCCTCGAATGTATCCGATATCGAAGGTATCACGCTCATCACACGGAAATTGTCGGATATCATGGTGCGGTATCGCATGGCCGGCGCTGGTCTTGATCCCGACGAGGTGGCGACGCTCAGCCGTGAAGCCGATGTGCGAACCGTACGCGTGACGGAGAAAGGCGAGGAGGAAAGCGGTTTTCTCGAATCCTTCGGCTTATCCTATGTCTTCATCATCCTCACCTTGATCATGATTCTCACCTCCGGCCAGATGCTGGTGCGCAGTATGGTGGAGGAAAAGAGCAATCGCATCGTGGAGGTGCTGGTGTCGTCGTGTTCACCGATGGATCTGATGTTCGGAAAAATTATCGGCATGGGTATGCTCGCCTTCGTGCCGGTACTGTTCTGGATACTGCTCGGCGCGATTCTGCTCGCTGTCACAGGCGTGGCCAATCTGCCGCTGGATAATCTCTGGTTGATGTTCGTGTACTTCATACTCGGCTTCCTGTTCTATGCCGCGTTGTTTGTCGCGCTCGGGAGTTTGACTTCCACCGAGCAGGAGGCGCAACAGATGACGGGTTACCTTTCCATGTTCCTGTCGCTGCCCATTGTGATCGCGATGATCGCCTCGCAAAGTCCGAACAATCCCATCCTCACCGTGCTGACGATGATTCCCTTCCTCACACCGCAAATGATGTTCATCCGTTTGCCCATCATTGCTCCCCCGCTGTGGGAGATTGCATTGAGTCTGGGAATTCTCGTTCTTTCGATCATTGCATTGACATGGATCGCGGCACGCATTTTCCGCGTGGGTATACTGCTCACGGGAAAGCGTCCGAATCTCGACGAAATCGTTCGCTGGATACGGCACTGATCATACGATAACGACACGGCCGCCGTCATACACACAGGCGGCGGCCGCGTCACCAAGGAGGAATGATGAAACAGCTACTGGTGGTTATCGCATTGTTGATCGTGGCCTTCATCGCCCTGCGCTTGTTCTTCTGGGCTGCTGGCCAGGTATTCATTTTGCTCGTGGTCGCAGCCGCCATCTACCTGGGTGTCCGCCTGCTACTCGGTAAAAAACGCGGCTCGGCCAGCGGCGGCTGAGTGCTCATTATAGCACCGGCATCAGTCGGAATTCCATCTGCTGAACGCGAACGCTGTTCAGACCCTGACGAGGAAATGACACCAGTTTATCCCGGCCCGCCACTGCTTGCACCTGCAATCATGCCGTGAGTTTGGAAAATCGCCAGGAGGATAATGGCGAGGGGACCGACAAATCATTGCCCCCGCTCCACTCTTGATATCTATCCCGCACTGGGCCAACCCAGAAGTACCCGGACACTCGAAGCCACCACCTGGCGCACTGATCCAGCGGGAAGCACCCTCAACCCATCCTCCGCGCCCTCGGCGCCCTCCGCGCTCTTCGAATGTATTCCGGCACTTGGCAAGTCCAGACACACAAAAGAGAATAGAACCTCATTTCTCCTCACCCACCTCGCCTCCGCCATCACATTACAAAAAATTAATACGCCGCCACCCGATTTCACTTGCTTTTTAGAAAAGAGCCCTCTAATTTTCTGGCAATCGTATTTAGCGATAAAATTGTCCTAATGCATCGCCGACGCACATGGCGCGAATGCGTACATGAACACGGCGGATGAAATTGGGACACAGGTAGGAGGAGATAACAGTCCCGGGCGCGGCTTCGCCGCCGCGCGACAGCGTGTACAGGGCAATGGGGAAAAACGAGCCACTGTATCCATCCCGGCCACGAGGCCGGAATCGTTCCCCGTGCTTGCCGCCTTCGCCGATGCGGGACGCGCGCACACTCAACAGCACATTCCGCCGCTTCACGGAGTGGCACAGCGCCCCCGCGCCCGACGCATGCATTCCCGCGCGCACGGGGCCTTCAGCATCATTTCGGTATCACGACCCGGGTTGTACTATTCGCGTGAACCTCCACCCCCGCCGCCGGACCGCTCCCCGGACCGACGCGACGGGAAAGGAGCGAAGTATACTTGTTTATCAACCCAGTAATTCAGAATTTTCTATAATCAGGAGAATCCATGGACCTTCTTAAGTTGAACGGCACGCCCGACAGCTCGGTCCGATACCGCAGTGTGTCACAACATGGCACGAATCTTGCCACACACACACAAGGGTGTGCGTGTGTCGGCAGGGCTCGCGCTTCTCACCTTGACGCTCGTCTGTCTCCTCACGTCGGCAGCGTTCGGGCAAGTGAACATGAAGGATCGTTACGTGTCACTGATGTCGGGCGATCAGGTGGCGCCGGTATTGGCGCGACCGGCACAGACGGCGTTCACCGTTGTCGTATGGGAAAGCCGTACCGGCGACGAAATCGACATCTACGCGCAGATGATCGACAACAATAGCGGTGTACCGCTGTGGCAACCATGGGACGGGGTGCCGGTGTGCACGGTGAGCGGTGTGCAGCGCAATCCCGTCGCGGCGTACGATTCGATGGGTGGCGTCATCATCGCCTGGGAGGATTTCCGACTGAACGCCGGACAAATCCCCGATTCAACCACGGTGTGCGAAATTTACGCGCATCGCTTGCTGCTCTCCACCGGGGCCTGCGATCCCGTGTGGAACGCCGCACCCGTGGGTGTGCCGGTGTGCGCCGGCCTCTCTTCCATCGCGCGCGATGTGAGCATCGCCGGAAGCACCGACGGGGCGTTCATCGCGTGGACCGATTTCCGCAACGCCTCGCCCTATCCGGCATACAACAATCGTGATGTGTACATCCAGTATCTGCTCAGCGCGACGGCGTCGTGGCCGTCCGGTAACTGGGTGTCGAACGGCATTCCCGCGCATCGATACACCGGAGACAATCAGCAACGGCCGGCACTGCAAACGGATTACGCTTACCGCGGCAATCCGGCGCGCTACGGGGTGTTCGTGGCCTTCGAGGATGATCGCCTCGGCTGGTGGCAGATTTACGCGCTCAATCTTCCGTCGACGGGTGTGCCGACGTGGAGAGACGATGTGCGCGTGGCGCCGTCGGCCGAGGACGAGTTGCGTCCATGCATCGCGTCCAGCGGCAGCCCGTCGCTGCAACCGTTCTATGGGGCGGTCGTCGCCTGGGAGGACTGGCGCAATTACGGCGCGACCGGCGTGGATGTGTACAGTCAGCGTATCGACGAAGCGGGCACGCGATACTGGCCCGTCGGCTTGCCGACCAAGGTCGGTCTCGCGCTGTGCACACACGCGGGCGATCAAGGCGGCCTGGCGCTGTCGGCACGCGGCTACCGCGCATTCGTCGCCTGGGAGGATCCTCTCAATCAAGGCGCCGGAGGCGGCAACGGCATCGATATCTACGGCAACGCGATCGACTTCCCGACAAACAGCGCGGTATGGTCCGCCGCTTCCGCCGAGGCGATTTGCTCGCTCGCGGAGGATCAACTCACCCCGGCGGTGGATGTCGGTGCGGACATGACCTATATCTGCTGGCGGGACTGCCGTTTCGGTTCGAGCGCATCGGATATCTACGTTCAGGGCTATTCGACGAGTAATCCCACGGCGGGCACACGTTGGCTCGATGGCGGACATCCGGTGACGCAAGCCGTTTCGGCGCAAACACTGCCGGACATCTTGGGCGAAGTGCTTGTCTGGCAGGATGGTCGCCGCAATCCGATCACCGCCGACGGTCGCAACGATGAGAACATCTATGCGGAGCTGCTGGGCGACGAATGCGACGCGCCCACGGACATGCACTGGAAGGACATGTACGTGAAGCACACGCAAGGCATGGATGCGGAATCATTCCGTTTCGTGATGGACGGCGAGGGCCATCGTTACGTGGTGTGGACCGAGGTTCGTCCCGAGCACGGCGACGCCCTCTGCGTGTTCGCACAGAAACTGGACGTGGACGGTGTGCCGCGTTGGGACAACAACGGTCGCCTTGTGAACTTCCCCGGCGAAGCGGCTTCGGATCCCGACGTGTGCATCGACGGTCAAGGTGGCGCGTATGTGAGCTGGATACAAGCGGACCAGGAGGTGATGCTCGCGCAGGTGTCAGCGGACGGGAGCAATGTGGTGGTGGTACCCGTGTCGCCCGGCTACGAGGCCCGTGTGGTGGAAGACGACCAGAACGGTGTGTACGTTGGGTATCTTGATCCAAATGACGCCCGTTTCAAGCATTACGACAACATCTCTTCGCAACCTACAACGAATGATGTCCCGAACGGTGGAGACGCCTCGCACCTCAAGCTGGCCAAGGATTACGAGGGTGAGGCGTGGCTCGCGTGGCACTCTGTCCCAACGGGTCTCCATGTTGCCGTGATCGATAATGGTGCTATACTTGATATGGCACCCTCCATCGTCACAGCATCCTCGGACTTCGATATCGCAACGGATATCTTTCCTTCCTTTCAGGCTGGTAGGCGATTGCCAGCTTATAACCTGCACGATCTCCTCGTCGTCTACATCGACGCTGGCGTTCCAACGGTATCGCGATTTGCCTTCAATATCGGCTTGGTATGGGAAAAAGGCATATTCCCCTTCCCTGTACCCGCCGGTACCATGGGATATCACAGCCCCGCCATCGCGGTGGACAGCATGGGCAACGACTGGTACGGCAACAATGCCGAGCTTGGCGGCGCGATGGTGGCCTGGGCGCACTCGTACGTCGATCCCGCGACGCAGGATCTGGTCCACGATGTGGAAACAGATCGCGTGGAATGGATCGGGGGTTGGGGTGCGGTTGCCGGATCCGCACCCTGGAACTCGTCGCTCGTGCTCGATCAGAACCTCGCGTTCCCGCCGGTGGTGGACATCGCCGCGTACTTCGGCGAGCCCGGTATCGGCAATCCGCTCGGCATGGTGGTGTGGGAAACGGATCAATTCCTCTCCTGCGCCACGGGGTATCGCATGATCGCATCGCAACTGGTGCATTACACGAACAATCAGCAATACGCGATGCAATGGACGCCCAACGGTTGCGCCGTGAGTCCGGGTATCGGCAATTCCTGGCAGCGCAATCCCATGGTCGTCACTCCGTATCCGACGCCTCCGTCGCATCACGTACCCGTGGTCTGGTCGGACGACCGCTCGGGGACGGCCTGCGTGCTGGCCAGCAGTATGTTCGATACGGTGGAAAATCAAGTTCATCGACTCGACTGGCGCAAGGAGGACCGCGCCGCGGACGTTGCCACTCCGCTCCCGCTGCGCATCGGTGTGCCGACCCCGCAGCCGTACCATTTGAACGGCGCCTCCGCCTTGCGCATTCCGCTGCGTGGAGACGGCGCGGCGGCGACACTGGATCTGCTCGACATGGCGGGTCGACATATCGCACGCATCGGTGAAGGTATTCTCGGTGGCGGGAATGACGCCGTCTACTACACGCCGGCGGCATCGCTTCCTGCGGGGGTGTACCTATTGCGATTGGACGACGGTTCGTCGCAGTCCGTGCGTACCGTGCTTTTCCTTCGTTGATCACCCGGGAGGCGGGAGAGGGACAACACCTCTCCCGCCTCCCTCTGTTTTGCCATCCGGCAAGGTCCAAAGGTGTCGGAGTGACTGTATCGCGCGCGGAGGAGCGGAATTTGCGGATGCGCACAGGCGCACAGTGTTAAGCGCCTATCCGCGTCGTTCCCGTCCTCAAGCGTTGTACCGGGATTGAAATGAAAACCATGAATCAGCATCCCCCAAGGAGCGCGACATGACGAGCAATGCTGAGTTACCGTATCGAAGTAAAAACTCTCTTTCGCTTGGAGGGTCAACCACGACACTGCTCCGCGCGCTTCCGCTCGTGTTGCTGCTGGGCTGCGCGGCTCTCGGTGCTTTGTACGGTCGCCCTGTCGTTTCCGCTTCGGGCGGTCCCGGCGGGGGCCCGCGTACCGCTGTGCGGGGCGCGACCACGGCGGACTCGTCGTGGGGGCTGCGCTTCACGACGCGTTTCACGCGCAACGACGGACAGTGGCCGGCGGAAATACTGTACGCGACGGGGCCCGGGGGCGTGCCGCTGTGTCTGACCAAGGAGGGGGTGTGGTTTGGCGGGGCGCGCGATCGCGTGCCGCTGGAGCGCTCGGGCGGGCAATGGCGGGGCTTGCGCTTCGTTGCGCCTTCGCGCGGACTGCGCGTGCGGCCCGGGCGGCGGACCACGACGCGGACGCATTTCTATCCGGGAGGACCATCCGCCGTGTTCACCGAGGACGTGCCATCGTTCCGCACGGTATCTTACGAGGAGGTATGGCCGGGTATCACGGTGAGTTTCGAGGCGGACGGGAGCGGTGTGCGGCAGCGTGTGCTACTCGCGCCGGGCGCCGATCCGGCGCTGCTGCGCCTGGAGCATACGGAGGGAAGCGCCGTGGCACTTCCGCGCGAATTGGCGCGCAGCGGAGCGTATCGGCTCGTGGACAATGGTTACAGGCAATCGGTTATCTCGCCTCCGGGAGTGCTGCGCGACACGGTGGTGCTGCTCACCGAATCGTCGTCGTATTTCGGAAATTCCAGCCACGTGGATGCCTCCGATTTTCAAACCTACACCGATGGGGGGTTGGTATTCTGCGGTTACAGTACGGATACCTTATCGAATTTCCCCGTGAACGGTATACCACACATCGGTCGACCTTTCGGGAGCTTTCTTGCCGGTTTCGATTGCGATGTTCTCGACCCGGCCTTTATCACCTGGTATGGATCCTTTTATTGGGCGGAAGGAAGCCCTTCTGGCGTTAGCGCCACTCTAAGGATGGATGATCGGGTTTCCGGTACGTTTGTTCTCGCACAAAATTATAGCGGCTCATCCGTGCGAAGGTTTTGGTACCCCGTTCCCTCCAACGCGCTCGATACCACCACTTACATGGACGGAAGGGTGTTTGCGCATGTGGGTCGCATCGACCGCGCGGGTCGCCTGACCGCGGCGACATACATACGCGACTCCTGGGGGATCGGCGACGTGACCAGAGGGCCGGACGGGGACGTGTGGCTGCTTGGATGGTGTTCGCCGTTCACGCGCGTGCCGTATGTGCCCTCCACTCCCGGCGACACGCTGCCGATGTTCTATCTGCGTCTGGATGCCGGACTTACGAGTGTGAAGTCGGGCCGTTCGCTCTCGGTGCTCGGCGACACGGTCGAATTCCATGGTCTGACCATACTCCGGGACAACAGCATGCTGCTGTATGGTACGGTCTGGCGGCAAGGCTGGACGGCGACCGGTCATGCCCAGCGACCCGTGACGGTGAATGCCTTCCAGCCGGAGCGGAAGGGCGTGGTGGATCACTACATCGCCTGCCTCGACAGTGTGGCGGGCAGTGTGCGTTGGGCCACCTTTCTCGGAGACGAGGGCTATAATCTTCCCGCCGAATATTCCGTCCAAAATCATGGCCGTCATACACCGTCACTCAACCAATTCTTTTCTCGTTTCGGTTCTTGGTTGCGGGGAGGGAGATCGGCTTCAGGAGGGGGATGGGGATGGGGAGGGGCATGGGGAGGCGCGAGAAGTCTGCTCGTGGACGAGGAGGAGAACATCCACTTCGTCTCGGCTTACCGTCCCGTATACACGCGGGATGCGCCGGAGTATGTCCGGGTGTCCTCGCTTGACCGCGACGGGCGGCTCCGCCACACGCGCATACTGGAGCCCACGCCGTCGGTGTCCTTCAGTTGCGAGTTGCTCGCCGACGGCTCGCTGCTCGTCCACGGCGCGACCGCGTCCACCGATTGGACGCGTGGCGGGTGGATGCGGGTGGACACGGCGCGGGCCATGCGCTACGGTGGAGCGAACTTCCTGACCGTGCTGGACGACACGGGCGGCACGAGGATGTCCACCCTGCTGGACACGCAACCCTTCTTCAGTCTCACCTATCATCGCACCGGCCACCTGACCATGCTCGGGAATGACCTCTATCCGTCGCCCGGAGACTCGCTGCGCACCTATCACGCGTATCAGCCGCTGCGTCCGAGTGCTTCGCCGCGTAGTGTCGTGACGCTGCAGCGCTCCTACCTCCCGTTGCAGGGCGAGGACGCCATCGCCTGCTCCTTCCAGGTGCCGGACAGCATCGTCCACGAACCGGCGCGGGGGTATGTGAGCATGCGGGAGTTCCCGCTCGAGGTGCGCATCGTCAACCCGCATCCGTCGCTGGCGGTGCTCGATCTGCACTGCGCAGTGCGTCTGCCGCCGGGCATCACGCTGGTCACGCCGGGTGAGGCGCTCGAGCGACCGCTGCGCGCGCGCTTCGAACCGGGCGCCTCGGTGAGCACGTCCTGGCTCCTGCGGCTGGACACGGCGGTGGTGCGCGACAGTCTGCTGTCGATCAAGGTGGTGACGCGCTACCGCTGGGAGGACCGTCTCGACAACTGTCTTTGGTCCTACGGCGGCTGCGAGGCGGCGACGCGCTACGTGCGGATTGCCACGCCGCATCTGGAGTTCGACTGCGCGGTGCTGCTGCCCGACAGCGTGCGGCTGCGCGCCGACGGCGAGGGATACGAGGATGCGGAGATACCCGTGGGGGTGACGGTGCTGAATCTGGGCGGCGGTCCGGTATTCCCGGGCGAGGCGGTGCTGCGGGTGGGTGCGCCCGGTGTGCGCATCGAGCCCGCCGGAGACAGCGTGCGGGCCCTGCCGCGCATCGCGCCGTTCGAGCGCGCGACGGCGCAGTGGCGCCTGCGGCTGGAGCGTCGCGGGGGGCCGCGGCGTGTGCGCGCGGAGGTGCTGCTGCGCGATACGCGCGGCGCGCTGCCGGCGGTGTGTGTGGGGGATATCGCGGTGCCGGGCCTGCCGGGTCTGCGCTGTCTGCCGGACGTGCCGGCCCGTGTGGAGGCGGAGCGGGACCGGTGGACGTCGGCGTTCGCGGCGCGGGTGTTGCTGGAGAACCGGGTCGACACCACGCTGCGTCGTGTGGAGGCGGAGATCGACCTGCGCGAAGCGCCGTCGCTGCGCCTGTCCCCGGGTGTGCAGGCGCGGCAAACGCTCGGTCCCGTGGACGCGGGTGGCGCGCGCGTGGGCAGCTGGTTGCTGGAAGCGCGGGCGGCGGGAAGCGACAGCACGGATGAGCGCGTGCTGTTCCGTCACCGCTATCTCGAGGACAGCACCTGGCGGAGTTGCGAGGCGTGGGTGCGCATTGTGCCGCGCGTGGGCGATCTGCGCTGCGCGTTGGAGGTCGTGGAAGCGCCGCGCGTGGAGGACACGACGGTGGTGCCGCGTCCGTTGCAACTGCGCGCCGAGCTGCGGGACGTGGGGAATCAGACGCTGGATGTGGCGCGCGTTCGCCTGAACGCGCCGCCGGGCGCGGGCGTGTTGTTGCTCGACGCGCCGGAGATGCCGGGGGGCGTGTTGCAATCCGGTGCCACGTTGTATTACACATGGCGCGTGCTGGCACGGGATCTCCGCGCGAGTCGCGACGCGCGTTTCGAATTCACGGCGCTGGGCGCCTCGGACACGATGCTGGCACGCTGCGAACACACCCTGCGCCTGCCGGGCGTGGAGGGGTTGCGCTGCGCGCTGGAGTTGCCGGACAGTGTCCGCTTCGATCGCGGAACGCTGGCCTACGTGCCGGATCCCGTGCCGCTGGGCGTGGTGCTGCGCAATCCGCTGGACGAGGAAGAGACGGCGGTGGAGGCGGAGGTGGATCTCGCCGCAGCGCCGCGCCTGGAACTGGCGGCGGGCGAGCCGGCGCTGCGCACCCTCGCGCGCGTGGACCGCAATGCAACCGCGCGCATCGACTGGCTGCTGCGCGCCCTTCCCGGCGATGCCGACGAGGCGCAACGCGTGCGCGTGCGCTACCGCTCCGCCGGACAGCCCGCATGGAAGTACTGCGAGGAAGACCTGCTCGTAACGGCCTGGCCGCGCGAGATCGCCGTGCTGTGCGCAACGGGCGGACACGACACGCTGCACGCCGACGCGGCCTACGAACGTCTGATACCCGAGCCCTTCGAAGTGAGTTACGCTCTTCGCAACACGGGCACGATAACGCTGCGCGATGTGCGGGCGCGCATCGTGCTGCCCGCGGAGTTCGAACTCGCCTCGGGTTTGGACGAACAATCCTACGGCGACCTCGCACCCGGCGCGGAGGCGCTGCGCTGGTGGTCGCTGCGCACAACCACGGCGCTGGGCGGCTACGGACCCTTCGCGCTGCGCTGGCGTTGGTGGAGCGAGGAGCAGGCGGAGAGCGACGGCTGCGCGCACAGCATTGGCATTGATCCCGAGGCGCCGCGCGGCGTGGTGTTCACCCCGCTGCATTTGCACTTCGAAGCCGAGCGCGACAAGGCGCTGCCTCCCGCGCAAGGCGTGCGCCTGTGGACCGGCGGCGGCCTGTCCATGCCGTGGACACTGCCCGCGGGCGCGTGGTGGATAGCGGGCGATCCCTCCACCGGCGACCACACCACGGACATCGCCGTGCAACCCGTGAGCACCGCGCTGGACCTCGGTCTGCACACAAGCGGCATCGAAGTCACCGGACACGCCACGAACCATCCCGCCGACATCGCCGTCACCTACCGCATCACCGGCGTGGCCACCGGCACCCGCACACCCGTCCCCGGCGGCATCGCCCTCGGCGCCGTCTGGCCGCAACCGCTGCGGGGTGCGGGGCGGGTGGAGATCCTGGTGAACACAGAGAACACGGAGGGCTTCGCCAACACAGAGAACACGGAGGGTTTTGTGCATCCGGAAAAAGGGCGGGTGACGTTGCGTGTGTACGACATGCTGGGCCGCGAGCGGGCGTTGCTCTTTGACGGACCCCTCAACGCGCGGAGCGTGCTCGTCTCCATCACCCCCGCCACACTCGGCCTCGAGCCCGGCAGCTACATGCTGCGCTTGACGGGAGGCGCGGTGTTTGCGGTGCGCAGATTCAGTGTGGTGAGATGAGCATCGTCGTGTAAACCAGTGAAGAATGAGAGTAGTGAGGTGGTGAGAGTAATGAGGAATTGGTTGTGGGTGACTCGACTGTATGGTAGCGCTACGAATCAGGACGGGCGCACCCTCAACCCATCCTCCGCGCCCTATTCGAATGTATCCCCTACTCAGCCGACCGGCAAGATTCAAGCGGGAAGCGACCTCAACAATTCCTCTCCGCTCTCTCCGCTCTCTTTCATCTCTTCAAATGTATCCCGCACTCGGTCGGCCCGGAAGATCCTCGCCTCTCGACTGGATAGCGGGACGCACACTCGACACCGCGCCCCCATTTCCCCGCCGCTTCCGTATATTACTGTTTGCCCCGGCGGACACTCCGCCGGCAGTACGGTTGCGCGCGCCTCGCGCGGGAATACGATCACGAGTATGAACAAGCCCATCGTCGCCATTGTCGGCCGACCCAATGTCGGTAAATCCACGCTCTTCAACCGCCTCATCGGCGCGCGTAAAGCCATCGTCGAAGATCAACCCGGTGTGACGCGTGATCGCCATTACGCCGAAACGGATTGGTCGGGACGTGAATTCATCCTCATCGATACCGGCGGCTATGTGCCGGAGTCCGACGATGTGTTCGAGCGCGCCATCCGCGAGCAGGTACGCATTTCCATCGAAGAAGCCACCGTCATCCTTTTTCTCGTCGACGGTCGTGACGGTGTGCTGCCGATCGACGAAGAAGTGGCTCGCATGTTGCGCCGCAGCCATAAAAAGGTCATCCTCGCGGTGAATAAAATCGACTCCACGAAAATGGAAGCGCTGCGCAACGATTTCTACTCGCTCGGACTCGGCGAACCCGCCAGCGTGTCCGCCATCTCCGGCCTGCATACCGGCGACCTTTTGGATCTCATCATCGAGGGTTTTCCCGAAGGCACCGAGGAGGAGGAGGACGAGCACATGCATCTGGCCATTATCGGCCGGCCCAATGTGGGCAAATCCTCACTGACCAATGCACTGTTGGGAAAGGAACGCTCCATTGTCACGGATATTCCCGGCACGACGCGCGATTCCATCGACTCGACCATCGTCTGGGAGGGACGACCCATCACCATCGTCGATACTGCCGGAATGCGTCGCCGCAGCAAGGTGAAGGAGAATATCGAATTTTACTCCGCCCTCCGCACGCTGAAGAGCATTCAGCGCTGCGATGTGGCGCTCTGTCTGGTGGATGGCGCCGAGGGCTTGCTGCATCAGGATATCGATGTGCTGAACGAAGCCGCACGGCTGAACAAGGGTCTTGTGATCGCGGTGAACAAGTGGGATCTGGTGGAAAAGGATTCGAAAACCGCGGATCTGATCGTGAAAGACATCCACGCGCGAATCAAGATGTTCGATTATGTGCCCGTCATCTTCATCTCCGCCCTCACAGGACAGCGCACCTTCAAGGCGCTCGAGCAATGCATCGCCGTCTATGACGAGCGGCAGAAGCGTGTTCCCACGTCCGAGTTGAATGATCGTATTCTGGAAATTCTCCGCGAAACTCCCCCGCCGGCCACTCCCACCGGCCGCCAGGTCAAGGTGATGTATGTGACGCAGGTGCGCGAAGCGCCTCCGGTGATCGTACTCTTCGCCAACGAGCCGAAGTACATCCCGGAAAGCTATCGCCGCTTTGTCGAGCGCCGCATACGTGAACTCTGGGGTTTCAGCGGCGTGCCCTTGACCGTGCAATTCCGTTCGACCAAGGACTGACCTTCGCCAGGGATTCCGCTCAACCGAGCATATTCTCCGTTACGACGCTTTGACGAGGCGCGCACCGAAAGCGCCGTCCATGCGATGTTTGTGCGGGAAGGTCGCGAGAAATCCCTGCTCGTCCACCACCCGCGAAGGGAGCAGCGTTTCCGCATGTTCGAGCGTGAATTCCGGATGCTCACGCAAAAAGGCCAGCACGATATCGCGATTCTCTTCGCTCTCTATCGTACAGGTGCTGTACACGAGGACACCACCGGGTTTCACCAAACGCGCGGCATTCTCGAGAATAGCGCGTTGCAGCGTGGAGAGTTTGCGAATATCATCCGCCTCGCGCTTCCATTTGATATCGGGTTTCTTACCCAACACTCCGAGACCTGAACAGGGTACATCCGCGAGAACCTTGTCGGCCGGCTCGAGTTCGAGTTCGCCGGCATCGCCCTCCACGCATTCGATAATGGAAATGCGCGTGCGCTCCGCCGCCTGACGCACAAGATTCAGCCGCGTTTCGTATTTGTCCACAGCGATGATGCGTCCGCGATTGCCCATCAACTCGGCCGCATGCAGCGCCTTGCCGCCGGGTGCGGAGCAGAGATCGATGACCGTGTCGCCCGGCTTGGGCGAAAGCAACAAGCCCACCAGCCCGGCGCTCTCGTCCTGAATGGTGAATCGCCCCTCCTGAAACATCGCGCTCTGTTTGATATTCGGCAGATTGCGCACGGTGACGTAATCCTTCATGTAGAAACAGCGCCGGTAGTCGATGCCCGCCTCCACGAGGTCATTGGCGAAGGCGCTGTACTCGGTCACCAAGGGGTTGGACCGTAGTGTGAGAAACGGCCGCATGTTGTTGGCCTTGCACAATGATTCGGTTTCCTCGAAACCGAAACGCGCATGCCAGCGCCGGACGATCCAGGACGGATGCGAGTGCACCACCGACAGATACTGCACCTCGTCGTTGGTGGCCAATGGGTAGCGGATGTTCTCGATGTTGCGCGCGATGTTGCGAAGCAGGCCGTTCATGGTGTCGGCGAGGCGCTGTCCCCGGAATTTCTTCACAAACTCCACCGCCTCGTTCACCGCGGCGTGATGCGGAATGCGTGTGAGAAACAGGATCTGATACAGCGCCACGCGCAGGGCATTGCGTACATTCGGCGCTACCTTCGAATACTGCCCATGGTAGAAGCCAGTCAGCACCCAGTCGAGCTTGGATTGGTTGCGCAATACGCCATGGACAAGTTCCGTCAACAGGCGCTTGTCGGGTGGATTGAGTTCGCTGTCGTTCAACTCGATGTCGAGCAGTTTGTCGAGGTAGGCATCGGTGCGCTCGACGCGCGTAAGGATTTTCACGGCGATGCCTCTGACACCGACGTAGAGCGGCGGCAGGGAGTGTGTATCGTTCGTCATGGCGTATATGCGTCAGTGATGAAAGGAAATCCGTTGCGCCGCCGTACGCACGAAGGCGTCGTGCAGCACATCCCGCTCGGCCACCGTGCATGTCACCCCGCGGCGGGCCATGACACGTTCGGCGGTTTCACGGAATTTTTCGAAATTATATTCCTCCAGGCCATCGGCCCCACCCCAACTGAACGCCGGCAGAAACTTCGGCGGAAAACCGCCGCCATGCACGTTGCACCCCGGTCCCACAACGGTGCCGGTGTTGAACATGGTGTTGATGCCGCATTTCGCATGGTCGGCCATGATGGTGCCGAGAAACATGCGGCCGGTGGAGTGCTCGCGTCCCTCGGTGGTGGCGCGGATGACGGAGTAATTATTCTTTAAATCGCTGGTATTGCTGTCGGCGCCGAGATTGGTCCAGGGCGCGAAATAGGAATGGCCCACAAAGCCGTCGTGCTGCTTATTGGCGAAGGAATGGAACACGCTGCCCTCCACTTCGCCGCCCACTTTGCACAGGGGACCGATCACCGTATGCTCGTAAAGCTTCGCCGCCACTTTCACGCGGCTGCGTTTGCCCACGTACAGCGGACCCAGCAGTACGCTCTGCGGCATAATCTCCGCGCCTTCGTCGATCACGATGGGACCCTCGCTTGCATCAAGCACCACGCCCGAGCGCACCCGCACCCCGGCGGCAATATGTATCCCCTCCGAGCCGATGAATTCCGCCGAGTCGGCGCACTGCGCTGTCGCGTGAATCGATCCGAGTGGGAAACGCCCTGCATCTTCGAGCAGCAGTGAAGGAGTGAGGTCGATGATGTCCCACGGCCAGGTGAGCAGGCGCGATGGGTGGTGGACAATGCGCGCATCGCGCATATCCGGACGGGCGTCGTGAACGGCTGAGGCGGTCAATTCTTCCTTCAGCGACGTCGCGGTGAGCCAGGCATGGATGCTGGAACGCATGTGTTCGCTCATGGCAACGATGGCCACAGGCACGCTGTCGTGGAGAAATACTGTATCCTCGGCGGTATGCTTCAGCAGTTCCACCAGCGACGAATCCAGTAGCAGACGGCCATTCAGGAACAAACGCGAGGCACCCGCCTCGTTCACCGGCAGCCCATGCCGCTCGCGCAGCACTGCGGCGAGACCCATGCGCGAGTACAGGCGAAATTCCTCACCGGCGAAATGCGCCTGCGCGCGTTCAAGCGCCGTGAATATGCCGCAGCGGAGATCGAAGTCCGCCTGCACGTGCGTGAGCGGCAAGAGTGAGGATATCGAAACGTCTTCGAAGATACAGATGGACATGTGCTTTCCGGATTTCTAACCAAGAAATGTACGATTCAGGATATTCGTTGACAAGAGCAACGAAAGAAAAATGGCGGCGCGAAATCGGCACCGCCATGTGCTTCCCGGATCTCCGCTCACGGGTTGCGTCACTTCAATAAATACTCTTCCTCGTTGTACAGACGCATGTGCATGAGCAGGTTGCGCAAAATGTCGCGGTACTCCGCCACGTCCGGAGCAAGACGGCGTGTTTCACTGTACTCCACAAAGGCATCGTTGAACAATCCCTTTTGCTCGAAGTAAATGCCGCGGATCAAATGCAGCGTCACATCATCCGCGCCCATGTCGCGCAATTCAGCATCCAGTCGCCGTAATTCCTCCTGAATCACCGCGATGGAATCGGCGCTGAGAATGCGGAAGGTTTCGATATTGCTTTCGTTTCCATCCTTCACACGAGTAATGCGCCAATGGTACACTCCCCCGTTCGCGAGAGCGGGTGCCGCGCCGTGTTCGTAGCGTAGTTGCGTCTCACCGCTGCGCAGGCGCGCGAGGACAGTGAAGTTGTCGTCGAGCAGCAACAGGTCGTATTCGCTGTGATCGTTGGGATCGATCCAGCGGAACAATGGCTCGGTGGTCATTAATGCCTGTTTCGGGAACACAGCGCTGACCACATCCAGCGTACCGCGAACAGCGCCGTACACATCCTCCTGCCCTCCTTCGCGCGTCCGGCGAATCTGCGAGGCGGCATATTGGAGCAGCTTGCCCGAGGCGCCGTCACCGGCGTTCTTGCTTGCCGCGGCAAAGGTGGAAAGCACCTTGGTGGTGTTCTCATCGATACTCACCAGCCGCTCCTGATTCATCATCAATTTCGCGTAACTGGCGAACGCTGTGCGCACCACATCGGCACCCTGCAATTGATCGCCCACCGACAAGGACTTCCATTCCTTCTTCTTGGCGCTCTTGCGCTGTACTTCCACCTTGCCTTTCACGCTCATCACCATGAAGGTCTGCGCCGATAGCGCCGTTGTGAACATCAGCAGCAGAGCGAACAGCAGTGTCAATCGTTTCATCGTATCCTCGAAGGTCTGTTAGGCTTTTTCCATTTGTTCCAGCGAACGCAGGCGTGCAATCGCCATCGGAGGCAACACCGGCTCGCAATTGGGTCCCGCTCCCAGATACACCGGCACGGTTGGTAAATCGTGCTGTTTGCGTACCATCGCACTGAAAACGAAAAGTTCGTGCGTGCGATGCAATTTGCACTCCGCCCATTCACATAGCGGAGAAAGCAGCAAGGGAGAGGACGCCGTGATCCCACGGCATACGTATACGCCGTGGGGAAGTTCCGAAAGCGTGACCGCATCGGTTTCCGCCCCGTCCTCCGCCGCGGTGACGCGGCGCGCGCCTGAGGCGTCCACCACCCACAGCGTCGCGAGCAATTCCTCCACCGGAAGCAGCGATAATAAACGACGTGCATGCGGCTGTATCAGTTCCAGTTCCTCAAGCACGATGAACTCGTTGAACGTGGGTAACTCGGTCGAGAAATACCGCTCCTTCACCGCGCTTTCGCGCAGGAATTCCAGCTTTTTTCCCTCGAGATAGCGGAGGAAGTACTGACGCTGCAACGCTGTATCGCCGCTATGGGCAAATTCGTCGTCGATACTCCGTACGCGTCGACGCCACTCGCGCAGTCCCGGTTGCATGTCGCCCGCGATGGGTGCGCCCTTGGCATGCAGCGCGCGTGCCAAATCCCACGTCCAGGCATACTGCACGAGGAACAGGCAGGCATGCAGCAATCGTGTGTGCGCGGCAAAGGGCTCGTCATCCTTGAACGCATCCTCGAAAACGCGGGCGAGCGGATGATCGTGTTGGGTGATCGCGCGACGCAGGCGACGATGCTCCAGAGCAAAGCGCAGCTTCGCCGTCATGGCGCTTGCGGGAATGAACAATACCACCACCGTGGCCATGAGATTGTAGCTGATTTTCACATCGAAGTAGAAAAACGCAATCAATGGCAGGAAGAACACCAGCACCGCTTCGGTGAACAAGGTGCCGGTGATCAGCATTGCCACACCGAAGCGGTTGGCCGGTTTGGTGCGCAACACGCGGTACAATGCGATGCTAGCATACGCGAGCAACAAGGCCAGCAGCCAATCGACCCACACGGGTACCGAGTAGATGAACGAACCCCGTAGTAACATGTTGATCACATTCGCGTGAATGAGCAGCCCCGGCATGTCCGGACCTTCCTGTCCGTATTTCTTCCCCATCGGCGTCTTGTGCGTGTCGCCAAGGTAAAACAGCCCGCCTTCATTCACGAAACCCACCAGCACAATGGCGTCCTTGAAAAAGCCATTGTCATACGCGTTGCCGTACACCACATCCACCAATGGAACGGACTCGAATTGATGGTAAGTGGAGGTGAAGAAAATCACCTGCGGATCGGATGCGCGTTGCAGCAGCGGCTCCACGATGCTCGAATCATACACGTGCAACATCTGTATCGGCAAGCCGAGCCAGCGCTCATTGCCGATGTTCGCCCAAGGCAGGAAACGGCGCACCACACCGTCATCGTCGGTGATCAGATTCGCGAAACCGGTGCTGACGCCGGGCCCGAGGAAGCGCGCGTCCGGCTGCACCGCGGGCATGCGCGTCGCCTCGCGAAATCCATTTACCAAAACCACATTCGGTATCTCCCGCAAGGCCTGCGCGAGCACTTCCACCTCACCGCTGCGCTCTTCGGGAAAACGCTCGATATGGAGGTTGTCGAGGAAAATGTCCAGTCCGATCACCCGCGCGCCCTGCGCGTGCAGCTTGTAGAGCAACATCGCGATCATGCCATCGGGTGTGGGAGCGACCTCGCCCACGTTCACAATCTTGATGCGGGTGTCGGGATACTCCGCATCGCGTACCGCGAAAATCGCGTCCAGACTGACATCGGCGATGTTGAGAAAATCGATGCGATCAAGGATGGGGTTCAGAAACGATGTGTCATCCGCCTCGGGCAAACTGTCCGACACCAACAGCATCAACCACACCAGCGCGACGGTCAACAGCGAGGCGAATGCGTATTCCAGTCGAAGGAAATACCGGAGGAGCCGAGTCCGCATGGGCGATGGACAGAGTAAACCTGAGAGCAGTGAATTGTCTCAAGTATACGGAATTCGATGCACAATGAACAATGCGGACGCCTGCACGCAGCCACCGTCCGCCAATGGCCTGTATACCACACGCGTCCCGCTGTTGACGGGACGCGCGCGAAACCACGCCATGTTGTGGCGGTGTCAGAAGCCGTCGCTCAGGTCGAAGCCGAAGAGCATGCCGAAATACCAGCGCCACTCCTTGCCGTACGTAACCTCGGTGAACTGGAAGGTGCGCGTAAAGGAATCCAGACCATACGCTCCGCTGAAAAATATCCGCGTGGGATACATCGAGAAGGAAAACGATTCCAGACGCAACTCGAAGCCCACGTCGCGTTTGAGCGCGCGCGTGGAAAATTCCTCGGGCGCCATCACGGCGTCGCCCACATCCACGAACACGCCACCATACAGCTTGTCGAAGAGCAAATGTCCGAGATGCAGATCCATGCTCGAGAAAATCGGGAAACGATACGCGAGCTGCGCCGTGGCCAGTTCATTTCCTCCGAGCGAGTAGAACGTGTACCCCTGCATCCCGGTGATGCCACCGGCATAGTAATTGAAAAATTCATCCACGGGATCGCCGAGAATCGTGGCCGCGCGCGCGCGCAAGGTCAACGCGTGATTCCACCATGGCAATCGCGCGCCCACACTCAACTGCGCATCGAGGCGATGAAAGTTGAAGTCGCGATACACCGGCAGAAGCAAGCCGCCCTTGATTTCGTACTCGCCGTCGGGATTGTAGTTGTTGAATTCGTAATCGTAATGCAGGGTGAATCGCGATCCAATCGGGCTGATTTCATGGTCGCGCGTGGGCACGAGATCCTTGTAGCGAAACACCGCGCTGATGGTATTGCCCACGAGATACAGATTGTCGCGCGCCGGCACTATCGCCTCGTTGTCCGGATTGCGGAAACTCCCCGTGGTGCTGGTGTAGCGGCTGTGCGCGTAGCCGAAGTCGAGGCGCATGCTGTTGTCCACAATGTTGTGGCCAAGTCGCACGGCAAACTCGAGCAGGTTGAAGTCCACATCCACACCGAGCGTGTCCAGCGGCAGCGGAATGTTCGCTGTGGTGCCGCGCGTCACGTTGAACACTTCCAGAGTCAGGTCGGGATACAACCCGAGGGACGAGAACAGCGGCAGTTTATCGCGATAGGTGATATTCAGGTAGAGATCACGTTCGCCTTTGATGTTGATGGATGCCGAGGCCATGAAATCCAGGCGCCCCAGCACGTCCGACGAGTACATCATCAATCCGGGTTTGAACAATTCCAACCCCTCGTTGTCCGGATTGAAACTGTCGATGCGGAAGGTCGGGAAATACATCATGCTCTGGAACAGGCGCGAGTGCGGAGCACTGCTGTAACGCGAGGTGTCGCTGTCATCAAAATCGTTCAGCGCATTCCAATCCCAACTCTCATCCGCGGAAGCGATGGGTGAGGAATGCTGACGCGGCGGCAAATAATCGCGCCCCACGGCATCCAACGGCTGCGGAGCATCGAGAGTTGCGATTTTGTAGCCACCGGCGGTGTATAGCGCGTAGGCGAGTGTTCCGTCGGCATTCAGATCCGGCATGAACGCGCCACCCAGCACATTGGTGAGTTGCTCGCTCGTACCGTCCGCGAGATTCAGGCGGTAAATGTTGAAAATTCCCGTGCGATTGCTGGCGTAAAGCACCTGCGTGCCGTCGCTGCTGTAGCGCGGGTCGCGGCAATCGTGCTCACCATCAATCAGCACATACTCGAGGCCGCTGCCGTCGGGCCGGATGCGCGCAAGTCCGCGATGTGTGCGTGGGGCGAAGGCAAAGATGATCCATTTCCCGTCGGGCGACCACGATGGCGTCATCACCTGCTCGCCTTTTGTGAATGATGTCACCGGACGCATGCCGCTGCCATCGGCCTGCACAAGACCGAGATTGATGGTGCCGTCCTTCGAATACACGAACGCGATGCTCGAACCGTCGGGCGAGTACGCGGGATTGTAGGCACGCAGGCCGGTGGTCAGTGGCTTCTCCTCGCCGGTCGCCACGTCCACGGTGTACAGGTCGTAGTACAAATGTCCTTGCACCGACGGCGGATTGTATTTGGAAAACACGATGGTCTTGCCGTCGGGCGACCATGACAGGGTGGATCGCACGCCGGGCAGCAAGGGCTTCTCCGTCCCGCTCGCCAGGTCGTAAAGAAACAGCGACGATTGTCCGAAATAATCCGCGGTTTTATTCGAGGTGTAGGCCAGCGTTTTTCCATCCGGCGAGAAACGCGGATAGAAATTGCCGAAGCCCACATCCGCGATTCGCCGCCCTTCCATGCGATGCTCCGCCACGGGGGCGATGCGCTGCGCGTACTCCTCGCGCAAGGCCTGGCGCCACTGCGCATACAGATCCCTCCCGCTGATCCCGAGCACGTCTTCGATCGCGGCGTCGATGGTGAAAATGAGCGGCTTGCCCATGGCCCGCGTGATCGCCTCCAGCTTATCTTCGCCATAGGTCTTGGCAATGTAGCGCGTCAGATTATACCCGGCGTTGTACACGCTCTCGTTGCCGAGACTGGTTTTACCGAACGCACTCATTTCGCCCCAACTCAGCATGGAATCGGCAAGCACATAGCAGCGCAGGATCATATCGCGATGCGCGTCCCATGCATCGTATGTCAACTTGCCGCGCTGGAACTGCGCCGTGCCTTCGGCAAACCAGGGCGGTACGATCACGCCCGGAAAGGGATAGGATACCAGCGTGTTGGGATACCCGTACAGCACATCCCTGCGACGCTCCTTCTCGTAACCGAACCACTGAAAGGTGAGCGCGGGTATGCTGCGCCCGAATTTCATCGCGGCCTGTATCTGGATGATATGCGTGAATTCATGCGTGATGACGTTGCGCAGCCAGTTGTGCGTGCCGCGAAGATCGAAATCCAGCGGCGAAGCCCATATCTCGATCTTGTTGTTGAAAAAATAGGCCGCACCGTTCGCGTAATCCGAGTAATCCTTGACAATGAAACTGACACGCTCGTCCGGTTCATGCCGGTACAACGTTGTGATGGGACCGTACACGTCCTCGGCGATGCGCGCGATCACACGAGCGCTGCGCTCGGCACCCTCATGGTAATGCACGTGGAAATGCTTCGTGGTGATGGTACGCCACTCCAGTTCCGGAGCGGAATAGGCGTCGGGCTGGGCTGCCGCCGGCAGAGTGAAAAGCATCGCCACAGCGAGTGTGGCAAGGAAAAGGAACATACGTGTCATGAATGTCACTGCTTGCTGATTCGTCAATCCACGGCGCTTCGATAGCTCCGCGCTATTTCACCACGGCAATCTTGATGATTTTCTCGCCCTTCTTACCGGACGCCTCGGCGGTGACTTTCGCGAGATACACGTCACTCTGAATGTCGCGCACGTCCCAGAGAATTTCATTGTCCATGCCGCCCACGGCACGTTCCTTCAATTCGGCCACCTTGTCGCCCGCGAGATCGTAAATCGCCACGGTCACGTCGGCGTCGTGCGAAACGAAGAAGCGTATGCGCGTGCTGCCATCATACACCGGATTCGGCCAGTTGTAGCAGCGTGCCTCGGGGAAAAATACCGACGTCGGCTGCACCATCTGCCCGGCAAGCGGTGCCTGCCGCGAATTCCGCGCATCCGCATGCTCCGCACTCCATACCAGCGCGGAGCGCTGCGCCACATCGCGTGCCGTGCGGAAGGCCTGCAACGTGCTGGCTTCCGTCAGTACCGCGAATCCAAGCTTCATACCCGGGGCCACAAAGGTGACTGCCGCCACCGCATCGGTCAGCGCCACCGGAAATCCATCCGCAATCCCCGCCTTGACACCGAGCTGCTGCAACTGCGACGCTCCGGCGGCATACAGCACATCCTGCGCGCCAGCGCCGCGTACCGTGTGCAGCGAACGCGCGTTCACCGCAACCGGAAAATAATCCACGCTCACCAACGCATGGTTCAGCGCCACCGCGTGTCCACTGCTGTCCGCAAGCACCACATCACTCGCACCGTCACCGTCCATGTCTGCACTCGCCAGTGTCATTGCTGCGCCGATCGGCAACGGCGACGTACTCTCGCGCGGCGTGGCCGATGTCCCGGCGCCAAGCGCGTAGCGGGAGATGCGCAGCAACGAGCGACCATCCACCATCTGCCGCCGCACGAGTTCGCGCGTGCGGTCGCCATCGGTATCCACCATCAACGCATCGAACGTGGACTCGGCGGCAAGCGGAATTTGCACAATGTCGGAAAAATGGATGTCCTGAGGATTGCCAGCAATGGAAACCGCGCGATCGGCCAGCGAACTTCCCACGAACACCATGCCCGCCTCGTCCAAAGGCAACATGGTCAGCGTGCGTTCCTGCGCCGCGCGCGGCATCGGATTCAGCGGAATACGGGCGAATTGCGTGCCGAGCACCAGCAGACTGTCCGATGCTGTTCCACTGCGGTAAAATACCGCAACGCCGTGCGCGATGAGCGGTCGCGGATTCAGCAATGTGGGCACGCCGTCCACGAACGGATAGCGCTGCTCCTGCACGCGATCCAAGGCGCCATCCGCGTCCGCGTCCTTGGCGGTGAAGACCAGCAACTCGTGGGCGTCGGTGCGGCGGCTGATCACAACAATCTCCGGCACACCGTCGCCATTGATGTCGCCAATGGCGGGCGCGTCGATAGCTTCGCCGTTGAAACGCGCGGCGAGCTGCGAAGCAGCAAGCCACGGCGCGCCGTCGCCGCGCGTCAGCAGCAACGAGCCCTGCCCCGCTTCGCCCGCGTCGGCAAGCACCACAAACTCCTCGTCGCCATCGCGATCGATATCCTCCGCGTGCAGGAAACGCAACCGCGCGCCCGTACCGGCCACGGCGGAGTAATCCACCGGGAATCCCGTCATCGGCGCGAGCACCTCACTGCCTAGAGTCACATCCAAGGACATGATCGGTCCGGCAGTGGAAAATTTATCCATCGTCACGTTGGAAAACGCACCGGAATTCGCCCGCGTGTTCGGTGAGGTCTCCGCAGCAAAACGATTCTTGTACACTGGCGAAATATTGTCGCGCAACCAGTAGTCGAGTTGTGACCCCGTACCGGTTTGTGTGCCGAACACGGTCTGCACGTCGAGCCCGATATCCTGCGGACCTCCCGCCTGCTCGAGATCCACGCCACGCGGGATGGCATTGTTCACCGTGTTGCTCACCAGATTGCGCTCGATAATGCGTTCATCCACATGCCAGATCAGCAGGCCGCCGTTAACGCGCGCCTCTTTGTCGTCGGCCACCACACGACCACCTGGCAAGCTCCAGTCAATGTCTTCGACATCGATCACCACACCCTTGAGTTGCTGCACGTTGCCATTGTCGAAGCCCAGCGTGTCCTTCGGGAAACGAAGCTGCTGCACGCGCCCACCGGAGATGAAGGTCACCATCTGTCCATTGCCCGCGAGATCGCGCTGGCGGTTTTCCACCAGCCAATACTCCTTGTCGGTGATCGGCACGCGCAGCACATCCGCCGTGGACAGCGAATCGGACGCACTCAGCAAATAGTTGCGCGTCCCGGGTTCGGCCACGCGAGGACGCATCCAGCCCAATTGCTGCTTTTCCCATGCCGAGGGTTCGGGTGGGCAAATGCCGCCATAGGCGAAAATGCCCTCTCCATCCATCAGACCGAAACGTCCGATACCGGTTTTCCCGGTGCTGGTGTTGAAAAGATCCGGCAGCCCTGCGTAGGTGCCAAAGCTCGCGGCGAGCAGGCCATTGATGGTGATCTCCAGCAGACTGCGCGATCCATCGATATTGTCGATCTCGCGATTGTTTGTCGTGGGAAGCACCGCGCAGTTTTCGATGCGGAAATCGCCACCCGCGGGTATGCCGGTGAAATCATTGCCCAGCAAACGCTTGAATGCATCCAGCGTGAACGACAGCGAGGGAATGTCCAGCGGCGTGGGATCGAAGCCCTGTATGCTCACCAGATCGATGTCCCGTCCTCTTCCGGCGTGAAACACCACAAACATGTTGTAGGAAGAAAAATCCGTCTGCGGGAATTGCTGCACCGCCTTTTCCCAGGCCTCCACCGCGAGGCGCGCCACAGGCGTTTCCTCTTCGTTGCGACGGAAGGAATAGTCGGCAATCTTGCCGCTCATCGTCACAACGCCGTCGAGCACCTCGCCGGTAAGAATTGTGCGACGACCCGACACCTTGCGGACGTAATTTTCGAGAAACTGCACATGCGCCTGAAAATGCGCACGGTCGTGCGGCATGGGATCCAGGATTTCCGTGCCGTAATCGTATTCGTAAATCGAACCGAATGCGCCCGTCCCGCTCGTGCGATTGTCGTCGTCCGCCTGAAAATCCACCATCACCGCGAGCAAGCGCACCGTGTCGGGAAGCTGCCGTGCCTCGATACCGGTGGATGCGCCCTGTGCGATGAAGCCGTGGGAAAGCATGGGCGCAATCGGCGTCCGCTGCTGCGCCACGGCGCTGGCGATGAACACAAAACTGAGGAGTGTGGCTATCCCTGTTCGTTGCATGACGGACGATCCAATGTGGAAAACTATTGTCGGATGTCTGGGTACGTTGTTATTGGCATCAGGACGTCCGGGGCTGTCGCGAACATCCGCCCGGGCGTTCGTGAGCATCGAGCCGCGACCCGCGCGCGTGATATTCGGGACAGCCCCGGAATCCGTGTTGCCAATGTGTGTGATCGAGGTGCGGGCGAATAGTGCGCGCCATCCGCCCGGTACCTGTGCCGCTCTTAGTTCGCCGCGTCGTCGGCGGGAATGCGCGTGCCGTCGTCGGCCGGACCGCTGCCGCGATTCCAGTTCACCGTCAGCGTGAAGCGCAACGTCTCGGACAGCGGACTCACCGTGTCGTCATCCGAAATCGCGGTGGAAATATAGCTGAAGTCGAAACCGTAGATATCGTAACGCACACCGGCGCCGAAGGTCAGGAAGCGGCGGTTGCCCAAACTCGGATCCTCATGGAAGAAGCCGAAGCGCAGAGCCACAAGCTGCGAATACCAGTACTCGAAGCCGGTGCCCAGCGTGAACGTGTTCATGACATTGTCCACGTCCCAGCTTTTGTAAATCGCCTCGTAAAAGGGATCCGCCTTGCGGTCGGTGCGGCTCACAAGCAGCTTGGTCACATCCGTTGTCCACGTCAGCGTGTTGTACTTCTCTTTGACGAGATCATAGCTGAAACCCAGACGCAACGCGGTGGGCAGCGGATCGGCTTGATCCTCGTCGATATAACTGATCGACGGACCGATGTTCGTGATCGATGCGCCAATGCCGAAACGTCCACCAATATCGGTGTTGCTGAACGGCAGCGTGAACTTCGACGGACGGTACAGAATGCCCACATCGCCCGCCACGGCCGTGGCGGTGCCCGAACCCTGCTCGCGCGCGGTGGCCACCACCGACAGCGAACTGTGGATGATGCGCAGTCCGACACCGAGAGCGAAGTCCTCATCGAGTTGCGTACCGTACGAGGTGGTGAACGCGATCTCGTAGCTCTTGAATGTGCCAAGAGGATTGTTGCCTTCGTCGCGACGCTCGAATTCACCCAGATTCAGATAGGTCAATGCCGCGCCGAGCGTACCGCCAATCGACGGCACATCCATCTTGTAGCTGGCATACTCGAAGAATAGATCGCTTTGCGCGAACTGCGGCAGCCAGTTCGAGTGATTCAGGCTCAATTCCATGCCGCGCTGGAATCCGAGGCCTGCGGGATTCCAGAAAATGGCCGACACATCATCCGCGATCGCCACGCCGCTCTCGCCCATCGCGCTGTTCCGTGAACTCGGCGAAATCAGCAAAAACGGCACCGCTGTGGTTTGCGCCGCGACCTCTCCGGCCTGGCCCACCAACAGCAGCGCCACTACGAACGCGCCG
>JAMIQH010000271.1:0-5890 GCA_035914695.1 Bacteroidota bacterium | reverse complement strand
CATCACCACGCCGATCACACTCAATCCCATCGCCAGCTCGTAGCTGATCATTTGCGCGGAAGAGCGCAGACCGCCGAGCAGCGAGTACTTGTTGTTCGACGACCAGCCGCTGAGTGTCAATCCATACACGCCCATCGAGGTCAGAGCCAGGATGTACAGGATGCCGATGTTCACATCGGCGATGACCAGCGTGATTTCGCGATCGAACAGCGTGAAGGACGCGCCCGCGAAAGGCACCACCGCCAGCGTGCTCATTGCCACGACAATGGAAATAATGGGGGCGAGCGTGTGAATGAAGCGGTTCGCGGCGACGGGAACGATGTCCTCCTTCAGCAGCAGCTTGATCACGTCCGCGTAGGGTTGCAGCAATCCGCGCCATCCGACACGATTGGGGCCGATGCGGTTCTGTATCCAGGCGCTGATCTTGCGTTCGGTGTACACCAGTTCGGCCACAGTGAACAGCACGATACCGAAGACAATGACGATCTTCGCCAGTGTGATGAGTATGTCCGTCAGATCCATGATGCTCCGATTGTTCCGTTATGCACGCACGTCCGTGTACACATAGGGCAGCAGGTGCGCCTGCGGCGTTCCGCCGATACGCACGCCCCAGCGACCGATGCGCTCGTAATCAAGACCACGCAAGGCATCGATGGTGGATGCCATGTGTTCGAAAATATCTTCCGGATGCTCGTGCTTCCATTTCGCGCCGAGCACCATGGCGATGTTGCCGAGAATGCGAGCCGTGCCGCGCGCGTCGTGTCGTGTGGCGCGCCCCCAGCGATCGAATTCGGTACCGAATTTATCCAGACGGCTCATGGCGAACTGTCCGGTCCAACGCTCGTTTTCGGCGGTGGTCAATGCTGGCCGCAGAATTTGCAACTGACCGTCGCAATTGAGCAGTGTCCCGAGTTTTTCGGCGAACGTGGTAGCCGCGAGCACGGCGTCCGCACGCTCGGTCAAGGCCGAATGGTTGCTGACCACCGCCACCACATAGCGTGCCCGGGCCAGCGCCTCCATCAAACCGGGATACATCGCGGCGCGTGTGTCGGTCACGATCACGGCCTTCACTCGTCCGCTGTTCACCGCCTCGAGTATGCCCGCGAGGCCATGGGCCTCGTCCTTGGGCACGAGCCCGGCGAGACGGGCACCGGCACTGTTCGCGGTTTTGTCCGCGCGGATGAGCACTTCGTCTTCGTCACCGGGGAGGGTGTGCGGTACAATGTCCATCCAAGGACTGCGCAGCACTTCGCGGAACAGCCGGGCTGCGATGTGGCTGTCCTCGCAGGTATCCGATGCCGAGGCGAGCAAGGCGATTTCCTCGCCTTTCCAGGATTTGAGTTCGGAGGCGACCGAAGCGAGCGCTTCGTCCCAATCCGCGGGCACCAGCGCGCCGTCCTTGCGCAGCAGCGGTTGATCGATGCGGGTGTCGGCATTGACATGCTTCCAGCTATCGAGACGGCCCTTGTCGCACATCCAGAAGTTGTTCACCTCCTGATTTTCGCGCGGCGTCAGGCGCAGGATGGTGTTCTGCCGCACCCACACATCGGTGTTGCAGCCGCGGGCGCAGCCCGTACACACGCTTGGTGTGTGCGACATATCCCAGGCCCGCGATTTGAAGCGGAAATCCTTGCTCGTCAGCGCTCCCACCGGACAGATGTCAATCACGTTCATTGAATACGGATTGTCCAGTGTTTTTCCGGGAAAGGTTTCGATGGTGACATGGTCGCCACGCTCGACAAAGGTGAGTTGCGGATAGCCGACCACATCCTCGCAGAAGCGGATGCAGCGCGAGCAGGAGATGCAGCGCTCGGCGTCGAACATCACATTCGGTCCGAGTTCCACGCGTTTGCGCTTGTGCTGTTTTTCCTCGTCGAAGCGGCTCTCGCCCACGGAGTAATTGTAGGCGTACTCTTGCAGCTTGCATTCACCCGCCTCGTCGCAAATCGGACAGTCGAGGGGGTGATTGATGAGTATGAACTCCATCACCGCCTCGCGTGCCTGAACGGCTTTCTCCGAATTGACATGCACCACCATGCCATCCATGCAGCGTGTGGAGCAGGCAATGACCTGCTTGGGCATTTTTTCCACTTCCACAAGACACATGCGGCAATTGCCCGAGATGGACAAGGCGGGGTGCCAACAGAAATGGGGAATGTAGATGCCGTTCTCGAACGCCGCATCGATGATGGTCTTCGAGGGATCGGTCTGGATTTCCTTGCCGTCGATCGTGATGCTTATCATGTCGGAGCTTCTGTCCTTTCGTTACGGGCGATTGTATTCCTCGATGCCCAGCGCGATCAGTTCCACCGCGCGTCGGCAGGCGGGCGCGTTGAGCACGTAAGCCAGGCGCGCTTCATTCATGCCCCGCCCCTGCGTGGCGTAGAAGCCGGGTCCGGGGGCGATCATGGTGGTTTCGCCATTATGGCTGAAATCCGTCAGCATCCACGAGGCGAAATCCTCGATGTCGGCCACGGGCAATTGCGCCATGATATAGAACGCGCCGCTGGGCTTGCGACACAACACGCCGGGAATTTTGCTCAGTTCCTCATACGTCGCGTCACGACGCATGCGATATTCGGCGATCATGCCGTCGAAGTACTTCGCACCCGCCGCCACGAGCGCGGCCGAACCGATTTGCTCGAGTGTGGCGGTGCACAGCCGCGCCTGTCCGAAACGGAGCATCACATCCATGAAGCGCGCGTTGCGGCTGATCACGCAACCCATGCGTCCACCGCACAGACTGTAGCGCTTCGAGAGACTGTCCATGACGATGGCCAATTCCTCGAGCCCTTCGAGTTCGAGCACGCTCTTGGCGCGGCCTTCGTACACGAATTCGCGATACACTTCATCGGACAGCACGTAGATATTGTGCTTGAGCGCGATGTCGCGCACCATCAGCAACTCGCCTTCGTCGAGCACGGTGCCGGTGGGGTTGTTGGGGTTGCAAATGATGATGCCGCGTGTGCGCGGGGTGATATGCGCCTCGATGGCATCCATGGTGGGGAGGTGGAAACCGTCCTCGGCCTGCGTGGCGATGGGTACGAGTTTCACGCCCGCCATGATGGCGAAGCCATTGTAATTGGTGTAAAACGGCTCGAACACGATGATTTCATCGCCCGGTTCGGCAATGGCCATCATCGCGAACATGATCGCCTCGCTGCCGCCCGTTGTGATGAGCACCTGATTGTAGTTTAGCGGTATTCCCAGCGACGCGTAATACTGTTGCAAACTTTCGATGAATGGCGCTATTCCCTGCGAATTTCCGTACGCGATCACCTTCTCCTTGTACTCCCGCACGGCGTCGTAGAATTCGGCGGGGGTTTCGATATCGGGCTGACCGATGTTGAGATGGTACACATGCGTGCCACGCTTCTTGGCCTGATCGCCGAGGGGCACGAGCTTACGAATCGGGGACGCCGGCATGATGGATGCGCGGTGTGAAAGTTGAGGTGCGGAGTTCATGTCGTACTGCTGAATGATAGTAAGGAAACGCGGGCAGTGTGCTCGCGTCGGTCGCTTCCGTTTTCAGAAACGAGGTATCCTGTCAAATGTACGGACGGCAACAGCAAATACCAAGAAAACGCGGATGCACACATGGGCGCGTCGCGCTTCGAGAGTCGGGACGTCCATGAAACGCCCCGTGGCGGTGTTTTCCGGCGTTCAGGGCTCGTGTGGCACGAACATCACGCAGGCCGGACCATCGCCTTGCAGCAGCCGTTCCGCCTCCAGGCGCATATCCTCCGGAGTTAATTCGCGCATGCTGCCCAGCAATTCGAGTACAGGAACATCACGACCGAACACCAACTCGTCGCGTCCGAGCCGCGACATGCGCGAGCTCATGCTCTCGAGACCCAAGAGCATGGATCCGGTGCTTTGCTCAAGGGCGCGGTTCAATTCGCGCACGGAAACGGGCTTCGCTGCGAGTTCCTGCAACTCACGCAGAACAAGTTGTCGCGTACGCTCCTCCCTTCCCCGCTCCACGCCCGCATACACACCGAGCGTGGACACGTCCGCGTACATCGCGGAAAAGGAATAGATGTTGTATGCGTATCCATGGCGTTCGCGAATGCGCTGGAACAGCCGCGAACTCATGCCTTCGCCCAGCAAGGTGCTGAACACCTGCAAGCGCAACGTGCGATCCGTGCGCATTCCCTCCGCTGTCACACCAAGCACGAGATGCGACTGCTGCACATGCCGGGGCTCCACGCGAAAGCCGCCGCGCGTGGAGCGTGGTGGCCGCCGGCGCACGCGCGCGCCCCGGGCCAATGCGGCGAATTCCTTTTCACACAGCGCGCACAGCACGTCGTGATCCACGGCGCCCGCGGCGGTGACCAGGATGTTCTCGGCCACGTAATGCCGTCCGACGAAATCCCGCAAGCTGTCGCGCCGGAACGCGCGCACCGAATGCTCATGCCCGATCACCGGATGCGCGAGGGGATGCCGCCCGTACAGCATAGCTTCGAAGCTGTCGTGTATCGCATCCTCAGGATCGTCGTCAGCGCCGCGCATTTCCTCGATGATCACGCCCTTTTCCTTCTCGATCTCGCGCTCGGGCAAGGTCGCGTGCTGCACCAGATCGGCCAGCAGATGCAGGGCGCGGGAAAGATGCGGTTCGAGTACGCGCGCGTAGTAACACGTGTTGTCTTTGGTGGTCCATGCGTTGAGATACCCGCCGACGGCTTCGAGGTACTGTGCGATATGGTGCGGCTTGCGATGCGCGGTACCCTTGAACACCATGTGTTCCATGAAATGCGCCATGCCCGCCTCGGCCGGCCGCTCGTCGCGGCTTCCCGTGTCGATCCACACACCGATGGCGAGAGACTGAATCCCCGGCACGTGTTCGGTCACCACGCGCATACCATTGGAGAGCGTGCTCTTCTCATACCGCGCGTCTCCTTCGAGACTGCGCCGCACATGCGGTGCGAAATCGTGCTTCATGAATGTGCCTGTACGCGGCTGCGGGATGGTGTGGAGGGTTGTCGATTCCAGAAAAACAAGCCGAAATGCGCGTGAATATCGCCGGTGTGATGATACTCGTGGGCGATTTTAATGCGCCGCGCAAGCGCAAAGCGGTCCAGCACGCGCAAGGGCAGCCTGCCGTGAATGTAACCGTCGTGGACAAGAAAATACAACACGCCATAGGCCGTGACTCCCGAACCGACGCCGGTCAACACCGCACTGTCAAGCAGAAGTCCGCCAACGAGCAATGCCATTGCCGCGACCGCATGCAACAGCACGAACAGATCGTTGCGCTCAACATACCCGTCGCGCCGCGCGCGGTGGTGGCTGCGATGAATGCTCCACAACGGGCCGTGGTAGACCACGCGATGCACCCAGGCCGCCCAGAACTCCATTGCCACCATGCTCGCCACGGCGAGGAGCACTGCCCAGACCATCGTCAGAGTGCCCAACATCAACGCTCCACCGCGGGTACGACGCAGGTGAGTTGATGCAGCATTCCCCGGACGTCGCACAGCGGCATGTACCGTACCGTTCGACGAAACTCCGCACCATCGCGGCGACGGAACACCGCGTCGTGTTCGAGAACGTCGTCGCAGGTGATGCCGGGGAGGTCGGGGAACATGGCGTCGAGATGCTCGCTGCCACTGAACAGCAATGCCACGTCGCGGCCGAGGATGTCCTCGCGTTGATAGCCGAACAGGTCCATGGCCATGCGATTCCAGCTTTTGATTTTGCGCTGCGGTGTGACGGAAAATATGGCGTACTCCGTCAGTGTGTCCGAGATGACATCGGTGAGGCGTTCGTAGGCCTGTGAAAAATGACGGCAATTCTGGAACTCCGTCATATCGCGTAAACTGATGCGTACGCCGATATGCTTGCCACGGCGCGTGACCACGGGATTCCATGTCATGAGCATGCTGCGGTA
>JAMIQH010000270.1:0-9156 GCA_035914695.1 Bacteroidota bacterium | reverse complement strand
CCGACGTTGCAGTGCAACCATGCTCATCCATGGCAGTGACCGTGAAATTCCCCGTCTTGGACACAGTGATGCGACGACCGCTGGCCCCATTGCTCCACACGTAGGAGGCGAAACCCGAATCCGCCGCAAGCGTGACGCTGTCGCCAGCGCACATATCAATCCATGTTGATGGATGCACATCCACCTTCAATGCGGGGCGCTCGGTGCAGAAAGCGAATGCTGAGGTTGCCGACTCTCCATCGGAATTGACCGTGGTGACACGGTACGCACCTGAGCGCTGCACAACGATAGCACGCGTGTTCTCACCGCTCGACCACCGATACGATTGCATACCCGAGGGTGCGATAAGAACCACAGACTCGCCATCGCAAAATTCCAGGGATCGGTTCGCGGAGATTTGTGGAATTTCCACATCAGCGATGCGTATTGATCCGTGGGATATTCCTGTCCTCAGACAGGACGAGACGAGCTGTACATTCCGCAGAGATATTTCGACCACTGTGTCGGGAACAATGTCGGCCGAGCGGAACATGAATTCTCCCAACAAGAACGGTGACCGCAGCGCGATCTCGGCCAGGATTTCCAGTACAATTGTACCTGCGGAATTCCGCAGAGTGTACGGTTCATTCGCAAGCAGTGCTCCATCGGTTGCAAGACCCGCGAAGCAGAGCAAGGTACTGTCGTACCGCATCGTGTACTGTCCGGGAGGCAGACGATCGAGCGATGTATCCACGAACAGCGGCACGCCCGCCTCGGATCCTCGCTGCATCATCACATGTTCCAGACGAATTGCCGCCTCACGAAACGTGGATGCATCGTGCGGAGCCCGATACTGGCCCGAGACGGTGCTTCCACCGCCGCACAGGTCGGGAAAACCCAGATCCACCGACCGCAGCTCGCCATCCCCGCAGTTGCGTCGGTATGTGATGAGATATTCGCGATAGCCCTCATGCAGAATGTGAAGGATATCGCGGTACAAATTCGTCATGCCGGCGAATGACGACAGTCGGAAATGCGCGCCTCCTGTTTCGAGAGCGAGTCGCTGCAATTCGGGGTCATCCCCGCCAGTCCCCACGCCGACAGTAAACACTCGTATCCGATGGGCTTTCGCAAGTGCGATGATGTCATCCGGCGTCTTGAACGAGGCATTGTCCGCATCCGTGGAGATGATGACAGCGCTGCGATAAAAATTCGTGCCGCTCTGTGAAAGCTCTTGCACACCCGCGTAGCCACCATCCCAAAGCGCATTGGCGCCGAATGCCACCATGGATTGTATTGCGCTGCCGAGTTGTTTTTGATCACTCGTCAAGCGTTGATGCATGGTGGATCGATCGTAATACCCCACCACCGCCACCTCATCCTGTGTTTTGTGCATGCTCCACACGAAGGAGAGAGCGGCGGCCTTGATGGAATCCAACGCAGCACCCTCCGTCGATGCGGACTGACACAACACCAGAGAAACGGAAACGGGCTGGGGCACTTCAGGATTCGGACAGAACAGGGTGTAATCCCGGATCTCCACGTTGTTCTCTTTCAGCAGGATGTCCCGCTTCGCGAGGCTTCGTACGGGCTCGTTATTGCAACGGAGCTTGAACGACAGCTCGATCTCCGGCCAGTAAACTTCCAGACGCGTCATGTCCACCGTGAGCTGCGCCCACCCCGCCGCGGGCATCACGCACAACAAGCACAGGCATGGTAGCCAAAAGGGAGCACGGAACCGGGATTTCCCACGATCGGAACGCGACACGCGCATGGAACACCCATCAATCGAAACACAGGCAGAATAGATGAGCTGATGGTACGATTTTCCACGAAGAGAGTCAAGGCAGATGCACGGGGACAGTGTTCCGCCGCGTTCATCGTGCAATCCAGTGAAGAATGAGAATAAGGAGGAAAGGAGGGTAAGGAGGGGCTTCGCGGGAACACAGAGTACACTGAGCGCTACGCGAACACCGAGGGCCCGGAGGAATCGCGGCTTTGCGTCTCTGCGCCTTTGCGTTGATTCGAATGCCGCGGAGCGCGGGATTCGGGGGGACCGCACCCTCAACAATTCCTCTCCGCTCTCTTCGCTCTCTTTCATCTCTTCAAATGTATCCCGCACTCAGCTCGCAGGCATGATTCGACCGCGAGAGGTCCGGATGCGAAACGAGCACCGCCCATCGCACGAATGCGATGGGCGGTGTCGGCTTGAGAGGTATGAGGAACGGTTCGGGTCAGTCCATGATCTTCCGCAGGAAGGCGGGGCGATCCGGATTGCTCTTCTCGATGCGCTGGCCATCCTCGTTGTCGTATTCCGACGAGGTGGTGAGCGACAAGCCCCTGCGCGCGAAGGTGGGCTCGTCGTATTCGCGAATTTCGGTGATGCCGGTCGGAATACGCGTGGCCTGCGCGGGCTGCGCGTTGCGTCCCGGGGCAGCGACGGCGGGTCGGCGCGCCGCGGCGTTGCGCTTGTTGAAGCCGGTGGCGATCACGGTCACCATCAACTTGTCTTCCATGCTTTCGTCGATCACCGAGCCGAAGATCACATTCGCGTCGGGACCGGCCGCGTCGGTGATGATGCTGAGGGCTTCGTCGATTTCCGACAGCGACATGTCCATGCCGCCAGTGATGTTCACCAGCACACCCTGCGCGCCGGCGATGCTCACACCGTCGAGCAGCGGACTGGAAATGGCTTCACCCGCGGCTTCGATGGCGCGGTTCTCGCCCGCCGCGATACCGCTGCCCATCAGCGCGTCGCCCATGTCGCGCATGATGGTGCGGACATCTGCAAAATCCACATTCACCAAACCGGACACGGAGATAATCTCCGCGATGCCGCGCGTGGCGTTGTACAACACTTCATTGGCCATCTCGAAGGATTTCGACAGCGGCGTGCCGCGATCCACCAGCGAGAGCAATTTCTGATTCGGGATTACGATCAGCGTATCCACGTGCTTGCGCAATTCCTCAATGCCCTCCTCGGCTTGATTCATGCGCTTGTTGTTCTCGAAATGGAAGGGCTTGGTCACGATGCCCACGACCAGCGCACCGGTGGTCTTGGCCAGATTGGCCACCACGGGCGCACCGCCTGTGCCGGTACCTCCACCCATGCCGGCGGTCACGAACACCATGTCCGATCCTGCCAACGCGGCGGCGATCTCCTCCTTGTCCTCCTCCATCGCGCGATATCCCACGGTGGGATCGCTGCCCGCGCCGAGTCCGCGGGTGAGATTCTTTCCGGCCTGGATGCGGTACGTCGCGGCGTTGCGCTGCAACGACTGCGCGTCGGTGTTGATGGCGATGAACTCCACATTCTCCATACCGCGAAGAATCATGTCGTTGACCGCGTTGCCTCCTCCGCCACCCACGCCGACGACCCGGATCTTCGCCCGGGTGTCCGTCGTGTTGTCATACAGAATTGCCATGCGGGCCTCCTCAGAAATTGGGTGATGCATTGATGTATTCACTGTTTTGGGACAATTTCCTCTGTTTCACTTCGCACGAACCGCCGCGCGCCTGCGCCGCGCCTAGAGTTCGTTGAACCAATCGATGATTTTTTGAAAAATTCCGGACTTGCCTTCGTTGCCGGCCACATCCATGGTCGTGCCGGCGATGCCTTTCATGCCATGCATCACCAGTCCGACGCAGGTGCTGTACATGGGATTTTCCACTTCGTTGACAAAGCCACCGCTGAAGCCCGAGGGGATGCCGATTTTCACCGGCATGCCCAGCACATCGCGCGCCAGCGCGGCGGTGCCGCGAATGAGCGATCCGCCGCCGGTGAGAATGATGCCCGAATGCAAATGCTTGGAATAGCCGGAGCGCTTGATTTCCAACGCCACGATTTCGAGAATTTCCTCCATGCGCGGCTGTATGATTTGACACAGGAGGCCGCGCGTGATTTCCACCGCTCCACGCCCGCCGATGGGACGCAACGGTATGGGCATGTCGTCCACGATCTCGGGCATGTACGCGTAGCCATGCTCGCGCTTGAGGCGCTCGGCCTCGTCGTTGAGAATGCCCAGGCCCTTGCGGATGTCCTCGGTCACCTTTTTCCCGGCAATGGCCAGTACGGCGGTGTGCCGAATGGTGCGGCCTTCGAAAATGGCGATGTCGGTGGTGCCCCCGCCGATGTCCACAAGCACCACGCCCACTTCCTTCTCGTCCTCGCTCATCACCGCGTAGGTGGAGGCGAGGGGCTCGAGTACGAGATCGTTGATCTCCAGACCCGCGCGCTCGACGCAGCGGTAAATGTTCTGCACCGGCGTGATGCCCCCGGTGATGATGTGCACATTGGCCTCCATGCGTACACCGGCCATGCCCACGGGATCGTAAATGCCGTCCTGCCCGTCGACGATGAACTCCTGCGGAATCACATGGATGATGCGCCGGTCGGAGGGCAGCGCCACGCGCTTGGTGTCCTGCAGCAGACGCTCGACATCCTTGCGGCCGATCTCGTTTTCGGGATTGCTGATGGCGATGACGCCGCGGCTCTGGAAGCTCTGGATGTGATCGCCCGCGATGCCCACGTTCACGGCGCGCACCTTGATGCCGGACTGCCGTTCGGCGTCCTGCACGGCCTGGGTGATGGCGCTCACGGTCTTCTCGATGTGCGTCACGGTACCGCGCGCCATGCCCTCGTTCTCGGCCTTGCCGATGCCGAGCACGTTGATGCGGTTGTCATCCTTGGAGGCGATGAGCACGCACACTTTGGTGGTGCCGATGTCGAGCCCGACCACGATGTTGTCCGCCACGTTTGAACCGGTACTTCTGTGTTTGATCATGTATGCACTCGCTCGTTAAGTCAAAGCTGCACGGCGACGCTGTCGACCGCCGTGGAATCGCTCGCCGCCGTGTCGTCCGGCATCGGTGTGCCGCGTCGGCGCGTCACCACTTGATCCTTCCAGCGCAGGTCCACGTATTCCAGCGAGGAGGGATCGAGTTTCATGGCCACGTTTTCCCAGAAGGCGCGGAAGGCGAGCAGCTTTTCCTCGATGCGCTGCGGCGGCCCGAGTATGACGGGCACGCCGGCTTCGAGCGTGTACAGCAGCACATCGCGATCGCGGCTGATGTTGATTTCGGAAAACATGGTCCACAATGTTTTATCCATGCCGCGCATGGCGCGCAGCACTTGCAGCGCACGCTGCACCTTGCGGTCGATGATGCGCGTGCCGACGCGGATTTCGCGGCTCGGCGTCATGCCGGTGAGCAACGGCACATCGTAGCCGGCGATAACCTTGGCCATGGGCAGCACATAGCCGTGCTCGTCCACCAGCCAATCGCGCCCTTGTGTGTTCACCAGCATGGTGATGGGGACGCGCTCCTTCACTTCCACGATCAGGCGTTCCGGCGGATCGCGCATCACATCCACATCACGCACGTAGGGATTGCGCATGATGCGCTCGCGGATGGCGAGCAAATCCAGATCCGCCAGACGGCTGCTGTCGTTGAGAGCCACCGCCGCGCGAATGTCCTGCACCGTGGTGATGCGCACGCCACGGATGTGCAGTTCCACTCCGGTCACGCTGCTGCGCCATTCCGCCGCCACCACCGCGATGGCCGCGATGGCCGACACCACGAAGAACATCGCGATGCCGACGGAGCGGTAACGGTTGGGCTTGACAGTGCGTTTGCGGCGCATGGGGCAGTGAACTCCTCAGTGCAATGGATGAATGACGTCGGGCGCGAAACCGAGCAGGCGGATTTCCAGCTCGAGTGCCACGCCGCGCTGGCCGTACACGGTGCGGCGCACGTGATTGATCAAGGCGACCACATCGGACGCGGTGGCGCCGCCCGTGTTCACGATGAAATTGGCATGCAGCTCCGCCACGCGGGCACCGCCGATCTGCGTGCCCTTCAGACCGCAGGATTCGATCAGCCGCGCGGCGTAATCGCCTTCGGGATTTTTGAAAATGCTGCCGGCATTGGGCACATTCACGGGCTGCGCCGCATTGCGCTTGAGCAGCAATTCCTTGCGCCGCGCCCGCAGGGCATCGCCATCGCCATCGGGCAAGCGGAAGCGCGCGCCGAGCACGATGTCCGCCGTGAGCGCGGAGGTTCTGTACGCGAAGCCACAGCGCTCGCGCGGCAAAGTGCGGAGCGCGCCGTCGCGGCACAGGCGCACATCCAGCAGGTGATCCGAAATCTCGCCGCCGTAGGCGCCGGCGTTCATGATGATGCCGCCGCCGAGCGTCCCTGGTATGCCCGCGAGCATTTCGGTGCCGGCCTTGCCCTGCGCGATGCAGAACTCCACGAATTTGCTCAGGCGCACACCGCCTCCGGCATGGACAATGCCGTCGCGATACTCCAGCGTGGAGAAGCCCTTTTCGATGCTGATCGCGACACCGCGAATGCCTTCATCGGCGATGAGGATATTGCTTCCATTGCCCAGCACCACGGTGGGCAGCCCCACCGAGCGGAAGTAATCGAGCAGCGCCACCAGTTCGTCGGCATTGGCGGGTTCGACGTACATGTCGACGGGTCCACCGATGCGGAAGGAGGTCAGCGGCGCGAGCGGCTCACTGATGCTCAGCCCGCCGCTGCAAATGCTCCGTATGTGCTGCACCGAAAGCACGATTCAGCCACGCTCCGCATACAGGGTGATGAAACGCGCGCCGTGCTGGTAAATGTCGCCGGCGCCCATGGTGATGACGATGTCGCCGGCTTCGACCACGCGCAGCAGCGCTTCGGGAATGGCGGTCTTGTCGGCGATGTATTGCACGTTCTTGTGTCCGAAATTCCGTGCGGCTTCGGCGATGATTTCACCGCTGATGCCCTGAATGGCGCGCTCGCGCGCGGGGTAAATGTCGGTGACGATGAGCACGTCGGCGTTCATGAACGAGCGTCCGAAGTCTTTGTAGAAATCCCGCGTCCGCGTGTAGGTGTGCGGCTGAAAGACGCAGATCACGCGGCGGCGCCATCCGGCCTTTATGCCGCGCAGCGTCACGCGCACTTCCGTGGGGTGATGCGCGTAGTCGTCGATGACCAGCACGCCGTTCACTTCGCCCTTGACCTCGAAGCGGCGGAAGGCGCCGGAGAAGGAATCGAGCGCGCGCTTGATGCGCTCGAAGGGGATGCCCAGTTCCAGACTCACGGCGATGGTGGCGAGGGCGTTCTGCACATTGTGCTCGCCCGGCACGCCGATGGTGATCTCGCCCATTTCCTTGCTGGCAGCCAGCACGGTGAAGGTGCTGCGGTTTTCCTTCTGCCGCAGGTCCACCGCCTGCACATCGGCCTGCGAACTGAAGCCGTAGGTGATGACTTTGCGCTGGATTTCCGGGAGAATTTCCTGCAGGGCCGGCTCGTCGAGGCAGAGCGTCACAAAGCCGTAGAACGGCACCTTGTTGGCGAATTCCACAAAGGCGGCCTTGAGGTCCTCGATGTTCGAATAAATGTCGAGATGCTCCTCCTCCAGCGTGGTGAGCACGGCGATGGAGGGATTGAGCTTGAGGAAGGAGCGGTCGAATTCATCCGCTTCCACCACCATGAACTCGCCGCTGCCGAGACGCGCGTTGGTGCCGCCGAAGGCATGCAGCTTGCCGCCCACGATCACGGTGGGATCCTTCTCGCCTTCGATCAGCACCATGCCGAGCATGGACGTGGTGGTGGTTTTGCCGTGCGTGCCCGCCACCGCGATGCCGTGATGCAGGCGCATGACTTCGGCCAGCATTTCCGCGCGGCGAATCACCGGTATCTTGCGATCCATCGCCGCCATGACTTCAGGATTGTCCTGCGACACGGCCGAGGAGTACACGAGCACGTCCACATCCTTGAGATTCTCCGGATTGTGCCCCTCGTACACGGTGGCGCCCACATCCACGAGGTGGCGTGTGACTTCGGTGATGGAAAGATCGGAGCCGGACACACGGAAGCCCTGATTGAGCAGGATTTCGGCGATGCCGCTCATACCGATGCCGCCGATGCCGACGAAGTAGATGTGATGGATATTCGCGAATTTCATGCCGTTCTCGATTCTGTGATTGTGTGTCCGATCAAACACCGCGTCTCCGCGCGGCCGATGCTGTCGACCCGTTCCGCCATGTCAGCGCCCTCCGCGCCGGAAGCGGCGCCCGCTGATGCGCGACCACACCCGACGTCCCACTTCACGCTGCCGCAGATTGCCGAGACGCGCGCGCAGCAGGTCGTACAACTCGGCTTCGCGCTCGTATTTCGCAACGCGGACGCGGAGGATACGTACTTGTCCGGCGATGTGTAATTTCAGTACGGCGAAGGTGCCGTCGTTGAATTTCCTCTTGTTGCGCGCGAATACCACGCGCTCCACATCTGCGAAACGAATGCGGCGTTCGTTGAATCGCGAGCGCAACACCAGCTCGGTGTCCGTGATCTCCAGATGCCTGTTGCGCACGATGGCGGCCAGCAGCATCACCACCGCATGCAGGATGAACGCGCCGATGATGTACACCACGGGATCGTGAAAACCGAATTGCACCGTCCCATCGCTGATTGTGCCCGTCACCACGATGTACAGCGCCAGAAAGGCCACGTACACCAGCAGCGTGAGATAGTAGAAATCGTGTTTCTGGCGGAAGAGGTGTTTCGTGTCCGTCATGTCACATTCCTCCATTGCTGGCCAGCGCGAGCACGGCCTCGGCCAGATGATAGGCGGCACGCGGACGCGCTTGCGCTTCGGCGGCGGCCGACATGCGGCGCAACGCGGCAGCATCGTCCAGGAGATCGAAGAGCGTGCTTTCCAGTTTGCCCAACTCGCTGTCGCGCAGCACACGTGCCGCACCGGCATCCGCCATGGCGATGGCGTTGTAATACTGGTGATCGGCGGCGGCGTGGGGATAAGGCACCAGTATGGCTGGCACCCCGAGCATGGTCAATTCCGCCAGGGACGTCGCCCCCGCCCTGCATACGGCGAGGTCGGCCGCGGAGTAGGCCTGATCCATATCGTCGATGAATGCGCGCACAATCACGTGCTCCGGATACAGCGCGCCGATGGGCGCCAGCTCCGCGATGTCGCGCGTCCCCGTTTGCCAAATCAGTTGATAGCCCTCGCGCACAAGACGCGGCACCAGCGGACGCAGCGCTCTGTTGATGGACGCCGAACCGAGACTGCCTCCGAACACCAGCAGCGTGCGCTTGCCGGGCTGCAAGCCGAAGGCCACACGCGCATCGGCGGCATCGCAGCGCCGCAGGCTCAGGCGCACGGGA
>JAMIQH010000269.1:0-14206 GCA_035914695.1 Bacteroidota bacterium | reverse complement strand
CCGTGTACCGGAGGCCGTGCCATCGCTACGCCACAACTCGGCTTTGTCGTGGCCGTCGTTGAGAAGGAAGAGCATGGCACCATTGAGATCGGTGAGCCAGAAATTGCTGTAGCCACTTCTGTCGTTCAGTTCCAGCAGCACATCGTTTGCCTTTGTTACAAGATCCACGCGGTGCAGCGATGGACCACCGCCCTCCTTGGTGAAGCCATAGTACAACGCATCATCACGCAACAGCACGCTGGCGATGCTGCCCCTGTCGCCACTCAGACCGGGTACGAGCAGGGTGCTGCCGCTCTCCGTCCCGTCGCTGATCCACAGGGCTGCATCCTGCGCGCGGAACACGATTCGCCGACCGTCTTCCGCTATAACCCACATGCTCGATTGCCGAGAGGTATCGGGATCGAACAACATTTGGGCAAGATCCGTCATCACACGCGTCGTGGAAGCCACGCGCACCACCACACGCGCCCTCGTGCTGACACAGGAATCCACCGCTTCCACATACCATGCGCGGCTTTCCATCACTGCTGGTGTGGCGAAGCTTCGTCCGGTGGCGACCAGGTTTCCGCCTTCCAGCGCGTCGTACCATCGGAATTCCTGCCCCGGGCCCTCAGCGGTGAGCAACACGTGTTCGCCCGCGCACACGAGCGTATCGCGCACGAGCGGTGCGGGAAGCTCACAACACTCGCGGCGCAGCGCGATGGCCACAGCACGAGCACGAGCAAGCTGCATCGGCGAGAGTTCATCGGCGCAGGACGAGTTGGTGTACGACATGATATTGCGTGGATTCGGCGCATACGGCATGTTGTTGGCATCGCGCCGCGTACCCACGTACTGGCAGGCGCCGTTCACCACACCGAGCAGATTCGGATCGGCGGGTGTATCGCAGAAGCGATCACCGTGGGTGGCGCAGTTGCTGCCATCGGCCAGTTCATCGGTGGTGCCGGTATTCGTATAGCCGTGCGTATGCGGCAGACCAAGCACATGGCCGAGCTCATGGCTGAGTATATTTTCCAGCGTGCGATTACACGAAACATTGATGGATACATTTCCCCCCATTTCCCAACCACAGCCCGTGGACGAACGGAACATCGCCACATTCACCGCCCGGCTGTTCGTTGCCGGAGAGGTGGAATCCGGATAGTAGCGCACGTCCCCGCAACGCACGAATCGTACCCCCGCCGCGAAGTACCATGCGTTGGTTGCAGCCAATGCTTGATTGATACGAGTCACTCCGATTACGGGATTGCCACCCTGCGTTTGCACATGGAACATCACTGGAACATCGATGATACTGCTGTCCGCCCGCCATACTGCGGTACGCGCTCCTTCGCTGAAGAGCTTGTCATATCGCGCCATCCAGGCGCTGTCCGTCACCGTTTCACAGAACTGTCCATGCGCAGGCACGGCCATGCACAGTAGAAATAAAACAAGCGGGGCGTAACGTGGCATTTTACAACCTCGAACAATACAACGTGGGAACAGGCCAAAGTTCACGATCGAAAGAGCTGTCGGCATGTCGCGGCTGTTCACACTGCAACCTCATACCACTGTCGAATGCCACATGCCGGGCAGATTTCCTCGCGATAATCTGAAGAAACTTGGGCACACTTCACAATGCCCCGTGATCGAATTTCCGCGGGAAGAATCTTCGTCGCAGGGCGCAGCGCGGTCCGCGGCTGTTCGGATAATACGAACCCGCCACGCTGCGAGCCATGTCGCATGCGACCATGTCCCGGAGCGTGGCGGAAAAACCTGTTGAATGAGCTGAATGTGCTACCGAAAATGCACTTGTCTTCGCGGTAGAGGCGACGTTAGGACACGCTCAGAACGACGGGCGTGCGCCGCTTGTGCCAAACTCCACCAATTCCATCAGATTGTCGCCATCGGTGGATACCGAGCGAACGATGCCGTTCATCGGAACGGAGGGGTGGTAGAAGGCTTCAACCGTATCGGACCAGAGGAGGAAATCGAATTCCGTGATGGCTTTGGTACAGTTGTTGAACGTGCCTGCCGGCACTTTGACGGCCGCCATACCTTCGTCCTTGTTGAAGCGCAGGTACAGGCCGTTGAGCAGCTTCTTGTAAGTCCCGCGGGTAATGGAGAGCACAGGGCCGTCGAGTTTTTGCACTTCTCCATCATCCTGTTTGATCTTCACCCACACGATGTCGAGGTGATCCGGGTCCAGCGTTTCCCAAGTCTTCTCCATACCAGTGATCAGCATCTGCGTGATCGCCTCGTTTTTCCCATTGATGGTTTGGGATTCGATGATCCAACCGTTGCCCTCTTTGCCCACGATAGCATTGCGCAGCACCGAACGATCCTCACCGTTGGTCATGCGATACACGGTGTACTGACCCACGGCCGGCGCCATTGGTTTCTGGAACAGTCCTTTATCATCGAACATCTGCGCTGAAGATTTCGCATGCCATTCCAGCACGCGTTTCTCCAACACGGGATTCGTGGACGCGCATCCAGCGACCACCAGCACAATCAACAACGACAAGACACTACTGCGCATACATCCTCCGGGTGAGGGCTAATGAGAGGGAATGGATTTATGAAGACATGAAGGCAATATACGCGAGAATTTCTATTTCAAGAATATCCCGTCCGCTCCGAAATCCGGCCTCTCAGACAGTGAAGGTGCAGGGAGCATCAGGACTCCCACGGAAGCCCGGCCTTGCCAAAATGTCCGTAGTTGGTGGTCTGCCTGTAAATGGGGCGCAGCAGGTCGAGCGTATCGATAATGGAAGCTGGCCGGAAATCCATGCGGCGCACGGCTTCTTCGGCAGCGAGTTCATCGCCAGTGCCGAAGGTATCCACTTTCACCGACATTGGTTCGGCTACACCGATGGCATAGGCGACCTGCACCTCCACACGCTCGGCAAGGCCCGCGCGTACGAGCGAACGCGCCACGTGCCTGCAGAAATATGCCGCACTACGATCGACCTTCGAGGGATCCTTGCCGCTGAACGCGCCCCCACCATGCCGTGCCATACCGCCATAGGTGTCGACGATAATTTTCCGACCTGTCAATCCGCAATCAGCGGAGGGGCCGCCTTCGGTGAAACTCCCCGATGGATTCACCAGCACGCCGATGGAGGGTGTGTACCACGCACCCAGCACCTCGGGCAATATGGTTGAAGTGATGAACGCGGTAATCTCCTCGCGGGTCACCGACGCACGATGCATGGTGGAGACGAGCACGGAGGTGATTTCCGCGGGCCGACCATCGACGTAGCGCACCGACACCTGCGTTTTCGCATCGGGGCGCAGCCAGTCCACCGTGCCCTTGCGACGGTGTTCGGCCAGTGCGCGACCCAGCGCGTGCGCCAACACGATGGGTAGAGGCATGAGTTCGGGCGTTTCGGACGTGGCATATCCGAACATGATACCCTGATCCCCCGCTCCCTGATCGTGACGATCCGCCGCGTTACGCGACACGGCAGTGTTGATTTCCGCCGCCTGCCTCGAAATCATTGAAAGGATGCGCACACCATCGGCGTTGAAGGCTTCTTTCGCGTCGTCATACCCGACTATGCGGATGGCTTCGCGTACCACGGCTTCGTGATCGACCTCGGCGCGCGAGGTGATCTCGCCTGCCAACACGACGGTATCATGTTTGGCAAGCGTTTCGCAAGCCACGCGGGCGTGCGGATCCTGCGCGAGATGCGCATCGAGAATGCTGTCGGAGATGAAGTCGCACACCTTGTCGGGATGCCCCTCACTGACGGACTCGGAAGTGAAGATGAATGATCTGCTCATGAAAAATCTCCTAAAATGAAAAGGCGCCCTCGCCAGGGAGACGAGAGCGCACGCGCGTGTCCGGTGGCGATTTAGCAAGTTGTTTTTTTGTCGCTGCAAGCTGCCGCAAATGACGACATGGATCAATGATCCGGGGGCAATGTACAAACGGATGAATGTATGGATCAAGACAAATTTCCGTCGTGTAAACGAACCGTATCGACTCCCAACGTCAGCACCACATTAGTCACTCCGCACTTGGTTGCCTCAATATTTGGTTACCAAGGGCGAGCGACCGCCGATCGCTTTCGTCCGATGTGAACGCTCAGGAGCACACAGCTACACTGCGGAACACGAAATGCGGCAACATCACGAGTCCACCGTTTCGGTGTAGGACAAGAACATGCCTTGCGGGATTCGGAACAACGCGGTATGTTGCTCGTTCCATTTCACCTTCATCCATTAGCAGGGAGCTAATGATGCAACTTGAGATACCGTATCGGCACGCGCGCGCGCGCGGCCACAACTACTCCGCACCCGGAACGTATTGCCTGCGACTCGACACCGCGGACGAAGAGCCGCTGTTCGGCGAAGAACGCGGCGGCGTGCTGCGGCTCAACGCCTTCGCGGAAATCGCCTTCGAGAAGCTCGCTCTCGCCGTGCAGCGCTACCCTTGCCTGCGCCTCGACGCGGCGCGCTTCGCGCCCAACGCGCTCGAAATCCTCGTCACCATCACCGAGTACCGCAATCACAAGGCGGCGTATCCGGAGCTGTGGGGAAATCGTTTCCGCGCGCGTCGATTGATGACCATCCCCATGTTCGTGGGGTTTTTGAAAATGAACAGCGCCCGTGCCATCAACACCGCGCGCGGCACACGGGGACGCGCCGTGTGGACGCGGCGCTACCACGATTGCATCGTCGTGGATACCGGTGACATCCAGAATATTCGCTGCGCCTTCAACGCCGCGATGCAGCGTTCGCAGCTCACGCGCGACAAGGCGAATCCCTCGGTGCGGAATCTGCGCACGGTGCTGAACGAGGCCTTCGCACTGTTCGGCGAGGATCACGCCCGGGCAGCGCGGAGCGAGGCGCAGCCGACCTCCGGATTGCTCATGCTTGGTCGCGCGGTGTTCCTGCGAGACACCGTGCTGCGGGCACCGGCAGCGGTCCCGGCATCATCTCGATCGGGCAAGGGGAAGCGGAAGCGATCCCCTGCAGTAACGGAGATGCTGGATGCATCGCTGGCGATGCTGCACACCGTGGAACCGGAGGCGATGTTGTTATCGCTGGCGCCGGGGTAGTGTGGCGAGATATGGGACGGGATTATCCGCGATAGACCGTCGCGCCCGCTTGCTGTAATAGGTTGTATTTCCAAGTGAGGTCGAAGCGCCCCGTGGTGATTCGCGCGGGCGTGGTATGTGCGGAGGTGGAGGATTGGGGATGCAGAAGTGGTTTTTCGGAGGACGTCGCGGGTGTTTCGGTATTTCGGAGCTTGCGGCATTGTGAAATTCGGGAAAATCGGTGCGGGGTGAGGCGGTTTCGGGCTGAGGGTGCGGGTTCGAGGTGGGAATTTGGCTATTCACTGAATATCCCATGATCAGGGCTGGAGGCGGGGCGGTCGGCGGGGATTTGGCTATTCACTGAATATCCCGCGCCTGGTGCTGGAGGCGGGGCGGTAGGCCTGGATTTAGCTATTCACTGAATACCCCATGATCAGGGCCGAAGGCGGAGCGGTCGGCCTGGGATTTGGCTATTCACTGAATATCCCATGATCAGGGCCGAAGGCTGTGAGGTCGAGCAGAATTTGGCTATTCACTGAATATCCCACGCTCCGAGCCGAAGCCTGTGCGGTCGGCGGGGATTTGGCTATTCACTGAATAGCCTACACTCCGAGCCGAAGCCTGTGCGGTCGGCCTGGATTTGGCTATTCACTGAATAGCCTACACTCCGAGCCGAGGGCTGTGCGGTCGGCGGGGATTTGGCTATTCACTGAATACCCCAGGCCCGGGGCTGGAGGTGGGGCGGTCGGCCTGGATTTGGCTTCCATTCTTATAGAGCAAATACACGAGTCGGCCACTCACGGAAACGCCGAACGTGGATTTCTGTCCACGCCCGGCGTATCACGATTGATTACCGACGATGCTACGCCACAATCACTGTTTTCTCAAACTCACCAACTCGGTTAGCACAGTGTCCGCGACCTGATCGTCGGCAAAGAGGGAGAGTCCGTCGGGACTGTATTCACGCACGAGACCCACACCATCGGCAAACCACCAGGTGGCCGCTCCGACACCTTGCATTGTGAATTCGTAGCGCTTGGTCTTGTATGCTTTCCCCTGAACGGTAATCTCCTCATCGGTCGCTTCACCCGCCGCGTAGACGTGGCGGAACAGCGGGAATGGTCCATCATCACTTACGCCATACACGACATTTCCACTATCGATCACAGCGTACAGCGACGTCCAATCAAACATGTTCGGCACGCGCATGTACTGCCAGGTGTACCTGCCCTCCTCTGTCGTGAGGGTATCGAATTTCATCTCCAACGTGACGGACGGGTAACCGAATTCCGCGTAGGCATTGGTGGTATAGGTCCACACGTTGCTACGTGACATCGGGAAGTAATCGGGGTTGGGCTTCGGCGACACGGGTGAATTGTCATCATCGGAACACGCCACGAGCAGTATCATCGGAAATACAAGCATTAGCATGCGAATAGGAAGTCGATTCGTTCTCATCTCTCTCTCTCAGTTGAACATGGATTGGTTGTTTCGTTCCGGCTCCTGCGCATGTCGGTTCCCGGGTCAATGGACAAAACGCAATTGTTGCCGGTAGCACTTATTGTACGCCGAGTGGGAAAAAAGTTGCAATTGCCGATATACACCGCGGCGACATGCGGGGATCTTGTGGTGGCCTTCCAGACGACTGCTTCCCGCGCGCTCGTGCGTACCGTTCAGGAGATGTCCACCTAATTAAGAGTATGGTGGAGAGCGTGTTCCCACCTCCCCACCGTCGAGTCATGGCTTCGAAATTTGGCCGACGTCAACGCGGTTGCCTATGCTTGTGATAAAGCTCCCATCGCTGGTGGTGGTGACGTGCGTGGACCAACCTTGCTTCTCCACCGCATCGATGAGTGGCGCGGGGAGGAACGGCGTGCGGAGGTCGAGCACACCGCCCTCTGGCAACTCGCCAAGTCGTGAGAACACGTCCTTCAGCGGGTGCGCACCGGCGTTGAGTATCGGGGTGGCATCGAACAAGTGACGCGACGTTGTGGTCGCCAGCCAGGCAGGAACCACCTCACCTGTACGGCGTCTATCATCTGTCGCAGCAAGCACCTCCGCTTTGATTTCCGTGTCTTGCCCTGCAGCGGTGCGAAGTTTCACCACGACTTCGTGAATGGGCACGTCACCTGTCAGCGCTGCCTGCTGCAAGGTTGCCACACGCGCAATAGTGCGGCGAAGGATGGGATTGCGGAGTTTGCTGAACGCCGGTGCTATCCCGATCAGCACTTCCTCGAGTTCGGGAAAATGGTCGAGCAACTCTCCGACCTTCATCTGCGGGTGGATCAATGGCCGCGTCATCACGCCTCCTTCGCCGCGTACTGCAGCAGTCGCTGTTCGCCATCCAACGCGCGCTTCGCGGTCAGATCCTGCGACACCTCCAGCGTCCCGAGATAGTCGCCATTCGCATCGCGGAGCGCGAAGTACTCAATGTGGATGAACTTGCCGTGCATTTGTATCCAGAAAGGCGCGCTGCTCTCCTTCCCCGAACGGAAATCCTCGATAATGCGATCAACGATATGAACACTCGACGGAGGATGGCACAGGCGGACATCACGCCCGAGAATCGCGCGGTTGCGATCGAAAATGCGTTCGCTGCCCTGCGAGAAATATTTCACCTTGTCATCTTTATCCACAAACGTGACATCGAACGGCATGGTGTTGAGAATGGCGGTGAGTTCCGTCGGCGTGAGCGCCCCGCTGGGCATACGCACCGCGCCCTGCTCCACCGTGGCTTCCGGACGCGCCTCGATGCTGCGCGGTTTCCAATCCACCTTGGGATCGTAGAGACAAAAACCGATCTCAGGCGTCTGCTCGTAAATCGAAAACCATTCGAGGTCCGTGAGCTGGTCCATGCACATCGGGAACAATATGTCCTCCTCCTTCATCGTCATGTCCTCCACTGCCTGAATCGCGGGAAGAAGAAGTAGTTCGGCTGTCGCGGCCACTTCCTCACGCGTCATCCCTCCATCGCTTTCCAACGCCTCGCGCGCTCCCTTCAACATCTCCCGCGCCTGATCGTGCTTGCCCCACATGACAGTGGGAGGACCAGTGATGCCCTTCTGCTCCAGGAAGGGGAAGAGGAGATTTTCCTTCCTGCGATAATGCTTGTCCACATCCCACAGGGCATTGAATATCCCGCGCAGGCGCAATATCGTGGAAGGCACATCCATCACAGCGGCGCCATTCACCTCTTCCACAATCTGCCGTACCTCTCTCGTCAGCGCCAGCAACTCGCGATTCTCCTTGCTGAATGTGTCCACCGGATGCCCGGGCGGCACCAGTGCCACGCCACTGTGATCGATTTTTCCATCCAGTACGCGCGTGTGTATATCGCAGAATTGCAGCACTTCCTCCTGCGGCAGTCCTTCCGCAATCAGCTCCTGCTCCACCTCCACCACTTCTCCGTAGGGAATGCTGCCCAGCAATTCCTCCAGACGCGCGCGCACCTGCTCAGGGGCTTCACCCTTGTGCAGTTGCAGAATCATGTGCTTGAGCAGTTCCTTCCGTTTCGCGGCATTATTGATAAGTTCGCTCATTCTGTCCTCTTGTTGTTCATTTCATCGACTCCATTGTCGACATTCAAACATAGACTATTTTGTCGATTTTGTCAAGTGAGTAGGTCACGATACAATGAATCGAGAAATGTTCAGACGAATCTTCGTGATCGTGGGTGATGATTCAATGGCATATTCTCGCCGCAGTCGTCGATCCCTTACGCCACGACGACGGTTCACCTATCGTGCGATGAGTTGAATTGATCAACCGCCATCGCTTTTCATTTTTCCCGTTCGCCGCCAACACGCGGCGCTCAATGCTCACATCAATCGTCGACACATCTCAGGCGCGCGGAGTACGCTCCCAATCGCGCGTTCATCACCCATCCGTCTGGGGATTTAGAACGCCACCCCCACATCCAATATCCACTCTCCCCTACCCTCCTCGTCCCAGGCCCTATCCACACGAAACACCACGCCATAGGGGAAGAGAAAATGCAATCCAACTCCGGAACCGCGATACATGCGCTCGAGCGACGGTCGATCCTTCCGGTCCCATACCATACCAGCGTCGGTGAAAAGCGCCCCGTACAGACCCAGCTTCCAGGTTCGGAATTGCCGCACCGGGACCTGTGGCACGTGCACGTACAGGCGTGGAAGAATGGGGATGCGAAGTTCGGCAAACATGCCCGCCGCGCTCTCGCCCTCGAGTTCTCGGTGAAAGTGTCCACGGATGCGTTCGGAAAATCCAAAGTAGGCGTGTTCGTAATTCGGAATAGCGGGTCCGCTGCCCACAATACCGAACGCCCGGAGCCCAATCGACAACCCCAACGGCAGGAGATGATACGCCCGAACATCCATCACCGTGGTCACCATGTCCACACTCCCACCGCCAAAACCCTTCTTGGTGATGCTCGCTCCTGCGAACAGGCCCTCGGTGGGATATTCCACCAAATCGCGCGTGTCGTGCTTTCCACCAATGCCAAGCGATACATACGCGTCGCGTCCATCCTCCGACAGTGTGCGTCCGGCTTGATGATCGCTCACCGTCACCAAATCCCATGCGGCTGTGATCCACACACTGCGAAAATTGTCGAAGCGCTTCCCGAGCGAACTGTTCACACGGTAGTGAATTTCATCGAAATTCGGTCCCTCACCCTGCGAGATACTGCTCTTGTTCACAACACGCGACCAAGCAAAGCCGGCATCCATGAACATGTGCTGCTCGCCGAAGATCCACGGATTGCTGTAACTCACCGTGGCCCAGGGGTTGTATCCGAGAACAAATCCCGCGAACAGCTTCTCGTTCCACCCGCGCACATTCTCGTGCTTCACACCGAGCCCGTAATACCACTGATCCCAATTTCTGTCCACAATTCCCGCAAGAGGCACAGGATATAAGAACCATCTCTCGTCCACTTCGATCAGCAACACGGTGCTGTCCATGGGCGGCCATGTGATGTCGACACGATTGAAGAGGTTGAGGCTGTAAATGCGATTCTTGCTGTACTCCACTTCCTCCACACTGATCGTGTCTCCCACCTGCAATGTCAATTCGCGGAGTATGATATCCGCTTTCGTGATATCATTGCCCATCACGGCAAAGCCGCTCACGACGGGGGCGGAGGGCATCGCGACCCGGGCGGAGTCCAGTTGTGCCCGGCTTATAGTGGCGAATAAAAATTCCGCGAAGAGTACCAGTATCAGCGATACGGCGTGGCGTGCCACGGCGAGACCTTTCTCAGAAACGCCAGGTGATGCGCGTGCCGGCATACAAATCGGCACTGCCGTCGGGCAGTGGCCGCAGCGATGCCCCGGAGCGGAACTCGATGTCCTTGTTCACGCGCGCCGCAGCCCAGGCCGCATCAATGGCACTGAGGAAATGGTTGACGATGATGAGATTGATGATGCCGCTCGCATTGTCGTAATGTCGATTGGCGTCGCCACGCAGACCGGAATAGTAAAGGAAATTCGACGAGGCGTTCCAGTAGTCGCCTTCGTTCTTGTCATTCCAGCCGTAGCTGTACTGATTGTACTTGCCGATCAATTCGTAGTACTGCTGATCCCCGTGTGGAGGAAGTCGATGCGAGAACTGCGGTATGGCCATTTCCGTCGTGTGCATCTGATCCCAGTTCACCCGTTGCCAAGGGGGCAAACTCGCATCGGGATTGATGTCGATATGTACCGCCTTGTCACCACCGGGAAAAAGATGTGCATTCGCGTTCAACCACTCCGCGTATTTGACCACGCTCCAGTTCTGATCCGCATAACCCTGATAGACATCGGTGGCGTCGTCGCCGCGACTGTTCTCGCGCATGGCGAAATACCAGCCCGTTGCTTCAAGTGCGGCGAACAATCCAGCGAGAATATAGTTGCCAGCATACACTTCGCCCACACCAGGAATGGCCAGCGAGAGAATTCCCGCCAAAACGGGAGATTTCTTCGACGGAAGGTCCGGACGCGCGGCAAATGCCCCCGCTCGCTCCGCCTGTTCAACGGGCGAATCGTTGAAGCCGTAGCCCTTCATCTCCAATGCGATGGAAAGTGGTGCGTGTTCCGCTGTCTCCGCTTCGGTGTGCATGTATTGCGCCTGGCCGGAAACAGTAAAGGCGAAAACTAGTGTCAGGGTGATAAACTGTCGCATGAAATCTCGATAAGCCATGATCGAACAAGCTACGAGGCCCGGCTTTCGCATTCAAGGCGAAAGTCCCGCACCATGATTGTGCCCACTAGAAACTCGGGATATCCTCCGGTTCGGGGAGCTGCGGCAAGGGCATGCGCGTTTCCAGGTTCTCGAAACGGGCGTAATCCGCAATCCACGCCAGATCCACCTCTCCCACTTCACCGTTTCGCTGCTTGGCGATAATCACGGTGGCGCGGCCACGCGTCTCCGGTGGTGCGTCGGGATCCTTTTCGCGATGAATGAACATCACCACGTCCGCGTCCTGTTCGATCGCACCAGACTCGCGGAGATCGGCGAGCATGGGTTTGCCGCCGGCACGTTGCTCCACGCTGCGGTTGAGCTGCGACAGCGCGATCACAGGGACGTTCAAATCCTTCGCCAATCCCTTTAGCGCCCGACTGATCGTCGCGATTTCACGCTCGCGGCTCTCACGCACCGACGGTGCACTCATCAGTTGCAGATAATCGATGAAAAGCACACGCACGCCGTACTCGTGCACCATGCGTCGCGCCTTCGCACGCAATTCCAGTATGGAAATGCCCGGTGTGTCGTCGATGATAATGCGCGAGCGTTCAAGTTTGCCCACGTAGCGAGCGAGAGCGTTGAAATCCTCCTCGCGAATACGTCCCGTGCGTACCAACTGCATGTTGACACGCGCCTCCGCGCAAAGCAATCGCAGCGCGAGCTGTTCGGACGACATTTCCAGACTGAAGACTCCCACCGGCGTTCCGTAATCGATGGCCGCGTTGCGGGCCATGGACAACGCCAAGGCGGTCTTACCCATCGAAGGACGTGCGGCGAGAATGATGAGGTCCGTGGGCTGCCAGCCACCGGTCTTCATATCCAGGAAATCATAGCCGGAAGGAACACCGGTGACGCCGGTTTTTTCCTTCTGCATCTGATACACCTTGTCGAGCAGCGGCTTGACCAGCGTGCGTACTTCGGCGAAACTTTGTTTGATATGCTTCTCGGACAACGCGAAGATCTTTTCTTCGGCCTTGTCGATCACTTCGAAGGCGTCGCTGCTCTCGAGATAACACTCACTGACGATGTCGGTATTCAGCTCGATGAGCTGCCGCTTGATCGCCTTTTCCAACACGATACGGCAGTGCTGCTCGATATGCGCGGGCGACACCACATCACCGGTCAGACCCGAGAGGTAAAACATGCCACCAATGGCTTCGAGCAATTCCCCTCGGCGAAGTTCCTCCGCCACCGTGATCACATCGATGGGTTGCTGCCGTTCAAATAACCGCGCGATGGCATCGAACACCGTCCGATGCGCTTCGACGTAGAACGCGTCGCGGCTCAGCAGCGAAAACACATTCGACACCGTGGCTTCGGGCTGCAGCAGCATCGCGCCGAGTACCGAGCGCTCCACATCCACCGCCTGCGGCGGCACACGCGTGGCGGTACGCTCGCGACTGTCGGCGGCATGGGCTGAATACGGGACGAAAGGTGCGTCCATGTCAGTCGCCGCCTCCGGCTCGCAATGCGTCGTACATGGCGCGGAATTTCTGCACGTCGGCCCAGGTGTCTTTTTTCCAATTCGGATTGCGCAGCAGCGCTGCGGGATGATAGGTCACCATCAGGGGAATGCCGCGATACTCATGCACTTTCGCACGCAATGTTCCAAGCGTGTCCGTACTGCGCAGCAACGTCTGCGCAGCGATGCGCCCCAACGCGAGCATGATTTTGGGGCGGAGCAATTCGAGTTGCTTGTGCAAATACGGTTCGCAGTGTCCGACCTCGTCGGGCAGCGGATCGCGATTATTGGGGGGGCGACATTTGAGAATATTGCAAATGTACACCTCTTCACGTTTCAGCGTAATGGCTTCGAGGATCTGGTTGAGCAGTTGACCTGCGCGGCCGACGAAAGGTTCGCCTTGCTTGTCCTCTTCCGCGCCCGGGGCCTCGCCCACCAACACGATGTCGGCCTCGGGATTGCCCACACCAAAGACAAAGGACTTACGCGTGTCTCCCAACGAACACTTGTGGCAATCGCAAATCATCGAGCGCAACTGCGCGAGGTCTCCGGCGCCTTTCCATACCTCGTCCACCACGCCAACCGCGCTTTCCACTAATCCCTGCGATGCCAGTGTCACACGACGCATAACGTCATGCTCCACGTAGAGAATGTCGCCATGCAGTTCGCGTTGCTGGCGGAGGTAGCGATACAAATCGGACACGTGCTTGCCGTTGTTGTCATGGTTGGTTGATCGAGGTCGATGCCACGTAATTTAGCAGACTGTCCCCCCTTCCGCAATGTGTTCACACGGAAGTGGTGAACGTGGACGGTGTGCGGCGGTCGTCCGCATTCCGTGCGAAAAAATACGAGTATACCGCGCCGTGGATCAGCCGACAATGCGCTCGGCACGCAGCGCAAGAGCGCGATCGAGAATGATATGCGCGAGACGCCTCTTGTCCAGAAGTCCGAGATCCTCCACCGTGCCATCGCGGGTGAGCAGCGTGGCGACATTGGTGTCGCCGCCGAATGCGGCCCCCTCGGTATGTGGATTATTCAGTACGATGAAATCCGCCCCCTTCTCTTCCAGCTTGCGGCGGGCATTCTCGATTTCCCTTTCGGTTTCCAGGGCAAATCCCACAAGCACGCGGCCCGCTTTTCCACTTCGTTGCCCGAGCGTGCGAAGGATGTCCGGTGTTCTGCGCAGGCGCAGGGTGAGACCGTCAGCATTGTCGCTGGATTTCTTGATCTTCGTCTCAGCCACGTGTTCCGCAGCGAAATCCGCCACGGCCGCGGCGAGGATGGCGAAGTCCACGGTATCGGCATGTTTCAGCACTGCGTCGTGCATGGCCTGCGCGCTTTCCACATCCACCCGGTGCACACCCGCGGGTGTGGCCAGTGCCGTCGGTCCACTCACGAGAAACACATCCGCACCCCGCTCGGCGGCAGCCGCCGCAAGGGCATAGCCCATTTTACCCGAACTTCTGTTCCCGATAAATCGCACGGGATCGAGCGCCTCGTACGTTGGCCCCGC
>JAMIQH010000268.1:0-28534 GCA_035914695.1 Bacteroidota bacterium | reverse complement strand
CATCTACCGTATACAACTCGGACTGGATGAGTCGTTCTCCACGGTCGTGTTCGACAGCACGCTCTCTGTGTCGTCCGTGCGCGCCCCGCGGCTGTGGAGTTTCTGGACCTATCATTGGCGCGTGCAGGTTACCACAGGACGAGGTACGAGTGTGTGGTCGGCTCCATGGTACTTCCGCACCATGGACATCGGCACAGCGGTGGAAGCCACCACTCCTCCGGGCCTGCCACACGTACTGTGGATTGCGCCTCAACCGGCCGCGACGGAGGTTCGTGTCGCCCTCGCCGGAATCACCAGTGAAACACGCGTTGAACTCGTGGATCTTCTGGGCCGCGTGCGGCGCGTGGAATCCCTGCGCGGCGCAATGGACAATGTCGAATTGCGTTGGATGGTGAGCGATCTTCCTCCCGGACGCTATCACCTCCGCATTCACAGCATGGGGCAGAGCATACAGCACGGAGTGACCATCGTGCGTTGAGCCCGTTCGGGTTTGCCTGCAAGCCGTGGTGAATCGCAGTCGTTGAATATTCAACCGGTGGAAAAAAGCATGGCCTTTGTCCGTTAACCGGGCAAAGGCCATGTCGTAACAGTAGCTTCGGTCGATCAGTCCCGGATCACCGCGATTTTCGCCACACCGGCCTGTTTGCCGTTGGCGGAGGCCGCGACGATGAAATACACGCCGCTGGGCACAGGCGCACCCTTTGCATCGCGTCCATCCCAGAATCCCACACGACCACCGGGGGACGGTAGTTCGACCACGAGATCACCCGCAACAGTCAGCACCTTGATGATGCTACCCTCGACCAGCCCGTCGATGAGCACGCGGTCATCCACGCTGTGACGATAGGGATTCGGAGCAACGCGGATTTCCCCGAAGCTTTCATTGGGCTGCGCATACGGCGTCGAAAGACTGGACAAACCACGCCGCGTGGCGAAATAGGCCACACCCGTCGACGGATGCACCACAATGTCGATGATCTCATTGTCCAACAGCGGACTGTTGCGCGTGTCGTACTGCGCGATGATTTCCGAGCCATCAGGGGAAAGCACGAACACGCCATCCTTGCTGCCCAGCCATTTGTTGTTCACCGGATCGATGGCGATGCTGGTGATGTACAGGCCTTCCACATTACAGCGCGTGTTGAAGCAGGTTTTGGAAATGCGCTCGCTCACTTGTGGATTGAATATCGTGCGAATGCCACGGTCGGTGCCAATCCACACATCGCCAAGTCGATCCACCTCCACCGCGGTGACAAGGTCCGTGGCGTTGATGCCATTCGCATCCGTCGCAGGAAACCATTTGAACTGATCATCGCCTGTCAACGCGGGCGTGCCATTGTCGTCGTGCATGAACAACCCGCTCCACGTCGGTGTTGAGGTGAATATCCCCCATTTCGCACCGAATTGATCCACGGTCATCGCCGAAGCGTATAGTCCCGTCGGAGCCGAAGGCAAACGGAAAAAGTACCAACTCCCGTCCGCCGTACGGCAGCCGAGATGGCTGGTGTTCGTTTCATTGTGCAAGGTCCACAGATTGCCTTTTCTGTCGACGGCGATTCCTTCGACCGAGGCGTAGTTGGCGTCCACCGTCACGCCGGGAAAGCCCGGGACATTCGCCGGATTGAAACTACTGAAACCCTCGTCAGCCGACAGACGCAGCACACCATTGCCGCGCGTGGAGAACCACAGCGTGCCATCACCCGCCACCGCGGCGTACATCATGTTGTTGGTCTTGATGTCCGGATCGGTCGCCGCCAGATAATTGCGCCATCGCGCACCATCGAAGCGATAAAAACCGCGGCCTCCATCCGATAAACCGGATGTACCCCACAGTGTGCCGGAGCCATCGACGACAAGCGATTTGAAAAAATTCGAACCGGGTCCTTCGGGTTTACGAAATGTCCACGGACTCCCCTCCACGTACGTGCCTACACCTGCCGTGGAAGAGAGATGCACTGCGGCATCAACGACATGCACATCGGTGAAACGTGGCTGCGAAGGATAGGCGCCGTTGTCCAGTCGATCTCCCATCGTGCGCGCATCCTCGCCAATGCGCCAACTCATGAGCTGCACGGTGGTGAGCACCAGCAATTCCCCACCGCGAGGAGCGAGCGCACGGATGCTGCCGGAACCGCCGGGCAGCGTGTGCCGCTCCTGCCAATCCGCGCCGGTGAATTCGTACAATGCCCCCGATGTCGCCGCCACGATGCGGCCACCAAATGCAGCTATCGCTTGCACATCGGCATCGCTCGCACCGGGAAAAACGGCGTAACTCGTCCAGTTCGCCGGATCCTTCAGGTTCGGATTATCGAGATCGGCAGTGGCGATACCGTTCTCCGTGGCCACCCAGATGCGTGTGCCTTCGAGAAGTACATCGCGCACGGCGCTTTGGGCGGGAAGTGCCCCAAATTTCGTATAGGTATCTCCGAATTCCTGGCGATCGACGTTGTACACTGCCAGGCCGAACTCCGTGCCGATATACAGCAACGGCGCGCGCGCTCCCAGCCAGGTGATGCCCCGCCGCGAGTATTGCGTGGCCCGCGCGATATCGGTGACCGACATCCAATTTCCGCCTGCGCGGATATTGAGCATGCCCGCGCTGGAGCCCACGACCATGCCGCCGTCGATGGCCGTCACCGCCGTGTAATCAATGTCCGAAAGTCCGTCGACGTTCGTATAGCGGGTGAAACCGCCGTCGCGCTCGACAAACACACCGCCGCTGCTGGCGGCCATGATGCCTGCGTCGCTCACAGCGATGTCCCGCACATTCTGCATGTCGGTAAGCGTTTGCCACGTCCCCACCTGCGCATGAAGCAGCGTGACGCCCGAGAGCAGCATCGCGGCGCACACAAACATGAAGCGGCGCATCAGGAGGGTTGCCCTTCGATGGCCTTGTAGAGATTGAGCATTTCGATGGCGGTAAGCGCGGCCTCCCAACCCTTGTTGCCATGTTTGAGACCGGCGCGCTCCAGCGCTTGGGCGGTGCTGTCAGTGGTAAGCACACCAAACGCCACGGGTACGCCGCTCTCCATCGACAGATTGGCGATTCCTTTGGTCACTTCCGCCGCGATGTAGTCGAAGTGCGGTGTTTCGCCGCGAATCACCGCGCCAATGCAAATCACCGCATCGTAATTGCCCGTGCCCACGAGTTTGCGCGCGACGAGAGGCAACTCAAACGATCCGGGACAAAGCACGACGTCGTATTGTTCCTCGGTGGCACCATGGCGCTGGAGGCAGTCGATCGCGCCTTCCACGAGGCGTCGGGTGATGATGTCGTTGAAGCGGCTGGCGATAATGGCGTAACGAAACGTCCCTGCGTGCAGGGTACCTTGAATGGTCGTGTGCATGCGTCTCCTCGACGTTACTGAATGAACAGGCGACGTTTCATCGCCTGCACGGTATCCACGGTAATGGTGAAGGTCCCGAAATTCGGGTAATCGTTGCGCTTTCCGCCGTGAAAATCGGAGCCACCGCTCTCCAGAAGAAAATACTCCGAGGCGATACCGCGATAGTACCGTTTGCGATGCTCGTCGTGCGCGGGATGCACAACTTCCACACCGTCGATACCGGCGTGGATGAGATAGGAAAGGTCGTTCTCGCTCACATACCAACCCGGATGGGCGAGAATGCTGATCCCGCCGGCATTGGCGATGATTTCCACCGCGTCCTCGGGCGAGATCTTGTACTTGGGCTCGAACGCAGGTCCGCTTTCACCGATATAGCTTTCGAACGCTTCCGCGTAATTTTCCGTCAGTCCCTCGTCGAGCATCGCGGCCGCGATATGCGGTCGCCCAACGGCACCCAAACCCGCATGCTCGAGAACGCTGTCGAAATCCAGCGGCAAATCGAGATTGTTGAGTTTGCGAACAATGCGCTCCGCGCGGATGAAGCGTTCCTTTTTCAAAAAGGACAGCGTGTCGCGCAATTGCCTGTTGTCCGGATCGAACATGTACCCGAGAATGTGAATGTCCTTCGTACCAAGAGTGGAACTTAATTCCACACCGGGAATGATTTCAATACCAAAATCCCCCGCCACACCCATGGCCTCGCCGATACCGTCGATATTATCGTGATCGGTGATGCTCAATACCCCGATGCCGACCTCGTGCGCGCGCATCACCAGTTCGCGCGGCGACAGTGCGCCGTCCGAATAGTAGGTGTGCGTATGCAGATCGACTTTTCCGCTCATGATCGGGCGTTGTTGAATGGAACACGGATGGTATGATGAGGCGCGCGCCGGCTAGCGCTCAACGAACAACAGGTATACGAGATACCCCAAACCCACTTGCACAATCGCCAGCGAAATGCCTGCATAAATATCGTATTTTTTGACTTCAGATAGCAACGCTCCTTCCGGTTTCCGGAGGTAATCCTCGTACAATCCATCGGCATGCTGTTTGAACATAACCGAAGCCACTCCGGCAATCAGCGCCAGACTGGCAGGTACGGCCACTCGCAGCGTCGGCGCCGCAATGTCGCCGCGCCATTCCTCCAACATCGACACGCGTCCCATCGCTGGCAAGGTAACGATCAGTGCTTCGTCCTCGACCTCGCCCACACGCACGGTCACGTCGTCATATCCCGCAACCCGGAGTGTGAGCACACTGCTGTCGCGCGGAACATCCAGCGGCGTGTGCCCGAGCAACGAATCACCGCGATACACCGCCGCGCCGTGTGGCACACTCCGGAGACGCAGTCGTGCATCGAAGCGCACGAATACCACTCCTTCCCGCTCGCCAGGCACCGGGCCGCGCACCTCGATGCTTTGCGCTCCCCAAACGGCGCGCCCGGGTACATACAGCGTCAGACTATCGGCCAGGGCTCGCGACACGCGCAATGGCGTGCTCCCCAACAGCGAATCCCCGCGATACACCTCCGCCCCGCGCGGCTCGCTCTCCACCATCACCCAGGGCGAAAATGCCGGTTCGATATCCTGCGCACGGACGGTTCCCGCGAGCAGAAACAGCAACAGCGCAGGAATGCACCGTGGTATCAAGTGAAGCATCGTCCGGCGATCAGCGTTCATCATCGCCTCCTTCGCCTCGGTGGTGGAACATCCACGCCGTGCCTTCCTCATCCACGAGCAGCACTCCGCGCTCGGTGAGTAATGGCGCCATGGCGCTGCGCTTCGGAATGCGGACCAGCGGCTCGAGGTCATCGCGATCGCGCCGCAGCACACCCAACGTTCCGTCCCGTTGCATCAGCAACAGTCCATCGAACGCCGGAACGGGAGTCGCACCCGGCAAGGCCCGCGTCCGCCAGGTATGGCGCGTCGTTCCGTCGCGCACATCCAGCAACAGCACGCGGCCGTCGGCCAGCGCCACCACTACATCGTCTTTCCACAGAGCGGGAGCGACATAACACTCCGCACCCAGCGAAACGGATGCGCGGACGGTTCCACTGCGAAGGTCGACGATGCTCAGACCACCGGCGCGGTTCACCGCAACCGCGGCATCGCCCACCACCATCGGTCCGGCCACATAGGCGACGCCACCAGCGTGCCGCCACAATTCCGCGCCGTCACGCAAGGCCAGCCCGCGCATATCGCCGTGCATATCGGCTACGAGTAATACGTCCTGTGCCGCCGCGGGTCCGGCGCTGAACGCGGTACGGAATTCCTTCGTCCATACGAGCGATGAATCCGCAATGGAATAGCGCTGTACGCGGCCTGTCACCGTGGCGATGAATACCGATCCGCTGTCGACGCACACCGCGCTTTCCACGGGGTCGATGCGGCGCTCCCACAGCAGCGTCGCACGGTGCACATCGAAACATTGCAGCGTGGCCTCGGAGCCATTGCCCGCCACCAGCAAGCGCTCGCCAGCAAGCGCTGGAGTGCCGTCGATATACCAGGGCGTATTGATGCGTCCCACCTGCTCGCCGCTGTTGAGCGAAAGAATATCCACAATGCCGCCCAGCACGGGGACAAAGGCCAGGTCGCCCAGCAGCAGCGGAGTTCCCACTCCGGTGTACCCCGACAGCGAGCGATCCCATGCCGGCGCGAGCGTGCGCAGCACCTGCGGCCGTGCGCCGTTGCGCTGCGCGTTGCCCCCCTCCTGCGTCCAATCCCGGGCGCCCGCGGCGGGTGCCACGTCCATGTAGCTACTCTGCGAACAGGCGGCAAACAGCAGACCGAGGATGACAACGGATATGCGCATCAGAAATCCCAACCAAAGAAAAATTGATGGTACACGTCACTCTGTAGTTGTGTGAAATTCCGCTCGATCCGTTTGCCGATATCGTACCGCAGTACGAGTATGCCGAACAAGCTGAAGCGCAATCCCGCGCCGATGCTTCCGAGCGTTTCTCCGTAGTGCTCGTCCCAACTGTTCCCCGCATCCACGAACACGGCTCCACGCATGATGCCGAGATTGATGGAACCGAATGGGAGATCGAAGCCAACGCGATCAAGAACCGGGAAGCGCAGTTCCACGCTGCTCAACCAGCGCTTCGTGCCGCGTATGGACCAGCGCGGCCAGCCGCGCAAATCCCAACTGCCGCCCAGAAAATAGCGCCGCGCCTCCTTGCCGTGATTGTACAGGAATTCGAAGCGTGTGGCAACCGCCGAGCGCAGGCCGATGCGGAAGTACCGGCGGTAATCGAACATCGCCGAGTAGTAATTCACGTTCGAATACCGCAGGTCGGTGGTGTAGGACAGGGTGAGATTGAAACGATTCCCATCGATCGGGCCCGTCCAGTAGTACAACGCATTGTCCTTCACATACGATACGCTGTTGGTGAGCAACAAGGCCTTGCGCTGACGTACCTCGGCCAGCGCCTCTTTATCGGAACTGCTCAGCGACACCGAACCTTCAAAGCGCCGGAACTTGCTCAACGGATACGCCACGGCGAAATAGCTGCCGAACGCGCGCTCGCGGAAGTAGCGGTCCGGATCGAGCAAATCGTAGCGCCGTCCGGCGTAATGAAACATGCCGTAACTGTAGGGATGTTTGCGCCCGAGGGAAATGCGCGATACCGCGATGTTGAAGCTGCTGAGGAGTTCGCTCGACGTCTGCGCGGTGTTGTACAGCAGAAAATAGTATCGATCATCTCCGAGCATATCGCTCACGCTCAGCGCCGCGCCTCCCACCGTGCCGAATACAGGGTCGGTGGAAATGGCGCTTTGCGCGATGTCGATCTGGTACCGCTTGTCGTATTGCACACGCGTCACGTCCCCTCCTCCGGCATGGGTGGGAACGCTCCAGGGTTCCGTTGCACGAAACGGGCGCAGCGGCAGCACCACGGAAAGCGAATCCACGCGGTCGGGGCGCAAGCCGAGACGATTGATGGTGAACGCTCCGGCGTCATACGCGGAAAACAACACGTCTCCATCCTCTGTCCAATACGGATCGAAGGCCGCCGTGGTGAAGCTGCTCACGCGCCGCACCTCGGGCAACCTCCCCGCCGGTCCTTCCGCGCGCAGCACGTGCAGGTTGTGCGTCCCGTCGCGATCGCTGGTGCAAACAATCCACCCGCCGTCGGCGCTCCACGCGGGCGAGAGATAATTGCAACTGTCCTGCGTCAGCGCGGTGATGCGCGCCGTGGGGAGATCGAACAGATAGAGATTGTACATCCCCTCCGCGCCATACCGCCCGCGGTCGGAGGCGAAGAGCAGACGCTCTCCATCGGGCGACCATTGCACATCGCGATCGTCATAACTGTCGCGCGTCAATCTGTCGACGCCACGGCTGCGAAGGTCCAGGATATACACATCCTGTTCACCCGCCGCGTTGAGCGCCGAACAGGCGATGCGCGTGCCGTCGGGCGAAAACGAGGGCGTGCCGATCATCACCACATCGGGTATGGTGTATGTCGCGCGCATGCGGCGTGCCGGGAGATCGTAGAGATGCAGCACATCACGTTCGCCACTTTTCGTTACGAAGGCGAGCAATCCATCGGGCCCGAGAGCCAGCCGTGGACCGAAGAGATGGAAGGATTCGAAACGGTCATCGCGCTCGCCGCGCACAAGCTGCTCGGCCTCGCCTCCGGTGATCGAGCGCAGGAACACACCGGTATACCCGTCCGTGTTGGCGATGTACAGCACATAGGTGGAATCGCCTCGCCGGTAGTACAGGGGCTTGGCGTTGAATCCCTCGCGCAGTATCGGCGTCGACGCGTCCGAGGGACGGTCGTGTGTGGCCATCAGCGGGTAGTAGCGTTTGCGCAGATCGCGCATCCAGCGGCGATCGAATTCCTCGGCGCTCACACCGAGTGTGAGTTGCATCACCGCGGAAAATTCCTCGGCTTTCCAGAAGTTGTCGATCAACCGCAGCACGTACTCCCTCCCGAACTCCCGCGCGATGAAGCCCATCGCATCCTGGCCGAGTTTGTACATGAGGAAACTGCCGCTGATCATCCACATGGCCGAGGTGGGTACGGCGTAGCCGTTGAGCACGGCATCGCGCACCACCATTTCGGCCTGGTTGTCCCATTGCGTGGAGTAGTATTCGGCCAATCCTTCCACGTACCACAGCGGCAGATAGCGATCGGCGCGCTGGCCACGCGCGTGCATCACACGCTCGAGTTTATTGTGCATGAACACATGCACCAATTCATGGTTGATCACGTGGCGGAACTGCTCGAGCGAGCCCGCGCTCGGTATCACCACACGGCCTTTGAGAAATTCGAAAAATCCCCCCACCCCGTCCGGAATGAAACCCGGGGTGACGTTGGTCTGCTGAAAGTGAATCGGCGAACTGTAGAAAATCAGCGGAATGCGGTGGAGGATGGTGAAGTTGAACTCCCGCTCCAGGCGCGCGAAACTTTCCTCGGCCATGGTCGCGCCCTTGCCCGCGAGCTGCTCCATCTCGGGATAGTAGTAAATGTCGAAATGCTCGGTGCGCAGGATGCGCCAGTCGAATTCGGTGTAGGAAATCTTGTTCCTGCCGAAAGGCAGGAACTGCGCCCGCGCCTCCGCTCCCACGAGAAGGAGGAGCAGAACCACCACACCCGGTACTATGGCTGCACGTGCTTCGATATCACCATCCGTTCATGTCACGGTGACGGACGCGAGTGGCGCTTCACGCCGGATGGCGCATCTACGCGTGTCACTGGAATTCCGTGAGGCGTGTGCGTTCAGCGGCGCGCCAGCGCGTCCTTGAGTCTGTTGATATTGGCAATCGGAAAAGGGTCCACACCCGTGCCGACAGCAAGGTAAAAGCTAACCCAGTCGCCGAGGTAAATCAATCCCAAAATGCGTGAGAGCAATTCCTCCTCCTCCGCGTACACTTCCAGAACATTTCCGGCAAGCGGACGGATAATATCGAGTGTCACTTCCAGACGCGTGCGAATCTGTGGCAATTCGTCTCGATCATGCAATACCACCACACACATGCGTTCCAGCAGATCGGGTTGCCGCTCCCAGCCCACGATCTCGTTGTGATTCATTTCGGGCAGCACATTGCTCCACGCAAGGGTTTTGGCGTTTTCCTCGATCTGGCAGCGCCAGCGCTGCAACACGGCCTCCAGGGGATACTGCGCTCCGTAGAACACGGGCAGATGGTCGTGCAATGCCTCGGCGATGGTGATGGCGGGATTCTCGTCATCGGTGTAATCGGCGAAGCGCTTGGCAAGACGATCGAGATCCGACACCAGCGCGCGGAGCGTGGATTCCTGAATATCGAACAGATCGCAGCGCGCGGCGATCATGAGCAGCGGCGCGAAGAGGTACCCCAACGCGCAGCGTGGCGCGAGCCCGCCGGGAATGATCGCCGCGGGAATGCCCCCCGCCTCGGCGCGATCAAGCAAAGCGCCACCGCTGGTCACCACCACGCAGATCGCTCCGCGTTCGCGCGCCGCGTCGAACGCGGCGAGGGATTCCTCGGTTCCTCCGGAGTAACTCATCACCACAACCAGCGTGTGCGCATCCACCCAGGCCGGAAGCTGATAATCGCGATTGACCACGATGGGGCAGCGCGCCTTGTCGGCCACCACCATGCGCAACACATCGCCACCAATGCCCGATCCACCCATGCCACACACGAGCATCGCACGAATCGCGCGCGTGTCCAGTCCCGTCAACGGCACGGTGTTGCCGATATCCAAACCTGTGCGAATCTGTCCGGGAAAATCACACAGCACCGAGTACATGTCGGTGGAATCGTAGGCGTGGATGCGGTCGGCGTACATGGAACTCATGATGAAGCGCTCTGGAGAATGAAACAACGGTGATACAGCATTGATGGAAGGAGCAAGCGCGCACCGGGCGCGTAGGCGAACTCGGCGCTACCGACCCGCCAGACGCGCAAGCAAACGCGCACGTTCCGCTTCGAAGCCGGGCTTGTCGAGCAGGGCGAACATATTGCGCTTGTACTCCTCCACACCTGGTTGATCGAAGGGATTCACCCCAAGCGCGTATCCGCCCAGCGCAACGGCGATTTCGAACATGTAGAGCAAGCCGCCAAGCGCCTCCGCGTCGAGGCGCTCGAGCGTGATGGTGCTGTTGGGCACATCGCCGCTGCTGTGCGCCAGCGCGGTTCCCAGCAAGGCGTTGCGATTGATTTCGGCGAAGGTCGTTCCGGCGAGAAAGTTCAGACCATCGATATCCGCTTCGATGCGCGGCACCACCATGTCCTCGCCGGGTGCCTCGGCGTGCAGGAAGGTTTCGAACAGCATACGCCGCCCGTCCTGGATGTACTGGCCCATGGAATGCAGGTCGGTGGTGTTGTGCACGGCGGCGGGAAAAATGCCCTTTCCGTCCTTACCTTCACTTTCGCCGAACAATTGCTTCCACCATTCCGCCACCTGCGCCAGCGCGGGAGTGAACGACGCCAACACCTCCACCGGTCTGCCCGAGCGATACAGCGCATCACGCAGCGCGGCATAGTGCAATGCGGGATTGACGGAGGGATCGGGATCGAAGGCCACGGCGCGCATGGCAGCGGCACCCGACAACAATGCGCGTATATCGATGCCTGCCGCCGCGATGGGCAGTAGACCCACCGGGGTGAACACCGAGAAGCGTCCACCCACGTCGTCCGGTATCACGAAGCGCTCGTAGCCGCTGTCTTTCGCCAGCGAAAGCAAGGCACCGCGCGAGGAATCGGTGGTGGCAACGATGCGCGTTGCGGCCTCTGCCGCACCGTAGCGCTCTTCCATCCATGCGCGCAACACGCGAAAGGCCAGCGCGGGTTCGGTGGTGGTGCCGGATTTGGAGATCACATTCACGCACACATCCCGCCCTTCGAGATGGCGCAGCAAGGCCCGCAAATACGCCCCGTCGATGTGATGCCCCGCGTAGTACATGTCCATGCCCTCCGCGAACGGCGGTCGCAAGGCGTCGATCACCGCACGGGCGCCGAGGTAGGATCCGCCGATGCCCACCACCACCAGCGCGTCCGCCTGCGAGCGCAGACGCTGCGCACAGGCATCCAACGCGGGCAACAGCTCGCCACTGCGCAGCGGCAGATCCAGCCAACCGAGAAAATCGTTGCCGGCGCCGTCGCGGCGTTGCAGTGTTTCCAATGCCGCGCGCACGCGCGCCAGGGATTCCTCCCACACCGAGGCGACCGCTCCCCGGGCGTTGCTGCTGTCAATGCGTAGCGGAATGCTCATCGTGTCCTCCATTGTTGCCGTTGGGCAAACTCGCGAACAGCGCGGGATGGCGCTCGCGCAAATCCTCGCTCAGCAACGCGCGCACCTCCAGCGAAGTGGACAGCGTCACCGCGCGCGACGCCACTTCCACCGCATGCGCGTGCGGCGTGCTGCGAATGATGTTCTTGATTTCGGGAATCACCGACGGCACCATGCTGAATTCATCCAGGCCGAGTCCGAGCAGCATGGTGGTTGCGAGCGGATTGCCGGCCATTTCCCCACACATACCCACCCAGATGCCGTTGCGATGTCCCGTGTCGATGATGTGCTTCACCGCGCGCACAACGGCGGGATGAAACTCCTGATACAGATCGGCGATCAGCTCGTTGTTGCGATCCACGGCCACGAGGTATTGCACCAGATCGTTGGTGCCGATGGAGAAGAAATCCACCTCGCGTGCGATTTCATCGGCCACGAACACGGCCGACGGTACTTCGATCATCACCCCGACCTGCATGCCGCGGTCGAAGGGAATGCGCTCGGCTGTCAGTTCCTCGCGCACCGATTGCAGCATCGACAAGGCCTTGCGCAATTCGAGCACTCCGCTGATCATGGGAAACATGACGCGGATGTTTTTCATCGTCGAGGCGCGGAGGATGGCGCGCAACTGTGCGCGGAAAATCTCGGGCTTGTCGAGCATCATGCGTATGCCGCGCCAGCCGAGGAAGGGATTGTCCTCGTCGTAATGTCCGCTGAGCAATTTATCGCCACCGATGTCGAAAGTGCGGAAAATCACCGGCTGCGGGTAGAGCACATGCGCGATTTCGCTGTAGTCGACGTATTGCTCCTGTTCGGTGGGAAACTCCCCCTTTTCAAGATATAGATGCTCGGTGCGGTACAGGCCGATGCCGCGCGATCCCTGCGTGACGACGTAGTCGAGTTCGTCCACGAATTCCGCGTTCGCCGACAATTCCACGGTATGGCCGTCGGGAGTGACGGAAGGCAAATCCACCAATCCAGCCAACTCGTGCTCGAACACACGGATGCGCTCAATCTTTCCTTGGTATTCTTCGAGCGTCGCGGGCTCGGGATGCAGGATGATCACGCCTTTCTGGCCGTCGATAATCATCAGGTCGCCGGTGTGGATTTCGGAACTCAGGGTCTGCAATCCGGTGACGGCGGGAATTTTCAACGAGCGTGCCAGAATGGCCGCGTGCGAGGTGATGCCGCCGAGATCGGTGGCGTACCCCAGCACGTCGTTGCGGCTGAAGAGAATGGTGTCGGACGGTGTGAGTTGCGCGGCGACGATGATGTGCTGGCCTTCGACGGTATGGTGCAGGCGTTTTTTCTGCAGGGCGCGCAGCAATCGTTGCCCCACCTCGTCGAGATCCGCGACGCGCTCGCGCAGCATTTCGTCTTCGGCCGCGCCAAGAAGCAGGCGGTACTTCTCGAGTTCGTTGTGAATGAGAAAATCGGCGTTCTTCTTCTCGTGTCGAATGCGCGCGAGCAAGCCCTTGCGCAGCTCCGGATCGTCGAGCATGAGCATTTGCCCGTCGAATATGGCCGCCGCGTTTTCGTCCAGGGTTTCGCGCGCGAAGGACGAAATTTTCGTCAGTTCATCCCTGCAGCGGTCGATGGCTTCGTTGAGCAAGGCGATTTCGTGCTCGATTTCCGCGTCCGAAAGTACGCGTTCGACCACGTACACTTCCTCCCGTTCGTACACGTACGCCGGGCCGATGGCTATCCCGCCCGAGGCGGGAAGTCCTTTGTGAATGCGTTCCTGCGTGTGTTCCACCATTCGTGGTCCCCGTTCCTATGCTGGATTCAGTTCGCCGAAGCCCTCCTGGAAGAGCGCGCAAATAGCTTCGGCCGCTTCCTCTTCATCCAGACCCTCGAAGCGCAGGCGCAGTTTCGCACCCTGTTCCGCAGCGAGTGTCATCACACCGATAATGCTCTTGCCATTGATTTCGAAGCCGTCCTTGGTCACGAAGAATTCCGATTGAAAGCGCGCCGCAGTTTTCACAAGCATGGCGGCGGGCCGGGTGTGCAGACCGGATCGATTGGCTACGGTGACGTCGCGTTCTATCATGCGTTCAGTGTTTTCTGTCCAACAACATATGCGCCAGCCATACGAGCATGCCGCGTCCCTCGGTGGCGGGCAAGGCGTCGAGCGCGCGAATGGCGGCCGCGGTGTCTTCTTCGATGCGCTGTCGCGCCAAATCCAGTATGCCCATGCGACGGTACAGCGCGCGGATGCGCGGCACGAGATCCTCGCGCGGTTCCTGCCGGGTGGCCACGCGGCGCAGGAGAGCGAGATCCTCGCCTTCGGCGCGATCCATGGCGGTAACCAGCAGGTAGGTCTTCTTGCCTTCGAGAATGTCGGCGCCGACGGGTTTGCCGAACTCCTCTTCCTCGGCGACGGCATCGAGCAAATCGTCCTGCACCTGGAACGCCCTTCCGATGTGGCGCGCGTACGCCAGCAGGGCCTGCGTCTGCGCGGGCGTGGCTCCGCCGATAATCGCGCCGAGATGCGCCGAGATGGCCACGAGCCACCCGGTCTTTTTTCCGATCATCATCAGGTACTGGGCTTCGCTCACCTGCGGCGCGGCTTCGAATTCCTTGTCGTAACTCTGTCCTTCGCACACTTCAATCACTCCGTCGGTGAACACGGAAATGAGTTCGCGCAGATCACCGACGTGCGTGTTCAGGAGCACCTTGTACGCTATTCCCATCAGTTCGTCGCCCACGAGAATGGCGATGTTCTCGTCCCATTTCTTGTGCACGGTCTCGCGCCCGCGGCGCGTGTCGGCACCGTCCATGATGTCGTCGTGCACCAGCGTAAAGTTGTGCAGGATTTCCACGGCGACGCCGGCGTCCACCGCGTCGATGGGATTGCCGCCCACGGCCTCGCAGGCGAGCATCACAAGCACGGGACGGATGCGCTTGCCGCCGCTTTCCAACACGTAGCGTGCGGGCTGGTACATGGTCACCGGTTCATCGCGGTCGATAACATGCGCCAGTCGTTCGTCGATGAGTGCGCGGTAGCGCGCGTACTGTTCCAGTTCTCTGCTTGTGCTCATGCTCAGGTGCGTTGAATGATGTGTGGAGCCAACGCGGCGAGGGTTCTCTCGCCGACAAGGAAGAGGACGCCGCGTACATCGTGACGCCAGCTTTCGATGCGATTGCGCAGCGCGTCCTGTCCGCCATCGAACAGCGCGCGGAGCAGTGGTCGTGCGGCTCCGCCAATATCCGCTCCGAGCGCGAGACATTTGGCGAGTTGCACGCCATCGGTGACGCCGCCGGAGGCGATGAGGCGCAGATCCGCGGGCTTGTCGGCAGCCACGGCCCGCAAGGCCTCGGCGGTGGGAATGCCCCACTCGCGGAAGGCCGGCGCGATCTCCATGCCGTCGGAACGGCGCAACATTTCCACGCCCGCCCAACTCGTGCCACCGGCGCCCGACACGTCGATCCAGCGCACGCCAGCATCGTAGGCGCGCCGTGCGACATCCGCCGATATGCCCGCGCCGACTTCTTTCAACACAACGGGCACCGGCAACTGCGAACACACCATTTCCAGTGCAGCAAGCACACCGCGAAAGCGCGTTTCGCCCTCGGGCTGCAAGAACTCCTGCAACGGATTGGTATGCACAACGAGCGCGTCGGCTTCGAGAAGATCGACGAGGAAACGCGCCGGATCGGCGTTGTTCATGCGCGCCAATTCCACCGCGCCGATGTTGGCGAGCACGGGAACGTCGGGGGCCTTGCGACGCAACACCCGCCAGGACTCGTGGTAACGGTCGTTCTCCATCGCCTGCCGCATGCTTCCCGCGCCAATGGCAATGCGCGTATCGTTGCACACCTCGGCCAGCTGCCCGTTGATGCGCTCGGCGTCGGGGTATCCTCCGGTCATACCGGTGATCATCAGCGGAAAGGACAGTGTGTGCCCGAAGGCCTCGCACTGCGTTTCCACCTCGTCCGCGTTCAGTTCGGGCAAGGCATTGTGCACGAAATCCCAGCGCTCGAGTCCTGTGGCCTTGCTTTCGTAGGCGACATTCTCGTTGACGCAAAGGTCGACGTGATCCTTCTTTCTCGACGGTGTATCCGGCATGCGCTCAGTATTCGCTTCGGCCACGGCACCCGCATCGTCACAACAATGCGGGGAATTCTCTATTGTTTCAATATAGTAAAAGCCATGCGAAAAATGCGTTCACCCACGCTCGTTGTGCCGGGAATGAACAACGATGGTGTTGGATGACCCGTGCGTGCCGGGAATTACCGCGCGGAAAAACCGACCGGTCCGAAGGCATGCGGAAATGCGCGTCCGCCACATCCGCCGGTCAGCGTGGAAGGAGGATATTGTCCCGTACAATCCAGGCCTCTTTCACCCCGGCCTGGTGCAACTGCCGCAGTGCGGCATCCGCGTCCTTTTTGGTCGCGAAATCCCCGAAACGCAGTTTGTGATACGGGGCATCGAAGACGATGTCCAACCGGCCCTTGCTCAGGCCCAGCTCCTGCAAACGCGAACGCATTTCCTCCTGACGCGCACGCGTGGCTTCGACATCGGTGCTGGAAAACAGCTGTACGCGAAAACCCATCGCACGTTCGAAGCGACCGGTGCTCGTCGCCTCGGGCGAGCGCGTACGGGAGCGAACCGTGCCGCGCGCGGCGGTGGTGCCGGAACCGGTCACGGTGCTGTCGCGATAATGCGATGGGTCGAACGACCGCTCATGCTCGCGCATGGTTTTCCCACTGCTCGCCGCCTGCTCCGGTGTGGACGAACAACCCGCGCAGACGAGGAGCAGCAGCCCGACGATGATTGCTCGCCGTGAGTGCCACGCCGCGAAGCGCGAAACCCCGGACAACACAGGTCGCCCAGGGTTTCTCACAATGCGCCGTGCGGTGTCAGCGCGGCACTTCAACAATGAACGCATCGGGATAGCCGCGTGATTGCACATCGAGGCGGAAACGCGTGGCATCCTCGCGCGATTGGAAAGAGCCGAGGGTCACCTTGTAGTAGCCGCTCACGGGATCGTAGTTCTTGTAAACCGGCTGATTGAATTTCTGCTTGATTTCGTCCACGAGTTGCAGTGCGCCAGCATCGTTCTTGAATGCGCCCAGCTGCACGCTCCACATGGTGCTGCCGCTGCGCGGCGCTCCGGTGGACGATGGCGTCGTGGCCGGCGGGGTGCTGGGGGCAGGAACGCTTTCCGGCACCTGCGTGGCCGGAACATCGCCCTGCGGCTTGACCGGCACGGTCTCGGGCACGCTCTGCGCGGGCACGTCCTTGCTCGGCTGCGACGCGGGAGCATCCGTCTCGGGAATGATGGGTTCGTCCTTGTCGACGCGTTCGAAAACCACCTTTTCGTCCTGTATCGACTTTCCGTCCGCCGAGACTTCCTCGCTCGAACTGCACGCGGTGGACAGAAGCACGCCGCAACAGAGGACGAGCAGGACCGGCAAGCGCATAATCGCGTTCATGTTATTCTCCATGTGCAAGAGATGAAATGATTTCCACACCGGAACTTGTACCGAGGCGGTCCGCGCCCGCCTGCACCATGGCGATCGCATCCTGCGCCGTGCGAATCCCTCCACTGGCCTTGACGCCGCATTCCTCACCCACCGTCGCGCGCATGATACGCACGGCGTCCACCGTTGCCCCTCCCGTGGAGAAGCCGGTCGAGGTTTTCACATAATCCGCTCCGGCACGCACAGCGGCGGTACAAGCCGCGCGCAGTTCGTCCTCGCTGAGCAGGCAACTCTCCACGATCACTTTCACGAGGGCTCCGGATGCATGCTGGCCGGCCACGCGCACCACGGCGCGGATGTCGTTTTCGACATAGGCCATGTCCTTGTCCTTCAGCCGGCCAAGATGGAGTACCATGTCGAGTTCCACGGCGCCGTCGGCAAGTGCTAGTTCTGCTTCGCGCAGCTTGGTTTCCGTTTTATTGCAGCCCTGGGGAAAACCGATCACGGTACACACACCCACGGGCGCGTCCTTGAGCAGGCCCGCGCATAGGCGTACCCAGCTGGGCTGTACGCACACAGTGACAAAGCCGTGTAAACGCGCTTCGTCGCAGAGGCGGATGATGCTCCGCTCGCCCGCGTCCGCTTTGAGCAGGGTGTGATCGATCTTTGAGGCGAATGCTGACACGTGCTGCGTTGAAGTCATATTAAAGCTCTACTTCAGAGAGGATGAGCTAATATATTTCAATTCAAGGCAGTAAACAAGAACAGGCGGAAGCGGAGCGCACTTAGATGCCGAAGCGCGCAACCACGCCGAAGCGCAGAACCATGGTCTTCCAGTCCGCATCCTCGTCGGTGACGGAGGTAAGCGGAACATCGAATTGCGCCTCGGGAGACACCGCGAAGCCCCGGGCAATCGGAATATCGAAGCCCAGCCCAAGCAACAACGAGGCGCGGGTGGCGGGAGTGGCGATGTTGTCCAAATCCCCGTCGTGAAATACGACGTTATTGGAACCCACGCCATAGAACACGCCGGGTGTCTTCAGCGTCTCCTCATCCTTCACGGTGCCGCCGCTGTGGAAGGCCGCGCCAGCGCCAGCGCTTACATACAGGTTGGAGAGGCCGGTGAACCACACGACATGCATGGATGTGGCGAAGTAGCTGTTTGCGGTCGTGGCGCGGCGCTCCGCGATGGCGCTCACCGGCGATCCGTCCGGAGCGAAGAGGTTCACGGTTTTATCCAGTGTGTACGTTGCCGCGTGAACTTCGTACAGACCTTGCACGCGCAGGGCGAAGGCGCGATTCATGAAAATGTCCAGCGCCACTCCCGTCGTGTAGGCCATGCCGCTGCCCCCATCGAATACGCAGTCGCAAGCTCCGGTAGGTCCGGCGCTGCCGAAGGTGGCCGTGCCGCCTCCGAACACTCCCACCGCCAGCGCCCCCGGATAGGTCATGCCGAAGCCATGCGCGTTCCGCCGATGCTGCGCATCGCTGTGCATCGGCAGAGCGAAAGAGGTCAGAAGGCAGAGCGCGAGGACGAAGTTTCGTGGGAGGTACTTGCGGCGGCAACGGTTCATGGATGCGTCCGTCTTGATGGAAAAATTTACAGCGCGAAGCGTGCGAGCACGCTGAATTGATAAGGCATGATGCGCCAGCTGTTGTGCTCCGCAACCACGGGTGTCATGGGCAGGGCCGCGGTGATTTCGGCGGCCAGTTGCAACCGTTCCGCAATGGGAATGATGTAGCCGATTTTTCCAGCGATGGCGAGGCGCCAGGCGGTACCGTCGTAATAATCATCCAGTGCGCCATCCACGAACACGGTCTCTCCACCGCCACTGTTGGTGTAGGCAAAACCCGGAGTGATGATGCGCTCCGTTTCCTCGATACCGTCCACCACCACAAGCGAGAAATCCGGACCCACCGCCAGGTACAAATTCGGCACCGGCGTTTCCCATTTCACAAAGGCACCGATTCCGGCGGTGAACAGTGTCAGCGCGACCTCCTGCTCGAAATCCACCGCGGCGAAATCACCGAGTTGCTGCACATATTCGAAACGCCGCTCCGTCCGGTCGTAATCGGCGTTGAGCGATTGCCCCTGCACCAACACGTAGGCCGAGAGCGAACGCGTCAGCGGGTAATCGATGAAGCCGCCCAGCACGGGCCCGACGCCGTAACCGCCATCATATTCGCAATCGCACAGCGTTTTGAAACTTCCGTGTGAGGAATTGTAGCCAAAGCCCAGCATGGGGCCAAGGTGAAAACGGAATGGCACGGGACGCAGCACATCATCCTCGCGCTGCGCCCGGGCGGGAGCAAGCACGAACATGAACAGCACCGGCGTGAACAGCAGGAATCGCAACCACGTAGTCACAGTAAATCCGATCGTGTGTGAATCAGCGCTATATTAGCAACGTATCGGCTAATATCCAACGGTCAGATCCGCTCGACGGAGTTGGACGGTACCCATCCCTGTTTTCCGTCTGCAATACGCACGAGGTAGTAGCCATTACTTTCGCGGAGTATTTCCACCGTCAATCCCTCGTGCATGGTAAAACTGTCCACCGCCGAAGCATCCGCCGTGCTCCGCGCCGTCACAATGGCCTGCATGACCACGGCGAAGCGCTGTTGTTCAAGTTCCCGCATGCGTTCGCGATACAGGCCCAGTGACGCGATAAACAGCAGAGCCGCGAGAAAACCCATCGCCAGCGCGGTACGACGCAGCATCGTGCCGCGGAAGCCGAAGAAGACGAACGCCGACGCCGCCAGCAGACTCAAAAACAGCGCCGACCAGAGAAAGAACGTGGATGGCAGATGCGCTTCCTTCAGGTCATTCCACCAACGCACCACGAAAATCAGCGGTATCGGCTCGATGCGGTCGCGCGTCCTCGCTCGCACCACGTTGAGATTGTGTTTGGCATCCACATTGCCGGGATCAATACGCAGCGCACGCTCGAAAGCCAGAATGCTTTTACCGATATCGCCATTCTTGTAATACGCGCAGCCGAGATTGTACTGAACGATGTAACCGTCCTTCCCCGCCGCACGCACCGAATCGAACAAGCCCACACTCGCCTCGTAGCTCCCCGCCTTGTATGCGGCGATGCCCTGACGGAAGAGTTCTTCCACCGGCCCGGCCGACAGAGACGCGGCGCCGCTGATGCCCAGCAGCAGCAAGATGAGGATGCGTCTCATGCCGCACCTCCTTTCAGCGCCTGCTCGGTGGCGATAATGGCTTCGCGGGAGCGATCGTACAGTGCGCGCATCTCGTTGTCCTGCGCGCGTGTGGGCGAGAATCGCGCGTAATCCACCGCGTGCAAGGCCTCGCGCAACTGCGCCACCACTTCCTCGGGCACGTTGCGCGCCAGCAATGCGGCACCCACCGCGTCCATGCTGGTTTGCGACGTGGGAAGGCCCAGTGCGTCCTGCACATAACCCCACAGCGCGCGGGCGATTTCCTGATAGTACGCGTCGATGCTGCCTCTGTCCAGCCAGCCGCGCGATCGCGAGAGATGCTTCTCGGCAACGCGCGTGGCACGTCGGCGTTTGAGCCCCGTCACATCGGCATGCAGACGGTCGTAGCGCTTTTTCCACAGCAGGGCGCCACCGAAGGCAAGCAGCGGCAACGCCCAGGCGGCAGCCATGAGCGGCAAGGGCACGGAGGGCGCGTCCGCCGTTTCCAGCGCTTCGCCGGGGGCGATATCCTTGATCGCACGAATATCCCGTGCGAGATAGTCGATCATGCGCCGCTCCACTTCGCCCGCCTCGCGGCGCTTTTCGCCTTCGTCCACCACCAGCGTCATCGCGGGTGAACTATGCGTGATGTAGCGTTTTTTCTCAAGATCGAAATAGGAGAACTCCACCGGCGGTACGGTGATTTTCCCCGGATAGCGCGGGACGAGAATGTATTCGAAGCTTTTATTGCCCCGCATGGTGCCGTCGGCATGCTCCACATTCTCGTTGATCGCGGGATCGTAGTGATCGAGGCCGCTCGGGAAGGCGATGGAGGGTTCGTCGAGCAATCGAATATTGCCGGAGCCACGGAGCAGCACCTTGAGCGTGGCGGTTTCATCGGTTTTCAGCCGTTGTTTGTCCAGTGTCACATCCATGGTGTAATTCCCCACCACGCCGGTGAAGGACTTCGGCTTCCCCTCTTCGGGCAAGGGCCGCACCTTCACGCGCACCGCGCCGGTCATCAACGTTTTCTTCACGCCCTCGTAGGAATCGAAATACGGATCGCTGAAAAAGCGATCGAAAAAATCGTCGCCCGTCTTTCGGCGTTTACGCACGCGCACTGTCGTACCCACCTCGAAGGGCTCGATGGTCAGGTCGCCGCTCTGTGTGGGAAAGTACAGCACCTTGCGCATCATGAAGGTTTCGTACTGCTTGCCGTTGTACACCTCCACCTTCGGCTGCAACTGCGTCGGGGCCTCGATGTCCTCGCTCCAGAAGCCGACCATGCGCGGCAGCTTGATGGGATTGTCGAGTTGAAACGCCACGCGCGTGTACAGCTTGTAGGTCACGGTGATGGGTTCGCCGATGTACACCGAGGTCTTGCTCGGTATGGCACGGATGAAGAGATTGTCGCCCAGATCCACATCGGCGGGCTGCTCTTTGCCCCCTCTCGGCTGACCCGCCTGCGGCGCGGCCTTTTTCACCGTGAGGCGCAGGGTTCCGCTGCGCAGTGTCGCGCCGTCGTATTTGATCGTGGCGGGTGCGAGAGTGAAGGTACCCACGGTGCGTGCCTGCAAAACGTAGGTCCAGGAAATGCTGGTCGACACCCGCCCGTTGATGATCTGCATGTTCTGCGACGTGCTGGGTCCGGCGAGTGTGAGGAAATCCCTGTTCAGATCCGGAGCGCGAAAATCGGTGTAGCTCTTCAGCCGTCCCCCGGACAGCGTGAAGGTAACCTGAAACTGCTCGCCCATGGCAATCTCCGTGCGGTCGGCGCTTGCGGTGAACTGCGCATCCTGGGCATGCAGTGGCGGAGTGCTCCCGATACCGAGCGCGAGCACGAAGCTGATAATGGAGAGAGTGATTGCTACGCCGCGCATGTTGCTACCAATCCTTGTCCACGGAAATGCGGGCCGGAATTTCTTCGCGCTTCTTTTTCTGCAGATCTTTTTCCTGCCGTTCCAGCGCGCGGAGGATCTGCTCGGCCTGTTGCTTCGACATTTGCGGCTGCTTCTGCTGCTGCGGTTTGGCCTGCTGCTTCTGCTGCTGATCCTTTTGATTCTGCTGCTGTTGCTGCTGCTGATCTTTCTTGTCCTGTTTCTGCTGCTCTTCCTGCTTGCTCTTGTCCTGCTTCTGCTGATCCTGTTGCTTGTCCTGCTTTTGCTGCTGCTGTTGCTTCTGATCCTGATTCTGATTCTGCTTTTGCTGCTGCTGCAATTCCTCGAGTTTCTTGCGTGCATAGGTCAGATTGTAGCGGGCGTCGGCGTCGGTGGGTTGCAGTTTGAGCGTCTTCTTGTACAGTTCGATGGCTTGCTTGTAGCCCTCCATGCGCAGCGCCTGGGCGTCGTTGTTGCCGGCTTGTTGCAGCATGGGATTGTCTCCGCCCTTTTCCGCCGCGTCGAGAAACACATTACCCGCATTGAACAGCGTGGCGGCGAGTTGCTCCTTGGAAGCCGCACGCTTCCCCGCTTCCTCGTAGGATTTGAGCGCGGACTTCACATCGCCATTGCGGTAGTGCACATTGCCGCTGTTGAAACGGCTCTCCATGCGCTCGCCGTCCTTTTTCGAGGCCTGATTGTAGCGCTTCAGCGCTGCGTCGTACTGCTGCTGCCGGTACGCTTCGTTGCCATCGTTGACCGACGATCGGTAGGATTGCGCGTGCAGGGCCGCCGCTCCGAACAAGAGCATCACGGTGAAACCCAGGCGCAACGATTGACGGATGTGCATGTCCTATTCCTCCTCTCTCGGCGCGAACACCGCGAAGCGCGACAGGAAGCGGTTGCGCGTTTCCGAAAGAAACAATTCACCCACGAGCAGCAGCAGTGCGAATGCCAGCGGAAACTGGAAGCGGTCCTCGAAGTCGGTGAACTGCCGCGTGCCGAATTCCTTCTTCTCCATGCGCTCGATCTGCTCGAACACGGTGGCGAGATTGTCGCGCCCCGTCACGGCCTGCGTGAATGTGCCTCCCGTGGTGGACGCGATATTTTTCAACGTCTCCGCATCCAGACGCGAGAGTACCGTGCCACCCTGATCGTCGCGCTTGTACGAGGCGCCGTCGCCCACGGGAATCGGCGCGCCCTCGAGCGAGCCCATGCCGATGGTGTGAATGACGATGCCTTCGTCGGCGGCTTCCTCAGCGGCGGCCACGGGATCGTCCTCGTGATTCTCACCGTCGGTGATGATCACCATGGCCTTGTACTTGCCCTGCTCTTTTTCGAAGGATTCACGCGCGAGCGTGATGGCCGAGCCGATGGCCGTGCCGGGACGCGGCGCGATGCCCGTGGTGATCACATCGTTGAGCATCAGCGCGGCACTGTAATCCGAGGTGAGCGGCAACTGCGTGTAGGCCTCGCCCGCGAAGACGATGATGCCGATGCGGTCGCCTTTGAGATTGTTGATCAGATTCTGCAATTCCTTCTTCGCGGCCACGATGCGGCTGGGCTGAATGTCCTCGGCGCGCATACTCGTGGACACGTCCACCGCCACAATCAAATCGATGCCTGTGCGCGTCACCTCCTCGTAGCGCGTGCCCACCTTGGGATTTGCCCAGGCGACGATCAACGACGCGAAGATCAGCAACAGCAGCGAAGCACGCAGCCAGTATTTGACGCGACTGCGCTCGGGAATCATGCGATGCACGAGGCGGCGCTCTCCATAGATGCGGAGACCGCGCCGTTGCAGGAACCATGCGAACCACAGCAGCGCCGCCAACGCCGGGAGCGCGAACAGATACTGCAGGTATTCGGGATGAGCGAACGTTATCATCGATGCGTTTCCTGATCGCGGATTACGGGATTTTTCGGAACACCAGTGCGCGCAACAGCATTTCGCCCAGCAACAGCAGCAATCCCGCGAACAACCAACCGTAGAACAGCTCGCTGTAACGGTGGAATTCCGTCACTTCCACTTTCGTGCGTTCGAGCTTGTCGATTCGCGCGTAAATGTCGCGCAACGCCTTGTTGCCTGTCGCGCGGAAATACTCGCCGCCGGTGAGCTGCGCCACCTGCGTGAGCATGGTCTCGTCGATTTCCACCGGCATCTGCTGATACTGTGTGCCGAAGGGTGTCTGCACCGGATAGGGCGCCATACCGCGCGTGCCCACGCCCACGGTGTAAATGCGTAAGCCGAAACTCAACGCGATCTCCGCCGAGGTGGCCGGATCGATCGAACCCATGTTGTTCACGCCGTCGGTCAGCAGAATCATCACACGGCTCTTGGCCTTGCTGTTCTTCATGCGATTCACCGCGTTGGCGATACCCTCGCCGATGGCGGTGCCATCCTGCAGATAGCCGGTCTTCACTTTGCGCAACAATTCCACCAACACCGAATAATCGGTGGTGAGCGGGCATTGCGTGAAGCTTTCCCCGGCAAAGATCACCAGGCCGATGCGATCGCTTTCACGGCCGAGGATAAACTCCTCCGCCACCTTTTTCGCGGCCTCAAGACGATTGGGCCGGAAATCCTCGGCCAGCATCGAGCCCGAAATATCCAGGACGATGGTGATGTCGATGCCTTCGCGATACACATTCTCGCCGCGCGAGGAGGATTGCGGGCGAGCGAAGGCCACGATCAGCGCCGCCAAGGCCAGGATGCGCAGCGCGAAGGGCACGTGCCGCAAATGCGCGCGCCAGCCCGCGGGCAATCCGTCGAACAGCGCCAGTGAGGAATGCCGCAGCGAAGCGGTGACGCGGTTGCGTTTCCACACATACCAGACGATCAGCACTGGCAACAGTGCAAGCAACCACAGCAGATGTGGATTGGCGAAATGCGTGATGTGCTCCATCATGCGCCCGGTCCTCCACCCTGTTGCTCGTCGGCGCGCTTATCCCGGACAGCGTCCTCCGTTTCAAAGGTCTCGCGCGGGATACTCTCGCGCACCACGCTGTACACTGTTTCGAGTCCGTGCTCGTGCTGCATGACCGTGGGTTCGAAGCGTGCGAATTTCGTCAAATCGGCAACGCGAAGCACCTGTTCGAGATCCTGCACCAATACGGGACGCAGCGTGGTGGCACGCGCGTTGCGGATGATTTCGCCGGTGGTTTCCTCCATCGCGGGGAACATGAAACGGCGTTCGAGATAGCGCCGCGCAATATCGCTCAGGCGCGATTGCGCTTCCTTGTGCGCGCCGCGCAGCCAGGGTGCGTCGGATTTCAGTCTGTCCAATGCGCGCAGCGCTTCGACATGCGGCGGAATCTCCGGCTTGACTTCCTCCACCGGTGCCTCGTCCACTTCCTCCGCCTTGCGCCTGTACCAGCGCCAGGCGTACCAGAGTCCGGCTGCCAACAGCAACGAGCCAAGGACGATCAGTACATACACCCACCATGGCAAGGAGACGTGCATCACGTCCTTGATGTCCTTGAATGTGATCGTGGTATCGAGCGCGACGGTGCCGATGGCGAGCGTCAGCGTGTTGGACCGCGCAATGTAGGTGGTGGTGTCGCCCGGCAAGCGGTAGCGCAGCAACACGTTGAGCGCCACCTGCCCGGTGTCGAACACGGTCATGGTGATTTCGCGGCGAATGCGCGAGCGCAGGCCGTCGGCTTCGAGCGTTTCTTCGCCCAGCGCCACGAAATCGCCGCCTTCGATATCGTCGTCGTTTTTTGGAAAGCGCAGCGTGGCTTCTTTCGGCGCGTCAACGTGCAGCGAGGCCACAATCCATTCGCCGATGAGGTAGCGGTTGGAATCCACCGTCACCTTCACCTTCACATCCTGCGCGCCCGCAAGCGCGGGAAGCAGGAACAGCGCGGCAATCAGCACAAGGCGTGTTCTCATCGGTAGCGTTGCTCCCGCATTCTGAAGAAATCCACCAGCGGCTGCACATACCCCCGCCGGGCGTCGATGACAATGGAGTCCACATTCGAGCGGAGGAAATTCCGCTCCAGTTCCGCTATTTGCGCCAATCGTCGCTCGCGATACGCCGCACGCACCGATGCCATCGACGTGTCGATCCAGCGCTCGGCGCCGCTCTCGGCGTCGCGCAATTTCACCAGACCCACATCGGGCAATTCCATCTCGCGCGCGTCGCTCAACCGCACGGCGATCATGTCGTGCTTGCGCGCCGCGATGCTCATCGCGCGCTCGTAGCCGGTGTCCATGAAATCCGACACCACGAAAGCGATGGAGCGCTTCTTGGTCACGCTGTTGAAATACTCCAGCGCCTGACGGATATCCGTGCCCGTGCCGCGCGCCTCGTATGCCAGCAGATCGCGGATGATGCGAAGAATATGCGAACGTCCCTTTTTCGGCGGAACGAAGGTTTCCACCTGATCGGTGAAAATGATCAGCCCCACCTTGTCGTTGTTCTTGATCGCGCTAAAGGCCAGTACGGCGCAGAGTTCGGCCGCGAGATCGCGCTTGCGACGCACCACCGTGCCGAAATCCTGCGAACCGCTCATGTCCACGAGCAGCATCACCGTCAACTCGCGCTCTTCTTCGAACACCTTCACGAAGGGACGGTTGAAGCGCGCCGACACGTTCCAGTCGATGGCGCGCACATCGTCGCCATACTGGTACTCGCGCACCTCGGTGAACTCCATGCCCCGGCCTTTGAACACACTGTGGTATTCGCCGGAGAACAACTGGTTCACCAGGCCGCGTGTGCGGATTTCAATCTGCCGGACGTTTTTGAAAATCTGTGTCGTTTCCATCGGTCCTCTGTGGTCTGACGTTCAAACTGCGCCGCCCCGGGCGGCGGTGGGAACGAAGGATCAGGGCACCTCGATGGTATCGAGAATTTCCTGGATGATGTTTTCGGAGGTCTTCTCCTCGGCCTCGGCCTCGTAGGTCACCGCCACGCGGTGCCGCAGCACGTCGAAACAGATGGCGCGGATGTCCTCGGGAATCACATAGCCGCGCCGCTGAATGAAGGCGTGCGCCTTGCCGGCGATGGCGAGATTGATGGACGCGCGGGGCGAACCGCCGTAGGCGATGTAGGGAGCGAGGCGTTCGAGTTTGAAATCCTTCGGCCGGCGTGTGGCTTCCACGATGTCGAGAATGTAGCGTTCGATTTTTTCATCCATGTACACCATATGCACGGCCTTGCGCGCGCGGGCGATTTCGTCCAGCGCCACCACGGGTTGCGCCACCGGCACCTCCTCGGCGATCTGCTGCCGCATGATGCGCAGTTCCTCGTCGCGCGCGGGATAGTCGATGGTCACTTTCAGCATGAAGCGGTCCACCTGTGCCTCGGGCAGCGGATAGGTTCCCTCCTGCTCGATGGGATTCTGCGTCGCCATCACAAGGAAGGGATCGGGCAGCTTGTAGGTTTGATCGCCAATGGTGACCTGCCGTTCCTGCATGGCTTCCAGCAGCGCGCTCTGCACTTTGGCGGGCGAGCGGTTGATTTCGTCGGCGAGAATGAAGTTGGCGAACACCGGACCTTGTCGCGTCTGGAAATCACCGGTTTTCTGATTGTAAATCATCGTACCGACGAGATCGGCGGGGAGCAAATCCGGGGTGAATTGAATGCGGTGAAAGAGGGCATGCATCGTGGCGGCGAGGGTCTTGATGGCGGTGGTCTTGGCCAGACCCGGTACGCCCTCGAGCAGTATATGCCCGTTGCCCAGCAAACCGATGAGCAGGCGGTCGATCATGGCCTTCTGCCCGACGATCACCTTGCCCATTTCCATTTTCAGGATGTCGATGCATGCGCTTTCCTGCTGAATGCGCTCGTTGATCTCCTGGATGTTGATGTCCATGCACTCCTCTTCGAGATTCTGGTGGTTCATGCCATAGCGGGAAGTCACATCGATAGCGTGTTTCGCAAACTCCCGGTCCGGCAAGCATATCCTCAAATTTGCGCAACGGGAAATCCCGAAGCAACCCACGAAATTTCGCCCTTGCCGGACAGCCGTATTGGACGAATGAAGCCGCGCCGACGTTCCCGAACTCCCTCCGCCGAGCGATTATGTTCCACCGAGCTGAGTCCGTGATACATTCAAAGAGCGCGCGGAGAGCGCCGAGCGCGCGGAGGAGGGGTTGAGGGCGCGCCCATCCTGATCCGTAGCGCTGCCATACAGTCACGTCAGCCACAACCAATTCCTCCTTACCCTCATCACCTCATTACTCATTCTTCTTCACGTTTGCTTGATTGCTACAGCTTCCGCAAAGGTTGGAGTATGTACTTGCCGTAGCCGTACTTGATCTTGGACGGGACACTCGCCAGCGACAGCGCATTCGTGGGAAAGGCGAACGAGGGTTCGAAGTAGCAGTTGATGGTGCAGCCCTTGCAAAAATCGTGTCGCCCTTCATGTTCGCGGTGCCAGCGCGCGCGCTCCCCTGCCAGCACGGCCCCGAGATCCTCGCCGATCGGGAGACGTTCGTTGTGCAAATGATAGCAAGGCAACAGCACTTCGTTGTCCGGAGAAAT
>JAMIQH010000267.1:0-35882 GCA_035914695.1 Bacteroidota bacterium | reverse complement strand
ACAACACCAGATGGGACAGCACCACCGAGTACACCGCCAGCAGCGCTACAAGGAAACGGGTGGCGTACAGCGCGCGATGCCGATGGAAGAGAAACGCGGCAAGGAACGCGCCCTGCACGGAACCGATAAGTAGTATGACGTCGAGTAATGGCATGGATGGATCCAACAGACTCGAAACTACGGAATTTTCCCGTTACGAGTTGCAGGGTGTGGAAAGATGACGCGTTTCCGCGACGATGCACGCTTTTTTTTCCCGATCACGCCTTCGGGGAATTTTCCTTCCCTCCCTGTGTCAATGCAGCGAATCGAACAACTATCGGATTGGAGATGAAGCCATGAAGAAGTGGATGACATGTTCCGCTACGCTGCTCCTGTTTCTCGCGCTTTCTCAGATCGTGGACGCTGGCGTACTGTACGCACGCAGACCGGGCACGGAAAGTCCGGTGTTCAACCTGCGCATCAGCCATATCCGCACCCATGTGCGCATACAAGGACAACTGGCCGTCACGCATGTGGATGAGGAATTTTTCAACGACAACAGTGAGGTGCTGGAAGGATTCTACGCCTTTCAATTGCCGGACGGCGCCAAAGTGGACGGGCTCTGGCTGTGGGTGGACGGCGTGCGACGTACCTTCGTGGTGAAAACCACCGCCGAAGCGCAACGGCTGTACGACAGCGTGGTGGTGGGGCAACGTCGCGATCCGGCCATACTGGAATCGCTCGGCATGAATCGCTTTCAACTGAAAGTCTTTCCCATCAATCCGCGCTCTTCGAGGCGCATCGAAATCCGCTATTTCAACACCCTGCCTCTCACCACCGATGGCTGGGTGCACTACCGCTATCCACTCAACCTCTCGGGCTATCAAAGCCGCGCGGTGGAAAGCACCAATCTGCATATCGACCTGGCGTCGCATCTTCCCATCGACGCTTTGCATACGAATTTCGATGATCAACCGCTGATGTGCAGAGTCAACCAACTCGATGAACAACGGAGCAGCATCGATTTTGGCATCGAGAATCAGATGTACACACAGGATTTCGAACTGCGCTACAAACCCCGGGGCGTGTACGACGTCTTTCCATTGCTTTCCTACACCAATCCCGACAGCACCGGCGAGGATCCCTACTTCATATGCTGGCACCCCGTGGAATTGGAGGAAATCGAAGCTCCGCCGCGCGACCTGGTTTTCGTGCTCGATGCCTCGGGCAGTATGGCGGGAACGCGCATCGATATGGTGCGGCAGGCGGTGATTGGAATCTTGCAGGAACTTCGTCCCAGCGACCGCTTCCGCCTTACCTTTTTCAGCAGCGGTGTTTCGAATTGGCCCTACACTCCCGATGGCATGGTGGAGGCCACGAGCGAGAACATTCAAGCGGGCATTTCGCACATCAATCGATACTACTCCGCCACCGGTGGCACCAATTACGAGTTGGGCATACGCGGCGGCTTCGATGCGAATTTCCGCCGCGATGCCGTGAGGAAAATGCTCTTTCTGAGTGATGGCGAACCCAACGCCGGCATTTTCTCGTTCCAGGGTCTGAAATCGATCATCGAAACCATCGACACCGTGGGTGTGGTGTTCAATCCGGTGATCGTGTTCAGCAGCAGAATCGAGCTGCTCTACGATCTGGCCGAAGCCCGTGGCGGCAAGGTGACCATGGTGGAAAGCGGCGACGATCTGCAAACCGTGCTTTCGCGCATCATGCTCGACCTCAATGTCGGCTCGACCCTCGCGCCGGAGGTGCGCTACGAAATGCGCAACACCATGCTGCTCTATCCGCTGTCGTTCAACGGCATCACCAGCGCCAACAAGTTGGTGACCACCGGACGGTGGCTTGCGCCGAACGAACGCGTCACCGTGAACTACAGCGACGCGTCCGGCAATGCGCGATCGTTGTCGCGCGATGTGCGCTTCATCGACTGGAGCACCGATCTGCCGCAGGTCGCATCGTACTGGGCTGCCGCGCGCATCGACGACTTGCTTGCGACGATCAAGAAGTACGGCGAGACGCTGGAGCTGAAGCAAAGCGTCATCGCCTTGAGCATGCGCCATCAGATTCTCACGCCCTACACGGCCTTCCTTGTGCTGGAGACCAATCAAATCGATCCGCCCACAGCGAGCGACAACATCGGGACGGTCGTTCCGCAATCGCTGTACGTCGGAGTCCTCTATCCGAATCCCTACACCGCCGGGCAGGGCGCCGAGTTGTACATTCCCATCGAACTGCGCGAGCGCGGGGCGTTACGCGTGGTGCTGACCGACATCCTCGGCCGCGAACTCGCGGTGCTGCACGACGCGGAAACCCAAGGTGGTCGCCTCACCTTGCGCTGGAATGGTATGCTTGCCGACGGTTCCACACTCAAGCCCGGTATGTACCTGCTGCGCGTAAGCAATGGCGCGAGCACGATTGTTCGCAAACTGATGATTCTCCGCTGATTCCCCGTCCGGTTCTGCGGCGAAACACAACAACCGGGTCGGTCCATCACGGATCGACCCTGTTGTTTTTTCCATTGCACCACTGTTCCGAAATGGAACAACGATCCATGTTGCTTTCGAAAACCGTATTCACCATCGGCTTGAGGCATGGTTATTGTGCTTCATGTCCTTGTTTCAGGGCCGTCGCCAATATGGCATGGTTGTTGCATTAAATGGAGCATTGAACTGATTTGAAACAAGCAACAAGCACCGAAATGAATTTACTTAAAGCTCCCTCGCCGCTGTTACGCAGCATTGCTGTATTCTCCGTTGCGCTGTTTTTCCACATATTCATCGGAACATCTCACGCGCAACTCCCCGGCAAAGACGGGTCTCTCAACGTCGTGGCCGCCAATACCGTGGTCAATACTTACTACGTTCTCATGCAGCCCGTCTCGATGGGAAACAGTACGCTTGTTTTGAACACCGGCTCCGGTCTGTCCGCCGGCGATTTGCTGATGATCCATCAAGCAAAGGGTGCGGTGATTGGAACGGCGAACGATATCAGTTTCGGAGAAGTGCTTGATTACAACGGGGCGGGAAATTTCGAACTGTGCGGCGTCGCCGCCGTTTCGGGAAGTACAATCACGCTTGCGGCCCCCTTGAAACAATCCTACACTACCTCAGGCAATACGCAGGTGGTACGAATTCCGCAGTATAGTGAGCTTACCGTGTCGAACGGCGCATCGATCGTGGCGCGGGCGTGGAATGGACTCACCGGAGGCATCGTGGCGTTGAGCGTATCCGGCACCCTCACGCTGAATGGCCGGATTCACGCCGATGGAGCGGGATTTCGTGGTGGCGCACTCAGCGGCAACGGCGGTAGCGTTCTGCAGTCCAACACGCTCTATCGTACCACTTCAGTCGCCGATGGTGCGTTGAAAGGCGAAAGCATCGCCGATTCCGCGCTTGTGGCCTCCGCCGGGCGATATGGTCGTGGCGCTGCGGCGAACGGCGGCGGTGGTGGCAACAATCACAACGCAGGTGGCGGCGGCGGCGCGAATGGGATGAGCCCTTCCACGTGGACAGGTCAGGGCGTGATGTGTACCTCGTGTCCGGGTGCGTCCGCCTGGTCGCTGGATCCCGCCGGGGCCAATGCGAACTCCTCAGGCGGTGGTCGTGGCGGTTACACCTACTCCGCCAGTAACAGGGACGCGCTGCAGGTGGGCCCGGGAAATTCCAACTGGGGTGGGGACTACCGGCAGGAACGCGGCGGCCTCGGCGGCAGACCGCTGGTGGCCATACCCGAGAGTCGCGTGTTTTTTGGTGGCGGCGGCGGCGCCGGTCATCAGAATAACTCCTCCGGTGGCCCGGGTGGCAATGGTGGTGGCTTTGTCTTTGTCCATGCCACGGCGGTCACTGGCAGTGGTTCCATCAGCGCGAATGGAAATAACGGTGGAGCAACCACGGGGAATGGGAACGACGGACCCGGCGGCGCGGGCGGCGGCGGCAGCATTGTGCTCGATGCCGCATCGATCGGTACCATTCAGCTTACCGCGGAAGGTGGCGTGGGCGGCAACCAATTCATCAACTACAATCTCGAAACCGAAGGCCCGGGTGGTGGCGGCGGCGGTGGCTTCATCGCCACGCGCATGTATGTGTCGAACATGAGCGTCAATGGTGGCGCGAATGGCACGACGTCCTCGCCTTCACTCGGCGAGTTCCCCGCGAACGGAGCTACTTCGGGAGCGGCAGGTAACATCGTACTTCTCACCGCAGCACCGCTGCCGGTCGAACTCGTGTCCTTCTCGGCACGAATGAAGGGTGGGGTGATAGAACTTCATTGGACCACGGCCACCGAACTCAACAACTACGGCTTCGAAGTGGAGCGCAGTGTGGACAAGCACACGTGGGAAACCCTGCAATTCGTCGTCGGCAATGGCACGACCTTTTCCCCGCGTTCCTACTCCTGGAGCGATGCCTCCACCTCCCGAATCAACGCCCGCTCAACATTGTGGTACCGCCTCAAGCAAATCGATCGTGACGGAAGCACGGAGTATTCGCCAGTGATCAGCGTGGCTCCGACTGCCGATGCGACTCTCTCCGCCATCGAAGCGTATCCCAACCCCATGATTGATCAGACTGTGGTGTCTTTCACCTTGGCGGCGGAAAGCACCGTGTCCCTGACGGTGTACAATATGCTCGGACAGGAGGTGGCCCGCCTTGTCGACACCCAGAGCATGAGCGCAGGAACATTCACCAGCATTCTCCATGCGAACAATCTGCTTCCGGGGAATTACATCGTACGACTGCTTGCCGGCGACCACACATCGACAACGATGCTGCGCAAACAGTAAATCCCTTCATACAATCCCGACAGGTCTTGTTGGGAAGGAGCCAACGGGAGCGACGGGCAACTGTCGCTCCCCTTGTGTATTTGCTCGCGAGAATCACGCCATTGCCGCAAAGGCAACGCATCCCCCCCACAGTCGAGAATTCCGCTCCTCACCCCCAGGGATACATGAAGCGCGGCACGCAGAACTCTCCGGTCGGTTGCGCGCTGAGGTCCATCGAAAATTCCAAAGCGTCCTCATCCTTGCTGCGCAGTGGTTCGATGACCTGTACCACATAACGCGCGGGAGCGACATCGTTCACGCGCATGGTCAAATCATACAGACAATTGCAGCGGCAATCGGGGCCCACCTCGGATTCGGCAATGACTATCACCGTCCCATCCACCGAGATGGATGCGTTAATGGCTTTGGGACAGCAATTGAATCCGGCATTGACATGCACCAGCGTCAATTCTTTTTTGGCGACGTTGTAATCCCAACGAATGCAGCTCTTCGATTTGTCGTCGCCGGCGTTGCGCATGAATTGCTTGCACCCGCTGACGTCGGTGAGATTGCCTGTGGGCTGGGGCGTCTGCGGCGCCGGAGTACTGTCGTCCTCGCCACAGGAAGCACAAAGCAGCATTCCCGCGACAAGCATCAGGGTAGTGAATCGAAGCATCGTGAAACTCCTTGTACGTGAAGCAATGCGACAGTGTAGCACATTTTCAACAGGGAAGAAAGTCCTATTTTCGCCGCCAGCACGGATTGTTTTCTTGTACCGCGCAGGGCGGGGCGCAACGCATTCTGGCAATTCGCGGAGCACAGTGTCCCATGTATATTCATATTCGCCAAACAGGAAATGCTTGACATTTCTGTCCTGATGTTATACTTTCCTGTGAACACTCCCCAGTAACGACGCACCTCGCTTCGCGACGTCCGCTTCGCCGGCTGATCGTCCCGTACCACCGCGACCCGCGTGCGACGACACGCCATTGTCGACAACCCGCTTCCGTCGAGTCATCCACGAGCAGTTTCCTTCATACCATCATACAAGGAGGAGTCATGCGTATTTCCGTGACGAACATTGCGTGTTTGTTGTTGCTTCTGCTTCTGCTCCCCATGGATTTCCTGTCGGCGCAGCGCCCGTCGCCTCCCGTGCGTCGGCAATTCCATTACCAGGGCTGCCTCACCGACGCGTCCGGTGCGAAAATCACCGGCGTTAAATCGGTGCGCTTCGAGATCGTGGACCTCGACACCGGTCCGCTGATGGTGCTGTTCAGCGAAACCGTGCCCGCGCTCACCATCAGCAATGGCCTGTTCGAGCACGCTATCGGCAGTGTGGATACCAGCGGCAACCCGCTGCCGCCGTTGATGTTTCAAAAGCGCGTGGGATTGCGCTTGACCATCGACAACGAGACCCTGCAACCCATCATCCCCATTCATCCCGTGCCCGTGGCCATGGTGGCGCTGTATGCCGACTCGCTCAAACAACCTCTGCCTCCGGGCCCAATGGGACCCGCCGGTCCTGCTGGCCCCGCCGGTCCCGCTGGACCAATGGGTCCGGCCGGACCAATGGGCCCCGCAGGGCTTCCGGGAGCCAATGGCAAAAACGGCATCAACTGCTGGGATAGCAACGGCAACGGCACCAACGATCCCGGCGAAGACACGAATGGCGACGGCGTATGGGATGCGAACGACTGCAAGGGCCCGAAAGGCGATCCCGGTCCACCGGGTGGCGGCGGTGATACGCTTGTGGTGAAAGAGCTGATCGTGACCGGACATTCGCTGCATGAAGGCAACGAACATTACCGCACCGGCATCACCGTGGGCGGCAAAGACAGCGCCGAGGCCAAGCTGCGTATTGACAACGACGGGGAAATCTACCTCCGCAGTTTCCACCTCATCGATCCGAAGTATCCTGTGGGTGATCCCCGGAGAACTGTGGTGGAATTCGACAGCACCGGCAGTACGCATCGCATGCCCGAGAAGTACATCAGCATCAATGCGCAGGATCCAAGCAAGCAGGACACCACCACACTCACGGGCAGCGGCATCACCACGCCGGAACTTGTGATCGGTGATCCGAAAACCGGCAAGCCCATCGCCCGCTTCGACAGCACGGGATCGTACCATTATCTCCCCGAATACTACATCACCCCCAGTGCCACCACTCCCGGGAAAGGCGACACCACCATTATCCGCGGCAGTGGCATTGAAACACCGGATTTGCTCATCTACGATCCAGCCACTGGCGAAATCAAAGCGTATGTTGGGGCCGATGGCGAAGGATTTTTCCAAAGTCTCCACGTTGTGGACAGAGATGGAAATGTGCTGACCTCATTCAACAATGACGGCACCTCGATACACACCGGTCTCGAAACCTATCTCGGCGGCATCGAGGTCCCGCTCGCCAACGGCAACATCGCGCGCATCAGTCCCGAAGACGGCATCAGCATCATCAATCCCAACACTCCCTCGGACCCCTACCGGGCGCATATCGATCCGAACGGCAATTCGCTGTTCCGTGGTCAGAAAAGCGCCATCGTCCCAACCGCCAGCTACGGTACGCGGCGCATGTACGCCGAGGAAGCGGCGGATGTGTGGTTTCGCGATCGCGGACAGGGCAGCTTGCTCAATGGCGAGGCCGTGATTCGCCTTGATCCCATATTCCTCGAAATGGTGACCATCGACGATGCGCATCCCATGATTGTGAAAGTGACGCCCACGGCCGACTGCAACGGCATGTTCGTGGCCGAGAAACGCGGTGATTCCTTCATTGTGCGCGAATTGATGAAAGGTGCGAGCGATGCGAGTTTCGACTGGGAAGTGTCGGTGAGGCGCCGGGGTCATGAGGATGTGCGCATGGAGGCCTACGATGTTCCCCTTCCCCCGCGAGGTGGACGATGAAGGCGCCGTGGCTGCTGTTCGCCACGTTGCTGTTCGCGCCCGCACTGTACGCGCAATCCAGCGCCTCGTACACGTTGGGACACGGCCAGTTCAACAGCGGAGGAACGGGGGCGCAGGCCATGCAATCGGCACAGTACCGGGCCTTCGGCATTGTGGGGCAACCCGCGCAGTACCACGAATCGACAGGCGCCACGCTACGGCTTTCGAGCGGAGCGGGCAAGGCGTTTTGCGAAGCCTGCGCTGTGGTGTCGGTGGGCGTGGACGCGCAGCCCGGGACCTTTCGCCTGCATCAGAATTATCCGAATCCCTTCAATCCCGGAACGGTGATCGTGTACGAACTCGAACGAGCGGGCATGGTGGAATTGAGTGTGTACGATGTGCTCGGCACGCGCGTGGCGTTGTTGTACAGCGGTCGCGCGCAGGCCGGCAGGCACGAACTACGCTTCGATGCAACGCGTTTGCCGAGCGGCGTGTACCTGTATCGCCTGCAGACGGATGAGGGGCAGTTCACGCGACGGATGGTGGTCGCCCGCTGACGGCGGCGCATTCCGTGGCAATGATCGTCGGTGCGCGGCGTGCCTGGCGCCGCGCGCCGGCGTCTATTCTTCTTCGGGAGTGTCGAAATCCTGTTGCAAACGCTCGGCTTCGGCCTGCAAGGTTTCCCACTCGCGATAGCGATCCTCGAGCTGTGCTTTCACTTCGCGATAGCGCTGGTTCAAGGCCTTCACCTTGTTCTCGTCCTTGTAGGTGTCCTCGAGGCCGAGATCGCGCTCGATGCCGGACTGCTCCTCCTCGAGGGCGGCAATATCTTTTTCCACACGGTCGATTTTATTGCGCAGGGGCTTGAGCAGTTTGTAGCGCTCCTGCCGCCGCTGCGCCTCCTCGCGCTTGCGTTCGCGATCGCTGTGCACGGTGCTGCGTTTGCTCTGCAGTTGTCCAGCAGGATCGCGGCGCTGGCGTTCCTCCTCGTGCTCGGCGGCGCGTTTGCGCAGCCAATCGCTGACCGTGCCGAGGGTGACGCGCAATTCGCCATCCTTGAAATCCACGCATTTGTTGACGATGGGTTCAAGGAAATCGCGATCATGCGACACGATGATGAAGGAGCCATCGTAGCGCGACAGCGCATCCTGTAACACGGCTTTCGAACGCATGTCGAGATGGTTGGTGGGCTCGTCGAGAATGAGCAGATTCGAAGGCGTGAGCAGCAACTTGGCCAAGGCCAGGCGGCTTTTTTCTCCACCCGACAGCACCGCGACAAGCTTGTTGACGTCATCGCCCGAGAACATGAAGCAGCCCAGCAGCGTGCGCAGGCGTTTGCGTATTTCGCCCACCGCCGCATCGTCGAGCGTTTGCAGCACGGTTTTCTGCGGCACCAATTCTTCGGCCTGATTCTGCGCGTAATAGCCCACGAGCAGATTATGCCCCGGCAGGCGCACGCCCTCCTGATAGGGTTCGATGCCCGCGATGATACGCGCGAGTGTGGATTTGCCCGCGCCATTCACACCGAGAAAGGCGATGCGATCGCCGCGTTCCACGGTGAAGTCGAGGTCGCGGAAAATCTCCAGCGCGCCGTAGGCCTTGCGCAGACCTTCGAGCTGCATGAGCACGCGTCCGGGCTGCGGCGGCTCGGGGAAATCGAAGGAAATGCCCCCCTCTTCATCCTCGATCTCGATCAGCTCCATTTTTTCCAGCATTTTCAGGCGACTCTGCACCTGCCGCGCCTTCGTGGCCTTGTAGCGGAAGCGATTCACGAACTGCTGCGTCTGCTTGATCTGCTGCTGCTGATTGACGAAGCTGGCGCGCAGCTGCTCGGTACGCAGGGCTTTTTCATCCAGATAAAAGCTGAAGTTGCCGCTGTATTCGGTGAGCTTGCCGAGGGAAATTTCGATGGTGCGCCGGGCGAGATTGTCGAGGAAGCGGCGGTCATGGGAAATGAGCACGATGGAATTCTCGTAGCCCTGCAAGTATTCCTCCAGCCATTCGAGCGACTCGATGTCGAGGTGGTTGGTGGGCTCGTCCAGCAGGAGAATGGTGGGTTCGCGCAGCAGCAACTTGGCAAGGGCAATGCGCATTTGCCAACCGCCACTGAATTCCTCGGTCTGACGTCCGAAATCCCGCTCGGCGAAGCCCAGACCCGAGAGCACCTGCCCCACTCGCGCCTGAATATTGTACCCCTCGCGATGCTCCAGCACGTGCTGGATCTCGCCGAGTTCGTCCACCAGGCGCAACACATCGGGCGCATCGGCGGGCAGAGTGGCGGAGAGGCGCGTGATGTCGGCGCTGAGGGCGTCCACGCGGTCGTGCATGGCGATGATGTCGTCGAACGCGGTGGAGGCCTCGTCGAACAGCGTGCGTCCGGTATGCAGCACGCCATCCTGCGGCAAATAGCCCACGGTGTTGGAGCGCGACTGTGCGATCTCGCCGGAGTCGGGTTCGATCACGCCGAGGATGATGTTCATCAGCGTGGATTTGCCTGCGCCATTCGAACCGACAATGGCCATGCGCTCGTTGTCGCCAATGCGCAGCGACACGTCCTTGAACAGGTAGCGCCCGTTGTATTGTTTGGAAATGTTGTTGAGAGAAATCATCGTCGATGCGTTACATGCTGTTCCAGCATGTAATAAATGCGATTCGCCGATGGCCTGCAAGAATGCGGGTGGTCGGGACGCGGAGGGAAAACGTGCCAACGCCCGCACTCGCGTGCGGGGAGCACCTCAGTCCTGGTCGAAGGCGGCCTGCAATTCCACAATATCGAGTTTGCTCATGCCGAGCATGGCCTTGGTGAGATTGCGCACGCGCTTGGCGTCGCTGCTGCGCATCATTTCGATCAATTCGGTCGGGACGATTTGCCAGGAAACGCCGAAACGATCCGCGAGCCAACCGCAGGGCTGCGCCTGGCCGCCGTTGCTGAGCTTGTCCCAGTAGCAGTCGATGTCCTTCTGCGAATCGCATTGCACCACGAAGGACACGGCAGGTGTAAAGCTGTACTGCGGTCCGCCGTTGAGCGCCATGAACTCGCGTCCATTGAGCACAAAGGACATGGCCATAACGCCGCCTTCCGGGCCAGGTCCGGCCTTCCCATAGTACGACGTCTCCACCACCCGGGAATTGGGAAAAATGGACAGGTAAAAGGCGACGGCCTCTTCGGCGTTGTCATTGAACCAGAGGCAAGGCGTGATACCGTGCATGGCGCTGCTCCGACTGCGGTGAACGATGATGAAATACTATCGAATCGGGAAATCGTAGTGTACTATACGGAGAATTTCCCACAACTCGAAAGAAAATTTTACTCTCGTACTCTCTCCCACAATGGTGGATGCCCGCAATACAACATTGTCGCCGACGGAAAATCAGAATGCCACATTCTGTCGCACTGTCGCTGTAGATTGCGGCAACGGTACATGAGCGCATTTGGAGAGAACAATGAGCACCACGCAGCAACTGATCACCACCTTGCAAGTCGTCGCGATGGCCCTGCTGTGCGAGGATGCACGGGAAGCGGCGAGCTGGCTGGGCCGCGCACGCGCGCTGCTTGGCGACGCGAACAACGACGAGGATATCGCCGCCTTGGCGCTCATCGTCCATCTGACGGGGGAAGGCACGCACACCGTGTACGGCAGCGAACTGCAGGCGTCTCTTCCGCGCGGCGCCACGGCGCGTCCGCGCTGGGACGTGGTGCTGCCGCGGCTCGTGCGCAAGGGCTACATTTCCATCGACACGACGACGGACTCCTCCACCGAGGCGTCTTCCAGCGGGGAAATGGCGCGGACGGCGACAAAGCGCAAGCCCGCGCTGCGCGACATGCGTATCGCCCTGCTGTTGCGCGGAGAGCATTCGTCCGCGCCCAAGGGCTTCGCCGGCAATCGCGAGTACCTCGAGCATTGCTTCGAATACATCAGCCGCGTATACGCCGATCTCGAACACGACAACCCGGTGCGGGGGTGGGACGAGAATATCGACCACGGCAGCGAGACCGAGCCGAGCACGAAGGCCGCGGCACTGCTGCGACGCATTCAGCGCAGGATACGCGACACGAGCTTCGAGCTTCCGCTGGAAGTGCTTCGAGTGCGCGAGCAGCTTTCCGAACTGGAATGGCACATGCTGCTGTACGCGCTGCGGCAGCATCTCAATGGCGAGCAGCTCGAGGTGCGGCATTTCGGGCCGTTCTTTGGTGCCGGGACGTTCAACTCCTACGAACTGCGCTGCTATTTCGAGGGCGGAGGCCGTCTCGTGCGGCGCAGTATTCTGCTGACGGAGGACTGTTCCGCCACACTGCACTGCGATGTGGACATCGATCCCGCGATATTCGCCGAGATCATGAGCGGCGCGATTCCGGGCAACCTGCTCGATACGCATGCCGCGGTAGCGGTTCGCACGGACGCCCCTTTCGCCAGTTCGGCCGAGTATCTTGAGCAGTGGCTGCGCTTCGTCGAACAGCGCATCGACACCGCGTCCGTACCCGGGCGGCGACGCAAGTTGTCTCTCGGCGACAATCGCGACAGTGTGTTGACGCAACCCGTGTTTCTTTCGCTGTTGCGGCGCAGCGTGCGCTCGGAAGCCGACATCCCGTTGGAACGCCGTATTCGCGACGCGGGCTTGAGCGAAGCCGAACGCTTCGTGCTCATCAGCGCGCTGCTGGCGACGCTGCGCGACACCTTCATCGACATTCCCGATGTGTTGCAGGCCCTGGGTGGCGACGTGCTGCGCACACGAGCCATGCGCCGTATCTTCGATGCCGACGGCACGCTGCAGAAGGAGCGCTTGATCGAGGTGCGCGATCCGATCATGGGAGCGCCGGATTTCCGTATGCCTGTTGACACGGCGGATCGACTGTTGGAGCAAGACAGTGTGGCGCAGGCCACGGCACTGCGAATTTCCTCCGACTACTTTGAAAGGCGCACACCGCGGCATACGCTCGATGCGGTGATATTGCCCGCGGTGGAACGCGAGCGTCTTAGCGAGGCCCTGCTCGCGCTGGAGAGCGGGGCACTGGCACGGCTTCGTTCTTGGGGCGTGCATCGGCATGGCGGCACGCGTTCCGACGACTCGATGGTGCTGCTGTTCAGTGGTGCGCCGGGAACGGGCAAGACCTTCGCCGCCGAGGGCATGGCAGGCACGCTGGGCCGCAACATGCTCGTGACGGATATCGGGAAGCTGCTGTCGAAATGGGTGGGCGAAAGCGAGCAGAGTGTGATCGGGCTGTTTGCGGAATATGATCGACTCTGCCGCGATGCCAGTGCTCCGCCGGTGTTGCTGTTGAATGAATGCGACCAGTTTTTTCTGCGTCGGTCCACCGGTGAGCACCGGGCGGTCGACCGCATGTACCATCAGATGCAGAATCTCTTTCTCGAGCATCTCGAGCGTTTCCCGGGAGTGCTCATAGCGACCACCAATCTCACCGGTGTGCTCGACGAGGCCTTCAGTCGGCGCTTCGATGAGAAGATCGAATTTCCGCTGCCCGATGCGCGTCTGCGTCTGGCGCTGTGGGAAGCGCAGATTCCGCCGACCGTGCCTTGTGCGGGCGACGTCGATCTCGAGCTTCTGGCCGAGCGCTATGTGTTCAGCGGTGGCCGCATCGCGCTTGCGGCGTCCAACGCGCTGCGCCGCGCGGCCATACGCGGCGACGAACTCCGCATGAGCGATCTGCTGACCTGCTGCGAGCGCGAAGAGCGTGGCGCCTTCGAGCATGCGACAGGCGCGTCGCGCGTGGGGTTCAGAACCGGCGCGGCGTGAAGCGCCGGGATTCGTACACAGCAGCAACGGATCAGAACGGTGTCGGGTCACATCGAGTGGTAACGCTGAGGTCGCAGAGATCGCTGAGGGCACGGAGGAAGAGCGAACGACGCTTGCCACGGGGTTTATCGCTAGGGTGATCTCGGAAATTGTATTGTTATCCAAGGCACAAGCGCAGGGTAGCCAGGGGCGGGCAAGCAGGTGAACAGGAAAAAAGATGAACTTGACTCTTTTTTCCTTCGCCGTGGCGCGAACATTATCATCACACATGGATTGTGCCGAACGCTACCCTCGCCTTTCCTCCGTGCCCTCAGCGACCTTTGTGAACTCTGCGTTACCTGCAGGTGCGACTCAACCCCGCAACGTGCCGACGCAACCAACGAAGCGCATTGCTTTTGCCTGCGGCTGCGCGTAAGTTTCTTTCTTGCGTTGTTTGAAAGCAATTCCAGGCGGACACGGTATATGGCATCGGATGTGACAGGCACGAAGAAGACAGCGCGCAAGAAAAGTGCGGCGGCGCCTGCCGTTGCTGCGCGCGATCGTCTCGTGGTGCGCGGAGCGCGAGTGAACAATCTGAAGAACATTTCGCTCGAACTCCCGCACGATGCGCTCGTGGTTATCACCGGCGTCAGTGGCTCCGGCAAATCGAGTCTCGCCTTCGATACGATTTACGCCGAAGGACAGCGTCGCTACGTGGAGAGTCTCTCGGCCTACGCGCGACAGTTTCTCGAGCGCATGAACAAGCCGGATGTGGACTTCATCCAGGGCATCGCGCCGGCCATCGCCATCGAGCAGAAAACCGTGGCCCGCAACCCGCGTTCCACCGTGGGTACCACCACAGAGGTGTACGACTACCTGCGCCTGCTGTACGCGCGCATCGGCAAAACCTGGTGCCGCAACGACGGCCAACTGGTACAGCGCGATTCCGTGCGCACGGTGCTGGAGCGCTGCGCCTCGCTCCCCGACGGCAGCAAGCTGTACATCACCTTCCCCATGCACGAACACAGCGGCCACTCCATCGATGATGAGTTCGACAACCTGCGCAAACAGGGTTTCGTGCGCGTGGTGATCGATGGAGAGATCGTCGACATCCAGGAGCGCAATCCCTCGGGTGTAACGAAGGACGCGGTGTATGTGCTGGTGGACCGCGTGGTGTGGCGTGGCATGGACAATGTGTCGCGTATGACGGATTCGCTGGAAACCGCCTTTCTCGAAGGTGACGGGCATCTGCGCCTCTTCCTCATCGACAGCAAGGAAACCGTGGACTTTTCCACCACCTACGCCTGTGCGCACTGCGGCACGGCGTACATGGAGCCAGATCCGCAGTTGTTTTCCTTCAACGCGCCCACGGGCGCGTGTCCGCAATGCCAGGGCTTCGGGCGCACCACGGGCATCGATCCCAATCTCGTCATACCCAATGTGGGCAAGACGCTGGCCGAAGGCGCGGTGCAGCCATGGACAACGCCGAAGCACAGCAAGCATCAACGCGATATGGTGATAATCGCCACAAGCGTCGGCCTGTCTCTGCACAAACCCTGGCGCGAGCTGACGGACGAGCAACGCGCGCTGGTCTGGAACGGCTGCAAGGGATTCCTCGGCGTGCGCGGCTTTTTCGACATGCTCGAGCAGAATAACTACAAGATGCACTACCGCATCCTCATCGCGCGCTATCGTGGCTTTACCATCTGTCCCTCCTGCGAGGGTTCGCGCCTGCAACCCGACGCGTTGGCCGTGCGCGTGGCGGGGAAAACGCTGGGCGAATTGACACGCATGCCGCTGGAGCGTCTGCGCGACTTCTTCGATCAGGCGGAATTCACCACCTTCGAGCAGGACGTGGCCGAGCGCCTGCTGGCGGAAATTCGCAAACGGCTGCGCATTCTCCATGAGATCGGCCTCGGGTACCTTACACTGGACCGCCTTTCGCATACGCTCTCGGGCGGCGAGGCGCAGCGTATCAACATTGCCACCTCGCTCGGTTCGTCGCTGGTGGGCACGCTGTACGTGCTCGACGAACCCACCATCGGCCTGCATCCGCGCGACAATACGCGGCTCATCGGCATTCTCCAATCGCTGCGCGATTCGGGCAACACTGTGCTCGTGGTGGAGCACGACGCCGAAATGATGCAGATCGCCGACATGATTGTGGACATCGGACCGGCGGCGGGCGAAAACGGCGGCTCCGTGGTGGCGATAGGTACGCCGGAGCAATTGCGCAAGAACAAGGCTTCGCTCACCGGACAGTATCTCTCCGGCAAGCTCACCATCCCCGTACCCACGAAGCGGCGCTCCTCGAAGACGCAGCTCACCGTCCACGATGTGCGGCAGCACAATCTCCAGGGTTTCGACGTCTCCATTCCGCTGGGCGTGCTCACCTGTGTCACGGGCGTCAGCGGCTCGGGTAAAAGTACCTTGGTACACGACATCATCTACGGAGGCCTGCGCAAGGAGCTGGAAGGCGCGTACGAAGGTGAGGTGGGATATTTTTCCGGTTTCAGCGGCGAAAAGCGCATCAAGCATGTGGAAATGGTGGATCAATCGCCGATCGGCCGTTCGCCCCGCTCGAATCCCGTGACCTATATCAAGGCCTTCGACGCCATCCGCGATCTGTTCGCCTCAACCGCCGCGGCGCGCCTGCGCGGACTCGGTCCCGGCGCGTTCAGTTTCAATGTGCCGGGTGGCCGCTGCGATGTATGCGAAGGCGATGGCGCAATCAAGGTCGAGATGCAATTCATGGCCGATCTCTACCTCGAATGCGAATCCTGCAAAGGCACGCGCTACAAGCGGGAAATTCTCGACATCCGCTTCAATGGCAAAAACATTGTGGACGTGCTGAACATGACGGTCACCGAAGCGCTGGCCTTTTTCGCGCATGTGCCGCGCGTGGCCAACAAACTGCAGATTCTCGACGATGTGGGCCTCGGCTACATGCGCCTGGGACAGGCGGCACCAACGCTGTCGGGTGGCGAGGCCCAGCGCCTGAAACTCGCGGTGCATTTGAGCAACAAGGACGATGGCCATACGCTGTTCATTTTCGACGAACCCACCACCGGACTGCACATCCACGACATCGGTAAACTGCTGCGTTGTTTCCAGGCCTTGATAGACAACGGACACAGCGTTCTGATTATCGAGCACAATCTGGATGTGATCAAATGCGCGGATTGGATCATTGACCTCGGCCCGGAAGGCGGTGAGCATGGCGGGCGTTTGATCGCCTGCGGAACGCCCGAACACGTTGCGGGGGTCACGGACAGTCACACGGGTCGCTATCTCGCAACGATACTACCCTCAACACGGAGAGCACGATGAATATGATCAGCTGGTTTGAAATTCCCGTGACGGGCTTCGAGCGCGCGAAGCATTTCTACGAAGTGATGCTCGGCATCAGCATCGAGGAGCGCATGGTGGGCGAAGCGCGCATGGGCTTCATCGGCGATCCCGTGCTCGGAGTGGCGGGAGCGCTGGTGCTGCACGCCTGGTACGAACCTTCGGACAACGGCGTGTTGGTGTATCTCAACGCGGGCGCCGACCTCATGCCCGCGCTGGTGCGTGCGGAAGCCATGGGCGGCACCGTACTGATTCCCAAAACCAACATCAGCGATGAACACGGCTACATGGCGGTGCTGCGCGATACCGAGGGCAATCGCATCGCCCTGCACTCGCCGCACTGATATGCATCGCCGCTCACTTTCACACGCCCGCTGAACGGATAGTCTTGTGCCTTTACTTGGAGAACTCTCCGCCCTGCTGACCGCTTTCCTGTGGTCGGGTACATCCATCGTATTTTCCGAAGCCACGCAACGCGTGGGTTCGATCATGGTGAACATCACCCGCATGGTGCTCGCTCTGCTGCTGTTGCTTGTCACCGTGCTGGCCATGGGACTGCCGATGCAGCTTTCCACCACACAAATCGGAAATCTGTTCATCAGCGGCATCATCGGCCTGGTGCTGGGAGATAGCTTTCTTTTCCGCGCATTCAAGGACATCGGTCCGCGCATCAGCATGTTGTTGATGGCCCTCGTCCCCGCCATGTCGGCCGTGCTTGCCTGGATGTTTCTGGACGAGGCGCTCGCCGCGCTGGATCTCGCGGGCATGATCGTGACCATGGGTGGCGTCGCCCTGGTGATATTGGATCGCCGGGCCAATGCCTCCATACCGCGCCGGGTGAAATTGCTGGGAGTACTCTTCGGTGTGCTTGCCGCGCTCGGTCAGGCGGCAGGATTGATTTTTGCAAAATTCGCCTTCAACGAAGCGCCCATACACAGCATGGTGGCGACGCTAGTGCGCATCGCGGCGGCGGTGTTGCTGTTCCTGCCGGTGGCGATGCTGCTCAAATGGTACAAGAATCCCTTCCGCGTGTATGCCCGCGAGCCCAAGGCCTTGCTGTACACGGGCATCGGCGCGATTATCGGTCCCTACCTGGGCATCACCTTCAGCTTGGTGGCTATCGTGCATACCGAGGTGGCCATCGCAACCACCATCATGTCGCTGCCGCCCATCATCATGCTGCCGTTGGTGCGCATCGTCTACAAGGAACATCTGACCACGCGCGCAGTGCTGGGCGCCTTGCTGGCCGTAGCGGGTGTGGCATTGTTGTTCCTCCGCTGAGGCGCGAAGCATGAGCGACGATCCCGTTCTTTCCATTCTTCTCGTTGGGGCGGCGTTTTTCGCCGGGCTGGTGGACAGCATGGCGGGGGGAGGCGGTTTGATCAGTCTGCCCGCGCTGCTCGCCGCGGGATTACCGCCACATGTGGCATTGGCCACGAACAAAGTCCAAAGCGCGATAGGCACCACGTTCAGCGCCTTCCGCTATTTGCGCAGCGGTTGGGTGCATGCGCGTCTTGGCGCGTTGGGCTTCGCCGCATCGTTTGTGGGATCGTACGCCGGAGCGTGGACAGTGCTGCGCGTGTCGTCGTCCTGGTTGGAGGCGTTGATACCCGCGCTTGTGATCTTCGTGGCGGTGATCACCTTTGTGCGCAGGAATTTCGGCATGGAGGACAGCACGCCCGATGTCACACCACGGCTCATGCTGCTGGTGATGTTGTTCGGCTTCGCGCTGGGGTACTATGATGGTTTTTTCGGTCCGGGCACAGGGAGTTTTCTGGCGTTCGGCTTCGTGCTGTTTTTCCGCTTCGGCTTTCTGCGCGCCACGGCGCACGCGAAGCTGCTGAATCTTGCCAGCAATTACGCGGCGATTGTGGCCTTCGCTCTCGGCGGTGACATCGCCTGGCGCATCGCGCTGCTCATGGGCGCGGCGAACATCGCCGGCGCATGGACGGGCGCGGGCTGGGCCTTGCGCGGTGGCGCACGTTTGATCAAACCGGTGTTCGGCGTGGTGTTGCTGGGATTGTTGGTGAAATTGATCGTGTGGTGACGGACGGTGTAGAGACGGTGCATGCACCGTCTCTACACTTCCATGATTTCCTTTTCCTTGGCGCGCAGCAATTCGTCCACGTGTTCGACATGTTTGTTGGTCATGTCCTGGACGTCTTTTTCCGATTTGATGCGTTCGTCCTCGGAGACGTGGTCTTCTTTTTCGGCTTTTTTCAATTGCTCGTTGGCGTCGCGGCGGATGTTGCGCAGGGCGATTTTCGTTTCTTCGCCGAAGCGCTTGACCAGCTTCACGAAATCGCGGCGGCGTTCTTCGTTGAGCGGTGGAATGGGCACGCGGATGACAATGCCGTCGTTGGCGGGATTGAGTCCGAGGTCGGCAACGCGGATGGCTTTTTCGATTGCGGTGATGCCCGACTTGTCCCAGGGCTGAATGGACAGCGTGTGGGCGTCGAGTACGCTGACATTCGCCATTTGGCTCAGCGGGGTCATCGTGCCGTAGTATTCGACCTTGATGCCGTCGAGCAGGGCAGTGGTGGCCTTGCCCGTACGGATTTTGGCGAGTTCATGACGCAACGCCTCGATGGATTTGTCCATACGGTCGGAGGCATCCTTGAGAATTTCCTTCATCATGGTACCAGCTCCGTGCTTGGTGATTTCACTGGGGTTATAGATTCGGACACCATCGTTCCGATTTGCTCGCCGAGCAAGAGGCGCTTCAGGTTGCCCGCTTCGTTGATGTTGAAGACAATAATAGGAAGTTTGTTTTCCTGACACAACGTGATCGAGGTGAGGTCCATCACGCGCAGATCCTTGATCAGCACGTCCTGATAGCTGATTTCCTCGAAACGAAATGCGTCGGGATTTTTCTCGGGATCGCTGTCGTACACGCCGTCAACGCGCGTGCCTTTGAGAATCACATCCGCCTCGATTTCGATGGCCCGCAGGGCCGCAGCGGTATCGGTGGTGAAGTACGGATGTCCTGTGCCCGCGCCCATGATCACCACGCGACCCTTCTCAAGGTGGCGGATAACGCGGCGGCGGATATAGGGTTCGGCGATCTGATTCATTTCGATGGCGCTGGCGAGGCGGGTATACACGCCCTTGACTTCCAGCATGTTCTGCAATGCCAGCGAATTGATCATCGTGGCGAGCATGCCCATTTGATCACCCGATGCCTTGTGAATGCCCTGCGCGGCGGCGGCCACGCCACGGTAGATATTGCCGCCTCCGAGCACGATACCCACTTCCACACCGAGTTCGCGGGCCGAGATGATTTCGTCGGCATACATGCGGAGCACGTCGGGGTCGATACCGTACTCGCGATTACCCATCAGGGATTCGCCGCTGAGTTTGAGCAGAATGCGTTTGAACCGGGGTTCCATGTCACCTCCATATAGAGAACGAGCCTTCTGGCGTGTGCCAAAAGGCTCGTTCGATAATTCGAAGAATCAGGCTCCGACCTGGAAACGTTCGAAGCGCAGCACGGTCAGCGGCGCGCCCACGGCTTTGCCGACTTCTTCCACCTGCTCCTTGACCGTCTTGGTCGTATCGCGGAGGAAGGACTGCTCGAGCAGCGTGTATTCCTGGAAATACTTGTTGAGTTTACCTTCGGCAATGCGATCCACCATGTTTTCGGGCTTGCCCTGTTCGATGGCTTGCTGGCGGTAAAGTTCGAGTTCTTTCGCCTTGACTTCGTCGGGCACGGAGCTGCGATCGATGGCCACGGGATTCATGGCGGCGATCTGCATGGCAAGGTCCTTGCCGAGAGCGACAACGGCTTCGCCAGTGGCGCCGCCGATTTCGATCATCACACCGAGCTTGGCGCCGGGGTGGATGTATTCCACGAGCTGGCCTTCGGTGCTGAAGGTGGCGAAGCGACGCACTTCGATTTTCTCGCCGATCTTGCCGATGAGGTCCTTGAGATGATCCTCGATGGTGAGGTCGCCGGCCTTGGCTTGCAGCAAGGTGGCAACGTCGGCGGGCGCGGTGGTTTTGACCGCGTTGAGCGCGTGCTGCGAGAAGGTGACGAAGTCTTCGCTGCGTGCCACGAAATCGGTTTCGCAATTGATTTCGATGATGACACCTTTGCCGTCTGTGATATCGGTGACGACCACACCTTCGTTCACGGTACGGTCGGCACGTTTCTCTGCGGTGGCGGCACCCTTTTTGCGGAGGTACTCAATGGCCTGATCCATATCGCCATTGGTCTCGGCGAGCGCCTTTTTGCAATCCATCATTCCCGCGCCGGTACGCTCGCGAAGCTCCTTGACGATGGCGGCTGAAATTTCCATGTGTTCTCTCTATAGCGAATTGTGAAACAGATATTTCGTAGTCCGGAGAAAAAGAATGGCTGATCGTGCAGCCATTCGGGATTGTGTTACGCCTGTTCTTCCTTCGTGGCGTCCGTCTCCTTGACGATGCGCTCCTCCTCGGCCTCCTGTTCGGCGCGTACCATACGGCTCTGCTCGCGGCCTTCGGTAATGGAGTCGGTCAGCGCCTTGGAGATCAACTCGATGGTGCGGGCGGAATCGTCGTTGCCCGGGATGACGTAGTCCACGACATCGGGGTCGCAGTTGGTATCCACCACCGCGATGACCGGGATGCCCAGGTTACGGGCTTCCTTCACCGCGATGTGCTCCTTCTTGATGTCCACGATGAACAAGGCGCCGGGCAGGCGGCTCATGTCCACGATGCCACTGAGAATTTTGTTCAGGCGCTCTTTCTCGCGCGAGATCATCAGGCGTTCCTTCTTCGTGATCTTGTCGAAGGTGCCGTCGGTTTCCATTTTCTCGATATTCGTCAGACGCTTGATGCTCTTGCGAATGGTGGAGAAGTTGGTGAGCATACCGCCGAGCCAGCGCTCGGTCACGTAGTTCTGTCCGCTGTTCTCCGCCGCGGTGCGGACGATGTCTTTCGCCTGCTTTTTCGTGCCGACGAAAAGAACACGCTTGCCTTCGGCGACGATGCGCGCGATGGCGTCGCAAGCGACGTCGAGCTGTTCCTGCGTTTTCTTGAGATCGATGATGTGAATGCCGTTGCGTTCCATGAAGATGTAGGGTTTCATCTTCGGATTCCAGCGGCGGGTGAGGTGACCGAAGTGGGTTCCTGCTGCGAGCAGGTCCTCGAGAGCGACCTTGGGCATAACGACTCCTGAAATTATTTGTTGAATCCTCTGCATCCGTCATGCTGCCCATCGATGCCCCGCGGGGCACACCCGACGAGCAGTCGGGATGCATGTGTGATAGGAACAGCACTCCGTCCGGCGCGGGCCGCACGGAGTGCTCTCCGGGAAAACGATTAGCGCTTGCTGAACTGGAAGCGCTTGCGGGCCTTTTTCTGGCCGTACTTCTTGCGTTCCACCATGCGCGAGTCGCGCGTGAGCAGTCCGGAGCGACGGAGCTTGGGACGGAACTCCTCGTCGATGGCGATAAGGGCGCGGGCGATGCTCATCTTGACAGCACCGGCCTGGCCGTGCGTACCGCCACCGCGAACGCGCACGAAGGTATCGTAGCGCTCGTTGGTTTCCGTCACGGTGAAGGGGAGACGCACTTCGTCGAGCAGCAGCTCGGTCGGGAAGTAGCGCGTCACTTCCTTGCCATTCACCGTCATTTTTCCCGTGCCCGGGACCAGGAACGAACGGGCGACTGCGGTTTTACGGCGCCCGACAGCAATCCTATGAATCATGAGTTACCTTGCAGTGAGAATGTGATGATCAAATCGATGTCAGTCCAGAGACAGCACTTCGGGCTGTTGCGCCTGATGCGGGTGGTTGCCGTCCGCGTACACCTTGAGTTTCTTGATGATGCGGCGACCGAGGCGGTTGTGCGGAAGCATGCCGCGCACGGCGTGCTCGATGACGTAGCGGGGATTCGATTTGATCAAATCCTTGAACATGCGCGTCTTGTCACCACCAGGATACCCTGAATACGTGAAGTACGATTTCTGCTCCTGACGTTTCCCCGTCAGGTTGACCTTCCCGGCGTTGATCACAATCACGAAGTCACCCGTGTCCACATGCGGCGAGAAGATCGGCTTGTGCTTGCCACGGAGAATGTGTGCGACCTTCGCCGCCAGACGACCGAGGACAAGGCCTTCCGCGTCGACAACGAACCATTTCTTGTCGACTTCGATTTCCTTGGCCTGAAAGGTTCTCTGGGTGGTACGGTTGCTCATATGTAACCTTTGGTAAAAACAGTGAAGTGTCGATAAAAATAAACCGATCAACAAAGTAATGCAGAGAGAGGGAAAAAGTCAAGCGAACAATGGGGTCCCGTAGAGGGAAAAGCGTTTCATCCAGCATTTTCAGGGGTTTCGCAGCCCTTCGCCCCCACCGATTCCTTTGCTCCCACAATACAACACCCACGGGCGAAGCGGCAGGCGACGGGCGGAATTATCTTCAGTCAATTCACGGGCATCGTGAGATCGAGACGGGGGCGTCGCCGCCATTCCCGTTCGCGCCGGCAACCGCGTGACGCAACCTTCCCCGCAACGCCACGGATCCACATCGCCCTCGCCTCAGGAACGTGCGTGGCCTGACGGGGCCTTGCATAATATTGGGCATATGCTCATATTGCAGCATGAAGCAACGAAAGCCCGGGCGACCCCATTGTCCACGACGTATCGCATGCTCTCTTGAGCATCGCATCTTCAAGCCCGCGGGCATTCCCTCCACCCTGCTCGAATTCATTACGCTGAGCTTGGACGAGGTGGAAGCGCTGCGGCTCGCCGATGTTGAAGGAAAATACCACGACGAAGCCGCCGCAGCCATGGGCGTGAGCCGCGCAACGTTCGGACGCATCGTCGCCAGCGCCCGCGGAAAATCCGCGCGCGCGCTGATCGAGGGCAAAGCCCTGCGCATGGAAGGAGGATCGGTCATGTACGAACACCCACACGGCCAGGGTTCGGGAGGCCATTGTGTCTGCGTGCACTGCGGCGAGCGGCAACCCCACGCACCCGGCGTGCCCTGCAAGGAAAGCCGTTGTCCACAATGCGGAAAACACATGCTGCGCGAAGGCTCCGAGCATCATCAGGCCTGGTTGCGCAAACACCAACAACAAGGAGATCAGTCATGAACATCGCCATTCCCTCCGACGACGGCATCACCGTTGCCGCACATGCAGGCCGCGCCGCCGGCTTTGTTATCGCACGCGACACCGCGGAGGGCGGTACGGAAAAGGAGTTTCGCCAGCGTGGAGAGATCCCCCATCACCATCATCACGAGCACCAGCATGGACACGGCGCGCACGATCACGCGCATGGCGACGATCATGCGGTGAAGCACGCCGGCATACTGTCGCTTGTGGATGGATGCGACACTGTGGTGTGCGGTGGAATGGGGCAGCGCTTGCAGGTGGATCTCGCGCAGGCGGGTATCGCTGTGCAACTGACGCGCGAAACCCTCGTCGATCGCGTCATCGCGGCCTGGAAGGACGGCAGCTTCCGAGGTGAGACCAGCGGCTTCTGCGCGCATTAATTTTCCACGCCCAGCGCCAACGAACAACGCGCCAACGCATCCATGCGGTGGCGCGTGCCGCATTACGCGGTCAACGCGCCGCGCAGTACCGGTAGAGTTTGCTCGAAGGTGTGCCGCAACACCGGGAGCAATTGGCTGGCTGCGGAGAAATGGCCATCCCTTCCCGCCGCTTCCACCCGTCGACACACCTCCGCCAGTTGCCGCGCTCCGAGATTGAGCGCCGATCCCTTGAGCGTGTGCGCCGCGCGTTCGAGCGAGGCGGCGGAACGTGTTTCGCAGGCGTGAATAATATCACTCAGCAATTCCTTCGACTGGCTTTCGAAAATCGTCAGCAACTCGTCGATAATGGCGACACCGCTATCCTCGCGCAGCTGTAGCAAGGCCTCCAGCGTTTCCTCTTCGAGCAAGTCTCCGGCAAGCGCCGAAACTTCCACTGTCGATTCCATGTCGCGCGGGCGCCGCGGCTGGTGCTCCGCGAGTTGCAACAGCAAGGTCTGAATCATCTCCACACGAATGGGCTTGCTGAGAAACTCATCCATCCCCGCCTCGATGCACATGTTTCTGTCCTCGTCCATGGCATTCGCCGTGACTGCGATGATGTAGGGTTGCTCCTCGGCGGGGAAGTCTTCGCGAATACGCCGCGTGGCCTCGTAGCCATCCATTTCCGGCATTTGAATATCCATCAACACCACATCGTAGTGCTGGCGGCTCAGCGCGTCCAGCACTTCAAGACCATTGGCGGCGCTGTCGGGACGGTAGCCCATCTGCTCGAACAGTCGCGTGATGAACCGCAGATTGATGGGATTGTCTTCCGCGATGAGAATATGCAACGGCACTTTCTCGGCGAGCAGGCGATCGAGCCGCGGCCGGTCGGCATAGCGCACGGGCTTGCGTGGACTGTGCGCTATCAGGGTGGCGAGTTCATCGTACAGTTGGCTTTGCTTGACGGGCTTGGTGAAAATACCCCGGAACAGCGAGGGCTCGGCGATGAGGTCGTCCTGCGGACTGAGCGACGTGAGTAACAGCAGGGGCATGTCCGGTTCCAGCCGCAGGGCGGTGATTTCCCTCGCCAGTTGGGCGCCGTCCATCTCGGGCATGAGCATGTCGAGCACGGCGAAATCAAAGCGTGCGCCCTCGCGCAGCACACGCAAGGCCTCGGCACCCGACGCCACCACCAATGCCTCCACACCCCAATGCTCGAACTGCACGCTGAGAATGCGCCGATTGGTTTGATTGTCGTCCACCACCAGGGCGCGTTTGCCGCGTAAATCCGGCAACTGCCTCTCGGTGACCATGCGTGGTGCCGAGCGCTCGCCTTCGAGTGGCAGCGTGAAATAAAATGACGAACCCTCGCCCGGCGTACTGCGCACCCAGATGCGTCCACCGAGCATTTCCACCAGCCGCTTGCTGATCGCGAGGCCAAGACCAGTGCCACCGTACTTGCGTGTTGTCGAAGAATCGACCTGGGTGAACGAGGCGAACAGTTTCTGCTGCTTGTCCTCGTGTATACCAATGCCTGTGTCGCGCACTTCGAACAGTAATTGCTGCGTGTCGTCGCTGCCGTTGGACAGCGAAACATTCAGGAACACCTCGCCATGTTGGGTGAATTTCACCGCATTGCCCAGCAGATTCACCAGCACCTGTCGGAGCCGGGTCATATCGCTGACGATGGTCACCGGCACATCGGGCTCGACGAAGTACAGCAACTCGATATGTTTGCCACCGATTCCGGGAGCGACGAGGTCGAAGGTTTCCTCGATGCAGGGAATGATTTCGAAGGGCAGGCGTTCGATTTCCATTTTCCCGGACTCGATTTTGGAAAAATCCAGGATGTCGTTGATCAACCGCAACAGCGTATCGCCGCTGAGACGGATGGTTTCCACATACTCCCGCTGTTCACCCGAGAGCGGAGTTTCGTACAGCAGACTCGTCATGCCGATGACGCCGTTCATCGGCGTGCGGATTTCATGGCTCATGGACGCGAGAAATTCGCTCTTGGCTTTGTCCGCCGCTTCGGCGGCTTCCTTGGCTTCGAGCAGGGCGCGGGCATCGCGATCGCGCTCTTCTTCGCGGAGTTGGTCCTCAAGATTCCACCCGATACTGCGAGCGAGCAATTCGATGATTTCCACATCGCGGGTGGTAAATCCCTGCGTGCGCCTTTTCATCGATGAAAAATTCAGCGTGCCGTACAAGGTACCCCGCACGATAATCGGCGTGCCGATATACGATTCGAGGTGAAATTCCTGATAGACCGGATGCTCGCACATGTCGGGATCGGCACCGATATGATCGTAGTACATCGTGCCGCGTTGGTGAATGACGCGATTGCAGTACGTTTTACTCGCTTCGAAACACATCCCGGGGTGCACATCGGGTATGGGCGAGACAATGGCACGAATCTCGTATTTCTCCCCGTCGACATGCGACAGTAGAGCGGTTTCCATGCCGAGCATGCGCGAACCGGTGCGCAGATAATCGTCGAACAAATCCTGATAGTGCTGATAACTCGACGTGTGCAGCCGGTGAATCTGCCGGAGATAGTCGCTGAATTGCAACAGTCGCTGCTCGGCTTCCTTGCGATCGGAAATGTCGTTGGACACAGCCACCATGCCGACGGGGATGCCGTCGCGCACGAGGAGACTGGTGGTGAGGTATACCCAGAATTCCTCGCCGTTTTTGGTGATGTTCAGCAGATCGCCCTTCCAGCTTCCGGACAAGGTGCTCTTGAATAAATCCATGCCGAGATTGCTCGGATTCGCCGGCGAAAGCATGATGCCCGCTTGTTGCCCGATCAATTCATGGGACTGATAGCCGAAGCGGTCGAGCACGGGCTGATTCACATATTCGATCACGCCTCGGACGTCGGTGATGACGATGAAATCCTTCACCGATTCCACCACGTGCGCGAGGCGTCCGATCTGACCTGTGAGCTTTTTCCGCTCCGTAACGTCGCGGGAGGTCACAACGATGCCATGAATCGAAGGGAAATGCAGATAATTTTTGGCTATGGCTTCGATGGTCAGCCAACTGCCATTCACATGCGCATGGCGGAATTCGAATTTCTCCTCATGCTCGGGAAATTCCAGCACTCGCACGGCGATGCTCTTGACACGGTCCACATCCTCCGGATGGATGAACTGGAAAATGCTCCCACCAATGCGCTGTCGAAGACTGAAGCCCGACATGCGCTCGGTTGCCACCGTTTCATAGAGAATGTTGCCCGAGGCACTCAGCACGGTGATGGCATCGCTCAGATTTTGCAACAGAGAGCGGAAGCGCGTTTCGCTTTCCTGCAGCACGCGTTCCACTTCGCGGCGCGCAAGCATACTGCCGAAAATATCGCTCATGACCAACAGGATGGCTTCCTCCTGCTCGCTCCATTGCCTGTGCGAATGGCAATCGTCCAAACCGATGAAGCCCCAGAACTGCTCGTTGCAGAAAATCGGCACAACTATGATGGAGAGAATCCCCTGCGACTCCAGGAGTTCGCGTTCACCTTCGGGGAAGGTGGCGATGAGGCCCTTGAGCACCTTACGGGCGCTGAGTACTTCCAGCCATCGACGGAAATACGGTTCGTATGGAACGTTCTGCAAATCCGGATTATCTATCTGCGCCTCCACCGCCGGGCCCGCCCATTCATTGCGCTGACTGAGCAGCATCGCGCCATCCCCGCCATCGAAGTGGTTTTGGAAAATGTACACGCGATCCACTTCCGCCGCCTCGCCAAGAATGCGCAAGGCGTTGTTGATCACCGCATCCGTGGTTTCGGATGAGACGAGCAAATTGGTGGCTTGGGCCACCGAGCGCAGCAACACGTCGCGACGCTGCAACTCCTCGATACTGCGCACGCGCACAGTGATGTCGTTGAAAAAAACCACGAACTGCGCGTCCACCACTGGCATGACCAGCACATCGAGAATGTGCGTGCCGTCGGCGATGCTCATGTCCATGGTGCCGCGCACCGGTCCCAGCGATTGTCGGGCCTCGCCCAGCATGCGCAGCACAGTCTCGGAGCGCATGCAGGGACTGTCTGCCGTGAGTGTCTGGCCGAGCATGAGGCAGGCACCTTTGCGCAACAACTCGGAGGCGCCGTCGATCTCGACCACGGTGAAGTCCGCATTCAAACGCAGGTACAGGTCCGAGATGTTACGGCTGATGGTGCGTAAATCCGCCGCGGTGCGCAGCAATTGTTGCGAACCGCGTTCCACTGCCGAGCGCAGCTCGCGATGTTCGCGCACAACCTCGCGAAAGGTTGCGGAGACCACGGCCTGTATGTCGCGCAGGCGCGTATCCTTCTTCGCATCCGCTCCAAAAACAGCTTCTATTTGCCGACGCAGGGATTCGTGCAATGATTCCATAGTGTTACCCGGCCCCTTCCAGGATTGGGCTCTCGCGGATGTGCTTAAAGTTCATGGACAATATACGGACTGAAACACCCTCGCGCACCACATCGCCTCGGCTATCCGGTTATCCTCGGCAGGATGGTGCGAGACCTTCATCTGATCGCAACTGTCGCGCAAGAGAGGAATTCCACCACACGGAGAAAAATCGTACCTTTCGATGCCATGAACACTATTCATTTCACCAAGGCCGAAGGCGCGCAGAACGATTTCGTTATCGTGGACGACCGCCGGGCCGCGCTGTCGCACGACGAGCGCGTACGGTTCACGCGCGCCATCTCCCATCGCCGCAAGGGTGCGGGTTCCGATGGGGTGATTTTCATCGATGCAGCGCGGGGTGTGGATTTCCGCATGTCCTTTTACAATCCCGATGGTTCCGTCGGGTCGATGTGCGGCAATGGCGGACGCTGTGCGGCGCTCTTCGCCTTCACGAACGGCATTGCCGGCGAGGTCATGCGTTTCGAAGTGCTGGATTCCGTGTACAGCGCACGCGTGGAAGGGAGCATCGTGACCCTGAGTTTTCCCGCGCCGCGCTTGGTGGGCAGGTCAGAAATCGTGGACAGCGACACAGGAGCCCTCACGTGCATGTTCATCGACACGGGCGCGCCGCACGTGTTGCTTTTCCACGACGAACTTCCGGAGCAATTCCGCGTGCCGTATCACGAACTCGACATGCGGCGAATCGGCACCACACTGCGCTGGCATGAGCGTTTCGCTCCCCGCGGCACCAATGTGAGCGTGTTGGGACAGGTCGATGGGGAATGGGCCATCCGCACCTTCGAGAAAGGTGTGGAAGATGAAACCGAGGCCTGTGGCACCGGCACGGTTGCGGCTGCCATTGCCTTGCATCTCCGGTTCGGCATTCAACCCCCGATCGCCCTCCGTACGCACGGCGGTGATTGTCTGATCGTCGACTTCGATGCCCGCACGGAGTACGCGCCCACCGACCCCGCGCACGTTTCGGACAAGCTCTCGCTGAAAGGTCCGGCTGTGCTGGTATACGAAGGGTGCTATGCGATGGGAGAACTGTAAACGCAGAGCCCTGCCGCGCTTCTACGGAATGTGTCTTCTTGAAATCGAGAACGCATGTTCGGCAAGAGCGTCGATTTGAGTGATATCTCGTGAGCTGGCGACTTCAGCCAAGGCCTTTCGTAGAGCGGCATCAATGGACTTCATCTTGGGAATGCGAATTTTCCTGAGCGATTGCGCTTGATATCGCAAACTACCACCTCGCATCTGCACGGAAAATGCCGAAATCTGCGCTGTGACATAGCTACTGCGAAGTATCGCCTGCAGTACACGGAGCTCCCATTCATTGGAAGTGATCCAGTATACATTGTGATGGGGATAGTAGTCGCCAGAATCATATCCAACCACGCCACCGGACTGAATATCAGGAATAACTAATTTTTCCCTGTTCGTCAGGAGCGGATACACGCGATCAATAGTTCTGTACCATTGTATAGGATTGTTCTTGGCGGTATGGCGCGCCTTCAGACGAAGTTCGTGCTTATGGAAATACGCCAACAATCCCGGTGCGTCATGCTTTGTGACGAGTCGAAGAGCTTCTCCATTCGCGTAAGGATTCAACAAGTAACGACCAGACCAACGGAGCGCTTCAGGTGTGATATCCGAGGCTAAAATCAGCGGTAATTGCCTGTCCCCCTCGACAGCATCATCCTTTCCGTTGCGGATGAATATGTCGTCGGCGCCTGTAGCAACCCCGATTCCAATCGTTGTGCTCTCTCCCGATTGTTCCAATACCGGAAAGCGACGCAGGTCTTCGAGATAGCTCATTGATTTTCTGGCAGTGGAAATCCATGGCGCGCCATCCGGGTACCACGTTTTGAAGACTTCCAACACCTTTGATTTTACCGGCAAGCCCGATGTCTGGCGTCGGATATTCTCCAGTGTGGCATCGGAAAGTTCATTGAGCGTGCCCGCCAGTGTTGGATTGCCTCGCTGTTTGTCTATCACGATGATTGCGGGATAGGCGGAGACTTTTTTTTCGAAAGGCTGCGTGTGCTCGAGATTGATATAATGCCGAAGGTGGAATGACCGCGATATTTCCTTCCTGAGTTCAACACCATATTGGTTCTTGGCGAACCTATTGGCGCAGATAAACGCCAACACGCCCTTTGAAGTCAACATCCGCAGACCCCGCTCGAAGAACGCGATGTAAACGTCCGCGCGATCAGTCAACGTGGAGTATCGTTTTCGATACTCTGCCAGGACGGATTTCGGTACGTCCTCGAGTCGCACATACGGGGGATTGCCGACCACAAAATCGAAACGATCTGTTTCTTGGGATAAAAGAAAATCATCCTGCGACGCCCAGCACGCCGCCAGCGAGTTTGCTCTCCTATCATCGCAACCCGCCTCACTAAGTGCCTCCACTATAAGGCTTCGGGCATTGTCGACTGCACGGCTATCTATATCCACCGCACGAATCGCGCTCTCCAATTTGGGATGATCCCACGTCACCGATCCTTCAGTTCGGATGATGGAGAGGATGAGACGATGGACAATGGCGGATAGAAATGCACCATCTCCGCAACTGGGTTCGAGTAATGGGTGATCAATGAGTGAGCTTCTCTGTGGATCGTATCCGGCGAGATCCAGAATCAACTCGACAATTTCCGGCTTTGTGTACACGGATCCTGGAGCTGTGTCCAGCAGAGCATCTCCCCACAAGTCCCGCCAATCCGTCAGGAAAAGTTGCTCCGTGAACATGCTACTGAATCCCCGCAAGGTGACCATAGAGAGATTTTAAAAACGCGATCAGTTGAAGTGCTTCAACTGGTTCGCTATACACTCCGTCGCCCCCGGCAGGGGCAGCCAAGAGAGCCGCAGCACTGTAATTGCGCTCCAGTACAAGCCGTTGGCACAATATGCCATATCGCTGGAGATACGATGTGTTGTTGAATACCTTGAGAGGTTCGAATACGGATTTTGCGAGTTTCACCGGAGTGGTGGATTTGCGCGTTTCCTCAACGAGCAGAAAGTACCCCAGCCATGGTTGGTGCATCCCCATGGCCCCTTCACGAAACGCCGTCCAAAAATCCACCGAACTACCGATGGCCTCCTCCGATCTGTTGTTGAAGTTGTTGCCAAAGCTCGGCCCGACTTGGGATTTCATTTCGATAGCGGCACACAGTCGATCATCGCGTACTACCACAATGTCCCATTTCTTCAGTGGTCGATAGAATCCTGGAAGCTCAACCCCGCTTTTCAAGTGAATCTCATGCTCACAGAATCCGGCGAGAATTATTAGCTCCTGCAAGAGTTCCGAGAATGCGTTGAGGTGTTGTCCCCCGGTCACTTCGCTCCTTCGACCTGCATCCCTTGCACCGCTTTCCGCTTGTTTCTTCGACTGCGTCCCCCGCGCTCGCCAATACGATTGAACCGCCAGCGCGGTGCGCCGTTGAAGCTCCACTTCACTCCACGGAAAAATTCGTTTTCCTTTTTTCATGTACGCAACCGAAGATGAATTCTTGAGTGATGTTGACGAAGAATCAATTAATCTACTGCGTTGGTGAATATTCTCTCAAGTCAATCCGGGAGACCGTATCTCTACGTCCCTACTGGCGGGGCGGGCAAGGTAAACCAGAAGGTGCTGCCCGCACCGGGCACACTGTCAACGCCGACCTCGCCGTCGAGTTTGTGAATGATGCGCTCCACAATAGTGAGACCAAGTCCGTGACCGTCCTTGATATTGCGGTGCAGACGTGAAAAGGGGATGAACAATCGCGCACGTTCTTCCTCGCTCAGACCGGGGCCGTTGTCGCGCACCCAGAAACGATAACTATCGCCCCCGTTCAGCGTTTCGTACCCCACGGCGATTTCGGGGGCCAACCCTTCCGCCGCCAGGCCACCATATTTCAGCGCATTGCTCAGATAGTTCACCCACACTTCCTCGATCCACACTTCGTAGCCATAGGCCTCGGGCCATAGTTCGGGCAGGTCGATCCTTGCCTGGCGTTCGAGTATCATTCCTTCCAGGCGCGCACGCACCTTGCTTACAATCAGGCCCATGTCCAGAACATTGCGCGGCACGTCGCCCGCACGGCGCACGCGCGCATGGAGCAGCAGCGCATCGATGATCGATTCCATCGTGCGGCCCGATTCCATCATGAACTGCAGTTGCTCTGCGAGATCGGCATCCTCGCGCACCGCCTCTTGCGATTCCATAAGTAAACCCAATCCCAAAATCACCGCGAGCGGATTGCGCAGATCATGCGCCACCGTGTGAGCGAAGGCATCGAGTTCGGCGTTGCTTTGCTCAAGTTCATGCGTGTAGCGCCGCAATTCCAACTCCGCGTGCTTCCGTTTACTGATCTCCCGCAAGAGCATCAGGCGACCACGTGTCACGCCCTGCCTGTCCCGCACCGGTACGACATGAACATCATACCAGAGATTGTCGCGTACCTCGATTTCCTCATGCGACTCGCCTCCCCGCTGGAAATATGCGAGCAATGTCGGCCACGATGCGAGCGCTTCCTCCACACGCATTCCCATGACATCCCGGGGATTGTGCGAAAGCAACCTCGCTGCGGTAGGATTGAGGTCCACCACACGCCCCGCATTGTCGAGCACGAAGACGCCATCCACCAATCCCTCGATCAGTAAATCGCGTGCAACGGGCACGATGTCCAGCATGCCCAGACGGAATATGCCGGCGGTGAACAGCAAACCCGATAGCACGAACATCAGCGGGGCGATATCCTGTCCGTTCCAGCTTCCGATACCCGATAAGTAGAGGAGGTTGGAGATGAAGGGTATGACGGCGGCCACGAGCAAGAGTACCACCTGGCTTTTAAACAGCACGGTGGAGCGCAGCACCGTCATCACCAACACCGCGGCTCCCGCGAACAGCATGAGATACGAGTACAGCGCGATCAACCACACGCCGGGCCCGTGCGTGTATTTCAGCACCATCCAGCTAGGATCGGGCAGTACCGTTACCCTGGGCCAGATCCATTGGTGCCAGCCATTGGTCCACACCAGTACCAGGCCGATGAGAGGCACAACCCACAATCCGATATGCCTCCCGCGCGTGAACCACCCCCCACGTCCCCCGTACTGCATCACAAACAGCAGCCACAGCGGCCCCACACACACGATGCCGATGTAACTGATCTGCGACCACAGCACTTTGGTGGAAACCGACTGGCCCAGGTACTCGAAGGTCACCGAAGCGGACCAGACCGTGATCGCCGCCATCAACAACATGAGGTAAAACGCCGAAGCCAGCGACCGCCGCCGCCACAAATAGACCACGAGGAACAGCGCGATGACACTCGCGATACCGTTGGCAAGAAGATAGGAAAGATGCGTCCAGTACATCTCGGGCACCATCCGTGTATTATCGGAGCACAGCGTATCCGAAAGCGGGAAGATCAACGTGCATGCTTGCGCCTTCCAGGCGTACTTCGCCGCGGACGAGCAACGGCGTACCTGCCACCGCGAGTGGCTTGACCAGTCGCGCGCTCAGCGGAGCGGAGCCGGTGTTTACCACCACCATCACGCCATCGCCATCAAGCTCGCGGGCGTACGCGACCAACGCGTCCGCTTCTTTCGCGCGCAGCATGCGCAGTTCACCTCGGCGCAGCGAGGGATGCTGGCGACGGAGTTCGAAGAGGGTGGTGTATAACTGCCGGAAGCCGTGTTCGTCGCGCGACCAATCGATAGGTACCTTTTCAAACAACTGCAAGGGCGTGGTATTGCCCACTTCCTGGCCGTTGTACAGCAAGGGAATTCCCGGCAACAGCGACACCAAGACTGCGGCGGCGCGGGCTTGCTCGGCACCGAACCATGCGGCGGCGGGAGCGTCGTACATGTCCTTGTCGTGATTCGAGGAAAAGCGCAGCCGCGGCGCCCGGCGTGGATAGCGCCATTGCTCGCGTTGCAGAGTATTGAGCAGATCGGCGCTGTTCACCTCGCCGCGGAACAGCGGACGCAATATGTCGTAGGTGTTCCACGCGTAGGTGATGTCGAACGCATCGATGTGCAACTCGGGTTCGGCACCTTCGGCCAGCATCATCACCGGCTTGACCGCGCGCAACGCGCGGATGGCTTCCACCCAGAAATCATGCGGCACCATTTCGGCCACATCGCAGCGAAATCCATCGATGCCCACGTCACGCACCCAGAAGAGCAGCATGTCCTTCATCCACTTCCGCAATCCCGGCTGCGCGTAATCCAGATCGGCCACGTCGTGCCAATCGGCGTTGGGCGGAATGATTTCCCCCGCGGAATTCTTTGTGTACCATTCGGGATGCTCGGTGATCAGCGGGTTGTCCCAGGCGGTGTGATTCGCCACGAGATCGATGATGATGCGCATCCCGTGCCTATGCGTGGCGGCCACCAGCGAGCGCATGTCCTCCATGCTGCCGAATTCGGGGTTCACTGCGTGGTAATCGCGCACGGCATAGGGACTGCCGAGTGTGCCCTTGCGGTTCACTTCACCCACGGGATGAATGGGCATGAGCCACAGCACGGTGACACCCAGCGCTTTCAATTCGGGAAGGCGCTGTTCAATCGCGCGCAGTGATCCTTCCTTCGAGAAGCTGCGCGGGTAGATTTCGTATATCACCGCATCGAGTACCCAATCCGCGCTGCGTACGGGCGCCATTGCTGCGAATTTCCCGCGCATCAACTCCTCCTCTTCCCCGAATTCCATCACAGTAACGGCACCAACAAGGCCGCCCGGCCCCGCGAGGTCTTCGATGCGCAGTACCACTTCATTGGCACCCACGCGCAGGGCATTGGTCACTTCCACGAAAAAGCGTTCGCCATAGCCCGCGTGCTCACCCACGCGTGTACCGTTGAGCCAGATTTCGGCGTTGTCGTCCACCGCGTCGAAGACCAGCGCGATACGTCCGCCGGGCTTCGCGGGCACATCGAAGCGCCGCGCATACCAGCCGAAGCCGTCGTAATTGCCCAGTTCGCGCAGCACATCCCAGCTCCCCGGCACGGCCAGTGCGGACCAGGAGCTTCGGTCCGCGCCTTCGGCATACCATGCCGCCCGGAAGCCGACGTTGCCGGGATCAGCCGCGAAGCGCCAGTCGCCGTCGAGCACCATGCTCCAGCGCTGCGCTTCGCTACGCGCCTCGGGTCGCGAGCAGGATGAGACACAGAGGAGTGTCGAGATCAGCACCAAGCCGGGCAGCAATCGCGGGAGGCGGGGATATCGCATGCGCATACTCCGTTACAGAACGAGAAGGATGTCGTCGAGAGACTTTTTCCTGATGTTGGGCACGGTGGCGTCGGCGGCGGGATAACC
>JAMIQH010000266.1:0-3696 GCA_035914695.1 Bacteroidota bacterium | reverse complement strand
AAGCCGCAGCCCGATCCGAACGGCGAGTATCCCTCCTTCGATTACCTTCGCGCCGCGGTGAATCTCATCGTATCGGCACTGCTTATTTCTTTCGGTACCACGCTGAAGCTGCCGCTGTCCACCACCTACGTCACCTTCATGGTGGCCATGGCCACGGCGCTGCCCGACCGTGCATGGGGACGCGATTCGGCGGTGTACCGTGTGGCGGGTGTGCTGACGGTGATCGGTGGTTGGTTTTTCACCGCCATCATCGCCTCCACCGCGGCGGCGATCATCGCCACTATCATTTATTTCACCAGACTTCCGGGTTTGCTGGTGTTGGTGGGAATTGCCGTGGCGCTGCTCTTCCGCAGCATCCATCTGCATCGCTCGCGCGAAAAGGCCAGTGAGGAAGCGGGCCGCATGATGGTCGTCGGCGACAACAAGGAAGAGGCCTTTGAAATGCTCAAGAAGGAAATCGGTGGCATCATCACCCGTACCGCCGAAATTCTCCGCGGCACCAACGAGGGGTTGATCACCGAGGATCGAACCGCGCTCAAGCAAATGCGAGAGGATGCGAAAAATCTCAACAAGCGTGGCAAGCAAATGGTGGCCAGTATTCTTCGCACCTCGTATTTGGAGGAACGCGAAGACGCCATTGAAAACAAAACCTACGCCGAGGTCATGGGCTCTCTCCGCCTGTTGCTGCGCAGCGTCCGGGATATGACCTCCCAGATTTATTCGCATGTGAGTAATAACCATAAAGCGCTGGAAGAAGAGCAGATCGAGGACATCCGCGCCATTGAGAAGGAATTGCACGAACAGCTGCGCATCGTCTCCAACAGTCTTCAGGCCGGCGATTACTCGCTCCTTGAAGTTGTCGAGCGTGAAACGCAAGAGGTGCGTGATCGCATACGCAAGGCCGACAAGCGGCAGCTCAAACGCTCCAAGAAGGAAAAACAGACCACGCGCACGTCGCTTCTCCTCCTCGAATTGCTCACCGAGTACGAGGAGATCATTTTCCATTCAAAGACGATCTACGAAGGGTGCTCGCGTATGACGCAGAGTCCGGCACTGACAAAGGAATCCCCGGTCCGGTAACCTCCGCCGTACTTCGCACAACACGTTCTCAAACGCACAAGCCCCGCGCACTGTCGCGGGGCTTGTCGTATGTGGATCATGCTTCGTTCTTCGCGCACTGTCGTTGCCGTGATAGTTGGCGCGTCGCGTGGGCGTATTCACGCCGGGTTCACGCTCAGAACCCCAACTCCGCGGAAAGCTTCAGGGCATGCGACAACTCCTCGCCGTCGCGGTCGCTCACGCGCTCGTAGTCGAGCAGCAGCTTGTTTTTTCTGTTCACATGCCAGGTCAGGCCGGCGATGAGCGTGTTTTCTTCCCATTCCGACGGATCATTGTCCCAGGCGTAGTGATCGTAGCGGCCGAATACGCTGAGCGGGGTGCCGGGGATGCGCACATCGGCGAAAGCCGACCACCCGTTTTGATCGCGCGCCGTACCGTCGGCGTCGAGCAGCTTCCCCTTCGCATTTCCTTCGCCGGTAAACCAGGTAGCGGCCACGGTGAATGCCCGATGCTCCATGCTCAGATAGGCGACGTGCATGGTCCAATCCACCTGCTTCTCCACATTGCCCTTGCCGATAGCGCCCGCGTAGGTGAGCTGCAAGCCGGGAAGTACGGCGTGCAGGGGACGCAGCGAGAGGCGATATTCCAGCGACTTGTTCAGATTGTGTTCGATGGCGTGATAACCGCCGCCATTGTACAAACCGATGGCGATACTGCCGAAGCGCCCGGGAGCGTAGGAGGAAATCTCCTGTTGATACTCATCGGGCATGGAGCCACCGAGCAGCGCGTTGAACGTCGCGCCGAAATCCGCGGAGTTGAGTATGTCCGCACGCTCCAGAAACATCGATCCCTGCACGCGGTACAGATTGACTTTCTGTTCGAACTCCAGCCACGGACGTCCCACCAAACCGAATTCAACACTCGGCGATGTCAGCAACGCGAACTCCGGCAGCTCGGCCTGCATGTAGCAATACTTCAGCCGCAGTTCCAGGTCGCCCTCGCCGTCCCCGTCGCGGTCCACGGCGATATCCGGAGTGATGCGTCCGCTGAGCCAAGGTGTAATCTCCGCGCGCACGTTGATGTAGCCGCGATTGATAAAGAAGTGGCTGTACGGCGCGCCGCCCACGCGGCCGTCCTCGTAGGAAATGAAGAACTGGCCGCCGACCTTCACGCCGGGCTTGAACGACTGCGCCTTCACCGAATCGGGCAGCGAGGTGGAAGATGCATTTGCGAGGGTGGGGGAGGCGCACAGCAGTGCCAGTAGGCACGCTGCGGCCAGGCGCGTGATGGACGCGTGCGACATGCGAACTCCGTGTAACGGTATGATGGATGGCCGGACGAGCGTTGATCCGGCGGATCATGTAAATTCTTCCAAATCACGGAGACTTCCAACAAGGACGCGGCAAATACAGGCACGGAGATCTCGGAGAGCACAGAGGGCGCGGAGGAAGTATCGGGCGCTTCACGCGCGATGCTTCGCTTCCTGACTTCGCCATTGCAGCACCCGAGACACGGTAAGGAAGCACAATTTCCTCCTCGCTGCGGAAGGCGCATTGAATCGCGAAACGTGACAACACCCTCCCGTCTCATTGCGACTCTGCTTCTCTGCGACCTTGCGTTCCATTCTCCTGAAGTCGGAAGGGAATTCAACGCAAAGACGCCACGGTGCAAAGACGCAAATGGTGGCTATTCTCGCGAGCCCGGTCGTTTCGTGAAATAGACACCACCGGCCTGCGTTCGCCATTGCAGCACCCAAATCACAAGCGGAATCCCCGTAAGTCACTGAAAACAATGACATACATTTGCGATCCCAGATAACATGGCGAAGTCAGGAGCGCGCGGAGGAAGTATCCGGCGCTTCCCGCGCGATGCTTCGCTTGTCGTCGCGGGAGGTAATCGGTGTCGGCGCATTGCAGAGTCTTTGAAAACGCGCAGGAATGTCGTCTTCGTGTGGGAGCGCGATAAACATCCGATCCTGCTTTTACCATTGTTTCGTGCTTCGTGACTATATTCCGCGCGTACTGGAGGCGATGCACATTGAAGCAACAATCACGGGCAATTCTTTTCGCGCTGGCATCGGTGCTGTGCTGGTCCACGGTGGCCACGGCGTTCAAGCTCACGCTCGGCGAGGTGGGGGTGATGCAGCTCGTGCTGTATTCCTCCTTCGCGTCGCTGCTGGTGTTGCTGCTCGCACTGCTGCCGCGTCCGTGGAGCCATTTCACTTCGTTGCACACAAAGGACGTCGCGGCGTCCGCGCTGATGGGTCTCCTCAATCCCTTCGCGTATTACCTCGTGCTGTTCACGGCCTACGATCTCTTGCCAGCGCAACAGGCCCAGCCATTGAACTACACCTGGCCCATCGTGCTGTCGGTTATGGCTGCGCTGTTTCTCAAGCAGCGTTTACATGTCAAGGATATCGTGGCCATGCTGCTCAGTCTGCTCGGCGTGGTTGTCATCTCCACGCGCGGCAACTTCACTTCCCTCGAAAGCAGCAACGGTCTCGGCATCGCCTTGGCCCTGGGTTCGTCGCTTCTCTGGGCGTCGTATTGGATTTTGAACATGCGCAGCGCGGCGCATCCCACCACGCGTCTCGCGCTGAACTTCGCCTTCGGCGCGCTGTACAGCGCCATCGCAGCC
>JAMIQH010000265.1:0-15158 GCA_035914695.1 Bacteroidota bacterium | reverse complement strand
CAAGGTCTGCGTGGTGCCGCCATGGATATGTTCGACAGAACCTTCACCGTCACCTTCGCGCTGCAGTTGCTGGCGGCGGTGGTCGCATTCATCGGTGTGTTGAGTTCGCTTCTCGCACAGCAGCTCGATCGGCGTCGCGAAGCCGGTCTCTTGCGCTCGCTCGGGATGACCACGGCACAGTTGCGTCGTCTGCTCGTGGTGGAAAGCGCCGTGTTGGGAACGGCGGCCGCGCTGTACTCCCTCCCCGTGGGCATGGCAATGGCATGGCTGCTGACGCATATCATCAATATTCGATCCTTTGGTTGGTCGCTGGAACTCACGATCGACGTGGCTGACCTTGTGCAGCCCATGCTTGTTGCCATCGGCGCCGCGCTTCTTGCCTCCATACTTCCGGCACTGCGCTTTTCGGCCCTGCGCATTACTGATGCGATGAGAACGGAGTGAACATGGCAATGCCAATTCTTTCACGCCTTGCATCATTCCTCGTCTTCGAAATTGCTCCACTTCGAAGCTCCGTTTCCCTGCTAAGCATCGTGGGTGTCGTGCTTGCGCAATTCCTTGCCCTGTGGCTCCTGACGGCTTGCGGTGGACGTAGCGAGGATGCCACCGCAACCGTACTGACTCGCGCGCTCGGGACGGCGGACACCACGGGTTTCGCCCGAGCATACGCACCTCGGGAGTTCCGCTTCCCCGAGGATCATGGGCCGCATCCTGAATATCGGACCGAGTGGTGGTATTACACCGGGAATCTTCGTGATGCTCGTGGCAGAAATTTCGGATATCAATTAACGTTTTTCCGCAACGCGCTCACCCCCGTTTCGACGAAGGGCATCGGCGACAGCGCTTCCTCGTGGAGAACGCGGGACATGTACTTCGCCCATTTCGCGCTCAGCGATATCGATGGAGCGAGCTTCCACCCCTTCGAACGCTACGCCCGTGGAGCGGCTGGCCTGGCCGGAGCGGATGCAACGCCCTTCCACGTCTGGGTGGAGCATTGGCAGGTGCGGCAGCAGGGCGACACCACCGTGCTCACCGCCGAACAGGATGGCGTTGCTCTCGACCTCCGTCTCGTCGCACTCAGAGCGCCGGTACTGCAGGGCGATCGCGGGTTGAGCCGCAAAAGCATTCGTCCCGGAAACGCCTCCTACTATTACAGCATTCCCCGCCTCGCCACAACCGGCCGTGTGGAGCTGTTCGGTGAAGTGTTCACCGTCAGTGGCTTGAGCTGGCTCGACCGCGAATGGAGCAGCAGCGTGCTCGACACGGGACAGGTGGGCTGGGATTGGTTCGCGCTGCAACTCGACGATGGACGCGACATCATGCTGTATCAGATGCGTCGCGATGACGGTACCGCGGACAGTACATCTTCGGGGACAATTGTCACGCGGGACGGCGCTTCCATTCCCCTTCGACATGGCGACTATCGAATTGAGATCCAAGATCAATGGACCTCTTCTCATAGCGGAAAACGCTATCCATCCGGATGGCGCATCGTCATACCAGCGCACGACATCACACTGGATGTCCTTCCCGCACAAAAGCGACAGGAACTGCCCTTCGCCGTTACCTACTGGGAGGGTGCTGTACGCTGCGAGGGCCCCGGCTTCTCCGGTCGTGGCTACGTGGAACTCACGGGGTATTGACGTCAACCCATGGTGTCAGAATCGAATGCGCGCTCGTGCTCGCCACCCATGAATTTCTGCAACATTTTCCTGAGACGAACCGGCACTTCGGACATTGTGCTTGCTGTTCGACATCGCGTTGCGACGAGCCCGATGGTTCTCTCCCTCGCCCACGCGTCACAGTAATCCGACAGCGATCAGTAATCCATAAACAATCGCACTCAGGCTCATGCACAGGACGAACGGTCCGAGAAGTACTGTGAGCCATTGGGTGTCCAATCGTCCCTGTCGAATGCGCGTGCGATGACGGAAAACATGTACCAGCGACAACACCAGTGTCGCCAAGGCGCAAGCACTCACAACAGGAATCGCGCGATCACCCGCCAATGCAGTGAAGAGAAGCCATCCCAACCATATTCCACCAACAGTAGCTACTACAATCAGCCGCATTGTCTGCCTGAAATCGGAATCGCCCATCAGCGCTGCCCATTGCTGGTTACCGCTCTTCACATCATCCTCAGAGAACAGACGGGCGTTGCGCTGACTCCCCCCGTTCGATTCCGGGACGCTTACACTTTGGTTTTTCGACACATCAAGCTCCTCATGATGAACGAGAGCAATTTCGCTACTCATCGTCAATGAAACAAGAGTTCCACATCGTAAACGTGGCGCGGCGGTGTTGCCACCGCCGCGCCGTACTGTAAGCGAACGCAATACGTCCGTGTATCAGAAGGAGTAGCGCACGCCCAGCTGCATCTGCCAGCGGGATGCGAGGTCGTCGAACTGATACGGATCCTTCTTGTCGCTGTAACTGAACAGCGGCGTGCCCGTGGGCAGCGCGGCGCCGTCGACTCCGAGCGTGTTGTTGGCCGCGGCCAGACCCTCGAAGCGCAGCAGGAGATCGCGATTCAGTGGCACCGAACGAATACGATTCCACTCGCTGTTGACGAGATTGAACACGTTGAGAACATCCAGCGTGATTTCGAGGCGGTTACCTTCCACGAAGGGATTCGGGATTTCCTGCGCAAGACGCAGATCGAAACGGCCCCACCACGGCTCGCGTCCACCAAGCCGATCCACGATCTTGCCGCGGAATTCGCTCAGATATTCATCGCGGGCAATGTAGGCGTCGAGCTGGTCGTACACGCTCTCGGCGGCGCGGGTGATGTTGCTGCCGCTCACGCGCACCAGGGCGATGTCGTTTCTGTCCGTGGGCACGTAGATCAGATCGTTTTCCACCTGACCATCGGCATTCACGTCGCCATCATACACGTACGAGAATGGAGTACCGGAACGCCCTTCGTAGAACACCGATATCGTCGTGGCCCAGTTTGTTGCGTAGGTAAAGCGATACGACAACGAAGCCAGTACACGATGCGGAATGTCGAACAGCGAACGCGTAAGCGGTACATCGTTGGGGCTGTCGGCGGTATGGTTGAAGCGCCAGTTCGATGCGGCCTGACTCGAAAGTCCGCTGTTCCTGTCGCGCGCTTCACTGTAGGTGTACGCGAGACTCATGAACATCCCGCTGGTGAACTGCCGCTGAATCTGACCGCTCACATTCCACTGATACCCGTCGCTAGTGTTCTCCAACAACAGCACGTTCGTGAAGGGGCCACTGCGGAACGTACCCGTCTGGGTGAGCGGCGTGGTGTTGCGTCCGCTGTACGTACCATACACGCCACGGCCACCGGGCAGTGTCGAACCGAGCGGTGTGGTTTCCTTGCGATCGCCAAGGTTGATGTCGCGGTAGTAAATGTCGTTCAGGGTCTGCGAATACATTCCCTCGAGTGTTCCGACAAATTCGTACGGCAGCTTCTGGTCCACCGCAAGATTGAAGCGCATGACCTGAGGCATCTTGAAATCGTCGGCGGTCACGTTGATTTCCGTGGCCGTGCCAGCACGACTCAGGAATGCCGGATCGCGCGGGTCGAGATTCGGATCGAAGCGTATGGTATCATTGCTCGCCGTGCGGATGTCCAGTCGTGCGAATTCCACACCGGTGTTGCCGAATTGATTGGAAATCCACACGAAGGGCACACGACCGGTGAACAGACCGGCGCCACCGCGCAACTGCGTGGTGCGATCACCGAACACATCCCAGTTGAAACCCACGCGCGGGGCGAACATTACCGCACTGCCCGGCACCTGATCCGTGCGCACACCAAAGGTCGCGCCCGGATTGCTCAGCGCCATTTGCGTGCTCGCATTGTACCGAATGGTGTCGGCGGTAATGTTGTACGCGGGATTGTCATTGATCATCGGAATGTCCACACGCACGCCGATCGTGGCCTTGAAGGTCTTCGTCAACGACCACTCGTCCTGTGCGTAGAAGCCGAGCTGCGCCGCACCGAATTCCGCCGCGAACATCGGATCGATGCCCGGCCGCGTGAAGCTGTACTGCAAGCGCGATGCCACGCCGCGCTCGAGATCGCTCAGACTGTTGAACGAGTACGTCCCGTAGTAATCGCGGATGAACAGATTCTTGAAGCTGAAGAATTCGTTCTGCGTACCGATGGTCAGCACGTGATCACCAAGATACATGCTGAAATTGTTCGTGATCTCGAAAACGTCCTGATCCAACTTGTTCGCCACCGAGAAGTTCTCCGAACCCGCGGTGATGCTCACACCCGTAATACGGGGATCGGAAACAATTACCGTCGGGAAGGGATTGCCGAAGTATTCGCGGAAATCACGAATACGCGTGTATCCCACGATCAACTCGTTGGACATGTTGTTGCCCAGCGTCGAGTTCAATTGCAGCACCGACGAGTGCACATTGTTGTTGAAGCGGTAATTCCTGTTGCCAAACAACACACCCGAAGTGCTCGGCCGATACACGTCATCGTACGCGTCCACAAAATTGTGCCGTACGGTGAGTCGATGGTTATTGGAAATGTTCCAGTCCATGCGAGCGAACAGTTTGGTGCTCGGACGCTGTGCGGTGAACGGCGTCAAACCGCCGGCATCGTATCCGTACTTGGATTGGAGGACCTGTCCCACCGAATCCGCAATCGCATTCACCAGCGCACCATTCGCACGCTGCGTGAAAGCAATGTTCTCGTAGGGTTGATCACGACTTGTCAATTCGGCATTGGCGAAAAAGAACAGCTTGTTCTCGATAATCGGACCACCGATACGGAAGCCCGCCTGGTATTCATCGAAATTCGCAAAGCCCGACTTCACCGTGCTGTCTTTGTATTGGCCGACGGTACCGGGAACAATGTTGTACCGCGTGCTATTCAGATCGCCAATCATGCCTTCCGAGCGGAAGAAATAATACGCCGATCCTTCGAACTTGTTCGTGCCGCTGCGCGTGATGGCGTTGATACCGCCGCCGGAAAAGCGTCCTTGTCGGACATCGTACGGAGCAACCACCACCTGGAATTCTTGCAAGGCATCGAGGCTGATGGGATTCGTGTTCGCCTGTCCGCCCGGTGTGCCCGTGGCGCCGAGACCGAACAGATCATTGTACTGCGTTCCATCAATCTGAATGTTGTTGAAGCGGTTGTTTCGTCCCGCGACGGAGTTACCCGACACCTGCGGCGAAAACTTCGTGAAATCCTGGAAGCTGCGCGAGATAGTGGGGAAGCGCTCGATCTCCCGCGCTCCCACATGCTGCGACGCACCGGTGCGCGAGGAACTCAGAATCGCGCTTCTGTCGCTCGTCACTTCCACGGTGCCGAGTTCGACGGTTTTGCTGGACAGCCCGACGTCGAGTCGCAGGTTCTGTCCGAGTTCCAGCGTGATGTCTTCGAGTACCTTCGTCTCATAACCGACGAAGGAAATGGTGACGCGGTAGGGACCGCCCACGCGGAGGTTGAGGAGGTTGTACCGGCCGTCGGCGCGTGTGCTGCTGCCGTAGCTCGTGCCGGAGGGAAGGTGCAATGCGATGACATTCGCGCCGGGCAGCGTCTCGCCGCCTGCTTCGCGCACTGTGCCGTTGATGGCCGCTGTCGTGACGCTCTGCGCCGACACTTGTGCAAGGGACAGCACAACGGCGACGCACAAGAACATGGAGAATCGGGTCACAACGAATCTCATGGAGACTCCTGTTCGTTGGTGGGAAATAGTATGTGGAAGGACGCGATTACTCGATAGACTCGTCCGCAATATTCCACGAAAAACGGACGAAAGCAACCGCTTTCCTGCTCGGCTATCATCAAATAATCGGCGGATTCCATAACGCAAGATGGAATGCGGATGTTAGATGTCCGTTAAATCCATCAGTGACGGTGTATCCCCGCGCCTCGAGCATCACCTCGCGTTATTGCCATTCACTTCCACCCTGCGTATGTTCAACACATCACATAACCAGATCCCCATGGTCCGAATTCTCCATCCGCATTGCACGCTTTCGCTGACAACGGCTCTGATCCTCCTACTCGCGTCCAGCTCGATCGCGCAGTTCCGCTCAACCGCGCGGGATACGGAGCGCAGGATCTACATCGCTCCCGATGATCACACGGATTATCTCTGGACCGCCGATGAAGTGGAATACCGACAGGCATTCATCGAGACACTCGAGTATTACCGAAGGCTGGCTGATTCCACCGACGGCTTACCTGCGACACGTCAGAGTCGATGGAACTGCGATGGCTGGATGTGGCTGTGGGAATATCAGAAAAACATGCCCGAATCACGCTTCATTATGCTGATGGACCGCGTGCGCAGTGGGCATATCTCCTCTCCGCTCAACGCGCTCGTGTCCTGCTACGGCGGCGTGCCGGCGGAGGCCGTGCTGCGCGGCATGTTGTACCCCGGCAAGCTCGAGCGCGAGTATGGACTCCGCTTCCCTCTTGTCGTGGCCATGGAAAATCAGACGCTGCCCCTGGGCCTCGCATCGTTGTGGAGCGGCTCGGGTGCGCGTTTCAGTTGGCGTGGCGTCTGCGGCTGTTCGTCCAAAGTCCCCGACCTCGAACACCGCGAGCACGAACTGTATTGGTATACGGGCCTCGACGGGAATCGTGTATTGATGAAATGGCAGTCCATGACCGGTGGCAATGCCAGTGTGGGTGGATACGCAGAGGCGCGCGATCCCTTCGCCGCAGTTGATGTGGCCGACGCGCTCTGCGAAACTCCACAGTATCCCTGGCGCATCGCAGGTATGTTTGGCGCGGGTTGGGACGACTTCACCACCATGACCAACGCGTTCGTTCGTGCCGCCGATGCTCGCTCGCGTCCCGGACGCAGTGTGATCGTTTCCAACGAGGAGGATTTTTTCCGTGACCTGCTCGGCACCTATGGCAACGCCTTTCCCTCCGAATCTCGCAGTTACGGTTCGGAGTGGGATGTACTCTGCGCCTCCATGCCCGAGACTTCGGCCATGATAAAACGCGCGCTCTCCCTGCTGCGTCGCGCCGAAGCCATGGCAGTAATGCTTCAGCCATATCGCGATATCGTGGGCGAACGTCGTCACGAGCGCGACGAGGCGTGGCGAGCCCTCGGCTTGTACTGGGAGCACGACTGGACCGCTGATGGGCGATTCAGTCGAGCCACGCGTGCGCAATGGCAGCGCAACATGGCTGCTCTCGTCACCGACTATGCGGGTAGACTCTTCGACACCGCGCGCGTCGAACTCTCACGCCATATTCACAATGCGCCCGGATCGCGTCGATTCTATGTGTTCAACGCTCTCGGTTGGATGCGATCCCAGGCGGCCGATATTACCCTCCCAGCGGATCTGACGGGAGAATTGCACGTCCGCGATCTGCGCAGCATGGAGGAAAAACCGTGCGAAGTCTTCAATCGCAATGGCCAACGAACGCTTCGCATTTTCGCTGACAGCATTCCAGCGCTCGGGTATCGCTGCTACGAGTTGCTCCCCGGCGCCGGCAAGGCCTATGAGCCGGCCGCGAGCTTTGACGGCTCATCCATCGTCAATGCCATGATCGAAGTGGGAATCAGCCCGCAAGGTGGAATCCGTCGCTTCATCGACCATACCCTGGGTTCGCATAACTGGATCGATGCCGCAATAGGGATGGCGAATGATCTCGGCGCTTCACCCGGAACAGTATCTCTTGAGCATGCAGGGCCGGTTTCCCTCAGCGTGCTCGTGCGATGCGATCAACCCTTCACCCGAAACACACGCATCACCGTGTATCGGAACAGCAGACATGTGGAGATGGACAACCACATCACCTCGGGCCTCGATGGCGTACCGCTCTGGGATTTCCCTTTCGCGATCAGCACGCCCGTGCTGCATCACGAGGAAGTTGGGGCAGTGCTGCGTGCCGATTACGAACCCCGTGGCCACTACGCCCGCCGCAATGCCCGCTACGACTGGCTCACGCTCAACCATGTTGCCGACATGTCCGGTGAAGAAGGAGGAATCACTCTTTCAAATGCCGATGCCTACTTCATGAAACGTGGCGCCAGCACAGCCGAGACGCTCGATACCACATCCGCCCGCATACGCGTTCTCCTTGGCGGACAGGTCGATGGCACGCATCTCGGAATTCACTGGAGTGATGGCGATAAAGAGGTGATGCAGCGCTTTGCCCTACGCGCGCATACTGCATACCATCCCGCAGGCGCCATGCGGTTCGCTTTGGAGCATCAGCATCCCTTCGCGACAGCGTTTCTCGAGCAAAGCGGCGAACTCCCCGAATCCGAATACCGCCTGATACACGATATGGATTCCTCGCTTCTGCTCTGGGCGTTCAAACCCGCGGAGGATGAACCCATGCATCGCGTACTGGCACGCGTCTGGAATCTTTCCAATCAAGACACCCAGCTCGAATTAGCTGGAGCGACGGGAGAATTGAAGTCCATGGAACGCGTCACACACATCGAAACGCCCATCACCGCACTGTCCGGAACACACATCGTAGACACAGTGCGAGCGCAGGAAATGCGGAGTTACCTCTTTCAACTTGAGCAAAGCACAAACGCCAGCACGGCAGTCCCCGCACCTCGCACCTCGTTACGCATTGGACCAACCTGGCCCAATCCCGTTGTGTCGGGCGAATCGCTTACCGTACCGGTCACTGCCGACGCCGGACCGTTGCTCTGGGAATTGCGCGACCTTCTCGGCCGCATCGCGCTGGAAGGCACGCATCATGCAAGCACCTCCGGAATACGACAGCTCCATCTCGACACACATACACTCACGCCGGGTGTGTATCTCTTTGCTGCTCGGCGTGCGGGCCAATATCAACGACGGATGCTGGTGGTGCGATAGCGTCGGAAGCATGCCGAACTGTTCACGACGGCTTGGATCCGTTGTCGGCAACGCAACGCCTCCGTCCCTCGCTGTAGCGCGGGGTCGGCATCCCCTCCACGGAAAATGGCATCTACTCTCTGGTTTCGCGCTCGTGTTGTTCTCAATGGCCATACAATCCGAATCGCTCACGCAAGCACCGGCACGGGCGCGCTTCCTTCCTGTAACAACGAGTGGGACTTTTGTTTCCTTACAGTCTAGCCGATGCACTACGGGCGCACGCATGCCACGAAATTGAAACCATGTCAGAGGCACTCTTGAAAAAACGCGTAGTTCTGTTCATCGTCATCTCTGCGTTCTTTGCAGGGATGAGTACGCATGCGCAAATGCGGCCGGGAGACGTGACCGTGGTCGTGCAAGCGGCGGCGCATTTCGCGGATCGCATGGTCGATTTTTCACAAATCGGCTACCGGGACATTCGCCAGCATCGCTACAGAGAGCTTCACATCGCGCTTACACCCGCGTGGTGGACTGGCGAACGGCTGGCTATTGAACTCGAATTCGGTTTCCACTACTCCCATCAGGAGCAGCTGTACGATGATATGAGCTACCCGGTGTGGGATTATGCCATCGCTTTCATACCGCATCTCATGGTGGCCCTGGGTTCCTTCGACTCGACCCTGATTCCCTACGTTCGCGCCGGCCTGGGCTTCTCCGACAATCTTACGACACCCACCCTCGGTTCATTTGGTGAGGATCTTCGGGGCGATGCGGGGGCCTTCGTGGCGAGTCTCGGTGTGGGCGGCATGTACTACCTCGCGTCTCGTGTCTTTCTCCGCGGCGAAGTGAATTACCGTGTGCACAAGGCGGAGAGTGGTTCCAACACCACGCTGAAGGTGGAGTGGACGGCGTACAACTTCTATTTCGGCGTAGGCATTCTCTGGTGATGGAACGCTCCAAGCTGAATCCTGCTTCGGCTCGCCGCCAACGAAAGCAGCGGAATTACTGCTTCCCGCTCCTCTGTGACGAGATACGAAGTGCTTCGAGAACGATAATGATTGTGTCGTTATGAATGCTGGCAATGCACCGCCTTCCGGATTGGTCCGCGATACGCCGGAATGCCGTCCGGGCAATACGCGGCAAATCAGTCCCCCGTGTGCGTCATCTCCAAGGAGTAGCATACTACGGCTGCGATCAGCGGCAGCTTCGATCGGCAACCATGGAGCCGCACTACGGCAATCCACATCCCACAGTATCGATCAGCAGGAGGATTCATGAGGAAAGCCGCAATTCTGCTCCTTACCGTCGCCAACCTCCTGCAGGGAAGTAGCTTGATCTCGCAGGATCGCTCCGGAAACTTCTGCATGGCGGTTCAAGCGGGCGCGAACTTCACCAATTTTTCCAACGACTTCGAGCACCTCGCCAGCCGCAATACCTGGTACACGAGGTATCGTATCCGGGAATATCACCTCTCGCTGGATTACATCATCCGCACCGGGAGCCATACAGCCATCGATCTGGAACTCGGATATCGCTTCCTGAATGCGCAAATCTCGACCGGAGAAGCTTCGGATCTGCAAACAACGACGGTGACCGATGCGGCCGCGGTGTTGATTCCGCATTTCATGCTGTCCTTCAATCCGGTGGATTCCGTGCTCGTTCCTTATCTCAGGGCGGGCATTGGACTCATTCAAACCGATTCCTCCGAGGGAGAGCACCCGCTCATATACAGCATTGGTGCGGGTGGAATGTACCTTGCCAGCGCAACACTGTTTTTTCGCGGCGAACTGAACATACGAGGCCACAATTCCACAAGTGGCAGCAATACGAGAACGTATGTCAACTGGTCCGCATTCACTGTGTTCATCGGTGTGGGAATCCGGTATTGACCTTGGTTGCATTCCGAGCGACCGCGGGGATGAGCGTCGTTTCGGAAACTGTTGCTTTTCTCTGAATGGTGTTGTACCTTTGAAATCAGCCTTTTGGGCTCCCCGGAGAGGTGGGTGAGTGGCTGAAACCAACGGTTTGCTAAACCGTCGTACGGGTTAAACTGTACCGAGAGTTCGAATCTCTCCCTCTCCGCAAAAGCTCCGATTCGTCGGGGCTTTTTTCATTTCCCGCGGCGATACTGTACCGCGAGTTCTCCCAAAGGGACGCCCGTGGCGGAATCTCTCCCTCTCCGCAAAAGCTCCGATCCGTCGGGGCTTTTTCATTTCCCGCAGAGTCACTGTACCGCGCGTTCTGTGTAAGGCGACGTGGAGCAGGGCAACCCCGGAGAGTTCACCAATCGGATGCGATTGATACACGCTACGCGAGAACTGTTCTGATTTCTGCGACGGAATCGCCTTCGGTGTCGCCTGCAACAAGAAACTCCGCCACGTATTCACCAACTATTCGCATGCTCAGGTCTGGATTTTCCGCAGGAAACTGCGTAAGCTATCGTATCCTTTCACAGCGGGATTCGTGATCATGATGCGCCTCCTTCACCTGTCTATTCCTCTCTTCGCCGCCATCAGCCTCTCGCTCGCTTCCATGTTCGGTGGCTGTGGCAATCCGCACGATGATTACGTTGAGGCATGCCGACTCATCGGCGAGCGTCAATTCAACGAAGCGCGCACGTTGCTGAGTACCCTCGATGCAAACTCGGTGAAGCAGGGTGATCCGCTTACCGCCACACGACTATGCGATATCGGTCAACTGGCCATGGCTGGGTCATTCGAAAAGGCATTCTCACGCATGAGCGCCTCGAGCAGCGATGATCGCTATGAGATCATCGTTCATCCGGACGATCTGTTGTACACTCCCGCGCTCAATCTCGGGCTGTGGATTAAAGTGCGTGTGTACGAATCCAAAATCCTCCAACTACTTGCGCTCGATCCGGAGTCGGAGGAATTCGGACAAGCGCTCGTCGGACTCCCTCCCTCCGCCTATGTGCTCGAAGTTCTTGATTTCCCTCTCGCTGAATTCGATGCCAACGAAACACGCATGGGTGGCGACTACTCCCTGCCCCGTATCCTGCAGGTCTCCTTCGCCACAGTGAAGCTTCTACCCGCCTACGCCGAAGAATTGCATGGAGTCGAACAGCGCTTCCGCGATTACCTCCTTCGCCTCGAAGCCGCGGAAGCGCGCAACATGGCCTGGGCCAACCGCTACTACGCCACACCTGAAGCCGAATCGACCATCCCCCCGCCAGCACCAGCAGAATAGCCCCAATCGGGCGAACCTACGTGTTCGCCCTCCTTGCCGCCCATGCGACAATGCCGCCCCCCGAAATTCATGCCGCCCGCCGCATCTCCGGAATGGAGATGACACGGCGGGCGGTTGGGGTATGTGTGCTATGTTCGCTTGCGGAACGTGGCGCGACGATGGCTCAGAAGAAGTAGTACGCCGCGAAGAGAAGCCGGAGATTCGACACCTCTGTGCTGTTCTCCACCTTCGCTTTCTCCGAAGACACCACCGTGCCGTACGCGGCGGCGGTGTACTCGACCTCGGCCGCGAGACGCATGCTGCCGATAGTCCAGGCCACACGTGGCGCCACGCGAAGCACATGGTGAATGTTGCTGCCGCGCGCATAGTACGCACCGCGCACAACATCGTCCGCTCCAAGATTTTCAGTGTATCCGCCAAAGACCGCAAGCTCCAGTTCCTTGCCGTATACCACCTCACCCCACAGCGAATAACAGGACAATGGAGTGTATTCCTGAGTACCGCGCAATGTATCGACTGACGTTACCGCGTAGCCCCCGAGCATCACCAGGTCGGTGAGATTGCCGCCCCATACTCCCTCCAGCTTGATGGTGAACGGAGCTGCGTCGATGTTGGCGAAAGCCATGGCTGCCATGCTGGAAATGGACTCGTCGGTCTCATATCCCTTGGACGTCATCAACCGTGGACGCAACGATTTATATCCACCGCCTGCGCCGATAAAGCTCTTCCCCATCGCATAGCGTGCCTGCAACTGCACATCCGGAATGCCGGCGTTTCTGAGAAAACTGCTACTGCCTACCGCGGCACCGGTGGCATCCGGTCCCATGCTCTGAAAATCACGCTGCGCCACAGCGGCCGCCATCAGTTTCAGATCACCGATACTGTGCGTAAGCCGCAATTGTGGATTGCGGGAGAATGGCTGAAAAGGAACGCCGGTGTTGAACGACACAACTCCGGGATACATTTCGGCAATGAACATGGGATGCCAGGTCTGACCAATGAGCAACGAGGTATTCGTCCATTTCAGTGCGAGATAGGCATGACGCAAGCGGAATCCATTGATGTCTCCTTCGCTGTGGCCGAAGAATTCACCCTCGATCACACCCGATGTTGCGGCACCGAGAGCATCCGGACCGGTGATCTTGCCGAGGAGACGCGTTTGTATCGACAGCATATTGAGCGAAGGATTGGCGTTGATGTCCACTCCGTCACGATCCTTCAGCTCTGCCGCGGGATACAGATGGAAATGCCCTTCTCGCAAATTCACCGTTTGCCTGGTGTCATAGATCACATCGGTTTTCACAAAGCCGGAAAAGCTGATTCCAAACGACGATCCGCCCTGCTGCGCAAAGGCCCTGCTGCCGACACCGCCGGTGAGTAGCAATAGCGCGAGAATCAAACCGTAACGATTGATCATGAATGCCTCCATGGATATTTCGTGATGTGCTTCGTTCAGTCTACCGGAATCGAGGGCGGACACGAAACGCGCCCGCCCTCGTTTCCACATCATTGCACGAGGTGCACGTGTTACCTTGTGCGGCGCTTACTCCGCTCCAATTCCGAGGTAGGTACGGAGTTTTTCATCCTCAAATTTGTCGGCTGCATCAGGTTCGCGGGTGAGCAGCGAAACCACTATACCCATGATGAACGATGCCGACATCGAAAACAATGCCGGATTCTTCAGCGGGAATATTGCCGTTTTGTTGCCGATAATATCCACCCACACCGTGGGACTCAATACGATCAGCACCACGGCCAGACCCGCGCCGGTGATGATGCTTGCCACAGCGCCTTTGGTCGTGTAGTTCTTCCAGAGTATGGACATGAGCAGGGAGGGAAAATTCGCACTCGCAGCGATAGCAAAAGCCAGTCCGACGGTGAACGCCACGTTCTGCCCCTTGAATACCAACCCGAGTATGATGGCCATGGCACCGATACACAACGTCGCGATTTTCGCAACGCGAACCTCGCCGGCCTCGTCGGCATGACCGCTCTTGAACACATTCACATACAGGTCATGGGATAAGGTGCTCGCACCCGATAGCGTCAGTCCGGCCACCACCGCGAGAATGGTGGCGAAGGCCACGGCAGCAATGAAGCCCAGGAAGAGTTGCCCGCCGACGGATTCCGATAATAGCAATGCCGCCATGTTGCCGCCCTTGTCGACACCGAGTATCGTATCATGTCCCACCAGCACCATCGCTCCGAAGCCGATGACAAAGGTGAGAATGTAGAAATAGCCAATGAAGCCGGTGGCGACAAACACGGATTTGCGCGCCTGCTTGGCATCCGGCACGGTGAAAAACCGCATGAGGATGTGAGGCAACCCAGCAGTTCCGAGTATGAGTGCAATGCCGAGCGAGATCGCGTCCCAGGGATTGGTGACAAAACCGCCCGGACTCAGCACGGCATCGCCATACTTCATCGAGGCCTGACGGAAAAGCTCCACCGGGCTGAAGTTGAATTGCGCCAACGTGATGATGACGAGGAACGTTGCCCCACCGATCAACAGCACCGCCTTGATAATCTGTACCCACGTTGTGGCAAGCATGCCGCCGAACGTCACATACGCGATCATCACCAATCCGACAATGATCACGGCGAATTCGTACGGAAGGCCGAAGAGAATTTGCACCAGCGAACCCGCGCCCACCATCTGCGCGATGAGGTAGAACACGATGGTCATGAGCGATCCGACACTGGATGCGATGCGCACGGGCTTCTGCCGCAGGCGGAACGCCACCACGTCGGCGAAGGTGAACTTGCCAAGATTACGCAGGGGTTCGGCAATTAGAAACATCACCAGCGGCCAACCAACCAGAAAGCCGATGGAGTATATGAGACCATCGTATCCTTTGAGCGCCACCATGCCGGCGATACCGAGGAAGGAGGCGGCGCTCATGTAATCGCCGGACAATGCCAGGCCGTTTTGGAAGCCGGAAATGCTGCGATCGGCAGCGTAGAATTCCGACGTGGTTTTTGTGCGCTTCGCCGCCCAGTAGGTGATACCCAGCGTGATCGCGACGAAAGCGAAAAAAATGGCTATGGAGACAGGATTCGCCTGTCCGAGAGTGGTCTGAAATGTTTCCACGATGTGATCCTTGTTGTTCGTCAATGCCGGGGTGTGATCAGTGACTGGTAATCTTCTTTCGCAATTCGCGGACGCT
>JAMIQH010000264.1:0-5420 GCA_035914695.1 Bacteroidota bacterium | reverse complement strand
GTTGGTTGTGCTCGGCTCGGGCGAGAAGCGTTACGAGGAGATGTTCACCAAGGGCGCGCAAAAATTCAAGAAAAAACTCGCGGCGCATATCGGCTTCGACGAGGAACTTGCCCATCTGATCTAGGCGGGCAGCGATATGTTCCTCATGCCCTCGAAATACGAGCCCTGCGGACTGAATCAGATGTACAGTCTGCGCTATGGGACGCTTCCCAGTGTGCGTGCAACTGGTGGACTTGCCGATACCGTCGAGGATTTGCTCGCAAAGCCCAAGGGCGGCACGGGCTTCGTGTTCGAGCGCTACAATGCGAAGGACATGCTCAAAACGATCAAGGCCGCGGTGGAGATGTATGCGCAACAGGATGCATGGAAAGCCGCGATGAAACGTGCCATGGCGAAGGATAATTCGTGGGACGCCTCCGCGACGAAATACATCGAGCTGTACAAGCAGTTGCTCAAGAAAAAATAACGGTACCCGAACATTGTGCTCACGATCCCTTACCATCTTCCGGATTGTGTCAAGGGATTTTCCCTTGCCGGGAATGAATGGACAGGTGTATTTTGCTTTTCTGGTATCAGCAGCGGACCACGCCAGAGGTCTCTGAGTCACATAGAACCACTACGGATTTGCGCAAATACATCAGCATTCTCGCCCTTCCCCTTCTCCTGACCGTGGCGTGCCAACAGGAATCCGACCCCACAGGTATCGGATTGTTGCCAGACGAAGATTTGGTCAACGCCCTACGCTACGATACCGCCAACGACAGCGCGCGCATTTCCGGGCGCTCCTATACATTGCCCATCACGGCAGCGACCAGTCCCTCGCTTTCGGTGGGAGAGGCCGACGGTTTCTCCGCTCAGGCCCTGTTGCGCTGGCAATCTTTTCCGAGCACCATCGCCGACAGTGGACGCATTGTTTCCGCGCGTCTGCGTCTCTACACGCAGTCCTATGCGATCGGCGAGAAATCCCGCACGATGAATCTCGAGTTGCGGGAAATCACGTCCTATTGGAGTTCGTTCACGTTTACGTCCGACAGTCTCGTCAACCTTCGGACCAAGCCCGCTGTGGTTGGCAGTGCTTCTGTTACCCTCGGGGACGCGGACTCGGTGGATATCGCTGTCGATTCCACGTTGATACGCACGTGGTTTCGCATGATGACGGATCAGAGTTACTTCGACATCCGAGGCGTACAGCTCACCGCCACAGCTTCAGGAGTGGTGCGCGCGTTTCATTCCGCAGAAGGTGGTACACCACCCAAGCTGGAGATCGTGATGGACTTCAACGGCACTCTGGACACCATCAGTGGCTTGCTGCTTGAAGACACCTACGTCGCCACCGGGCCATCTTCGGTGCCCGCGCAGCGCATCATTCTGCAGGGTGGCGCGGCCGCACGGAGTCATTTGTTTTTCGATGTGGACGCCATCCCGCCAGCAAGTGTTGTCAATAATGTGAAGTTGTATTTGCACATCGACCGGGCACTCAGTACGAAATTTTACCGCGGTCAGGATTCGTTGATCGTGTACGAAACAGTGGACAGCACAACGAATACGATCAACACCACGCCGGTAGTATCCCGCATTGATGGCGACAATCCCGACGTGCTGATCGCCGAGGGTGTCACGCTGACGCGCTTGGTGCAGCAATGGGTGAATCGCCGCGGCAATAAGGGCCTCACCTTGGTGAAGATTTCCGAAATCAGTGATCTTGACCGTCTCGTGTTCTACAACGCCGACGCCGCTGCGGCGCTTCGCCCCCGGCTCCTCATCACCTACACATCGCAGCCGTGACGCGTATGAAATCAGCATTGCTTACCCTTCTGCTCGTGCTCGCAGCCATGCCCGCGCTGGCACAGCATGGGGGAACCGTCGAGTCGCGCTACGGCATTGGCGAAATCAAATCGATGACCACGGCGCGCCATCGCGGCATGGGAGGCGCGGGCTTGGCACTGCCATCGACTTACGATATCAGTCTTTCAAATCCCGCGTCCTGGACGTCATTGGATCAGCTTCGCCTGGAAATGGGCCTGTCTTTTGAGCACCTCTCCTTCTCCACCGACGCCTCATCCGTGTCGAATGGCGCCGTGGATGGATTCCAGTTGGTGATCCCATTGTCCGAGGCCTGGAGATTCCGCCTCGCGACGGGGCTTCTTCCGTTGAGCCGCTCGAGCTACAAAGCCAGCGGAGTGGATTATCTGGACGAGGAGCGCTACACCGTGCAGTACGAAGGCAGCGGTGGAATTTCACAATTTCGCGTTGGTGCCGCTGTGGAACCCGTCGAGGGTATTTCCATCGGTGCGGCATATCAGTACTACTTCGGCACCATTGAACAGTCGTGGGAGCTTGCGTTCGACAACACGCAGTTTTTCGACAGCAGGCAGCGACGCGCCACAAATCACAACGGCAGCGGTCTGTTATTTGGATTGAATGCCCGCTTGCCCTGGGGCGTGACGCTCGCAGCGGCTGTTTCGCCGAAGACTTCGCTCAACGCCGCTCGCAATCTGGTATTCGAATACAGCACTGAGGATTCCACCGTCAGCGGCGCGAGCGCCACGCAGACGCTTCCCACCGAGTTGTCGTTCGGTCTGTCCTGGCAGGCGACGAATACTGTGCTCTTCGCCGTGGATTATCGTACGCGCGATTGGACTGGTGCGGAAATCTTCGATGGGAAACAAAGTGAACTCACCAATTCGTACAATCTGAATGCAGGTGTCGAGTGGATGCCGTTCAAAGAAGACATCGGATCGCGCACACTCAGTAGAACCGCCTTCCGTCTCGGCTTCTCGCTGCACCAACCATACATTACGCTGCAAGGAAACGACGTGCAGGAGTACCACATCACAACAGGAGCTGGGTTCCCGATTTTTGCCGGCAGTCGAGCCGATGTCGCCCTCTCCTGGGGTCGCCGCACCGAAGAAAGTCCCTTGTACGACACAGGTAGCATTATTCGACTGTCGATGACAGTCAGCGTCGGAGAATCGTGGTTTATTCGTCATCGCGACTAGGTGTCGCGACAATGTATCTGGAGGATATCATGCGTCGGTTCATGTCGGGTTTCGCAACGTTCACATTCCTGCTCGCGCTGTTATTGCAATCAGCGCCACTGTTTGCGCAGCAGAATGGTGGAAACGAGGAGACGGAGAGGTTGCTGCGGCGAAACTGGAGTCTGTTTCTCGAAAATTTCAAGACCGGTGACTTCAAAACCGCCAAAAGCAATGGCTGGGAAGTAATGCGGCTTGATCAGTCGCGATTCAAAACGCTGCATAGCAAGCTTGTGGAATTGTACGATACACTGGCGACGCGCACGGACAATCCCGAACTCAAACAGGCCTATGGCGATACGATCATTTTCATTTACGATCAGGCCATCGCCACCTTCCCGGATCGCGCCGCGGAATTCAACCTGCAGAAAGGATATCAGTACGAGCGGCAGTTCAGCGGCAAGGAGAAGGAAGGTATCGATGCCTACGAGGCGGCCATCAAGGGCGATTACGCCAACGCCGACTTGTACTACCTCGAGCGCCTGGGCATTCTCTACTCCAAGATTCCGGAATTCAAAATGAAGGCCGTTGCGGTGTTGCAGGCCATCATCCTCCGCGATCCAAACAACACCACTGCGCAGGCCTTGTTGAAAAACCTGATCACCGATCCGGAGGAGTTCGTGGGCATTCTGCGCGACGCCTACTATGCCGATCCGGACAATCGTCAGAAGCTGTATGAACTCGCCAACGGCTTCTACGAAATGGTGCAAGACTACGATAGCGCGGCGGTGTATTTTGAGAAGCTGGTAGCTCTCGACGGTACCGTACGCAATTATCTTGAGCGTTTGGGTGCGGCGTATCTGTATACCAACCACTATGACAAGGCCGCGAAAACCTACAAGAAGGTGACCGATCTCGATCCGCAATCCAAAGAAGCGTGGATGAATCTTGCCCGCGCGGTATTGCAGGAAGGTCAGCTTTCCGAAGCCCGCACGTACGCCGAGAAGGCCTCGGATCTTGATCCGAATTGGGGCGCTCCCCGCATGGTGATTGCCCAGGCCTATGAAGCCGCTGTGCAGCGCTGTGTCGAACGCACGCGCGGTGGATGGGACAAAATGAAAGTGATCGATAAAATGGTGTATCTGCTTGCGCAAACCGAGTATTCGCGCGCCGCGCGTGATCCGCAGTTCACCGAACAGGCCCGCAGCCGTTCCGGTGCGCTGAGTTCGCTGACGCCGACCGCTGAGGATCTCTTTGTGAACAAGATTCCCAAGGGCTCGAGCTACTCGATCAACAAGGACTGTTACGGCTGGATTGGCCGCAGCGTCACGCCCTGACGCGGAGTTCCGGCATGATTGCCCTCGCCTCCGATCACGGTGGATTTGACTACAAAGAGCGCATCAAGCTACTGCTTGATGCGCTCGGTCTTTCCTGGAAGGATTTCGGCACGCATTCGAACGACAGCGTGGATTATCCTGATTTCGCCCATGTCGCAGCCGAAGCGATTCTGAGCGGCGAATGCGAACGCGGTATCTTCATCTGCGGTACGGGCATTGGCATCAGTATCGCCGCCAATCGCCACAGGGGAATACGCGCAGCTGCCTGTCAGGTACCTGAGGCGGCACGAATGTCGCGCTTGCACAACGACGCCAACGTACTGGCACTTGGTCAGCGTTTGATTTCCTGGGATGTAGCCGAGGAGATGATACGGTTGTGGCTGGATACTCCTTTCGAGGGAGGCCGCCATGTGTGCCGCATTGGAAAAATAGAATTGGAATGAGGGGGTTGGCCCGCGATCACCCTTCGCGGGTCACCGAGCGTCGGTAGTAAGTGTGCGCATCGCCCACGGAAACAAGTCCGATGGCGCGGCTGTCATCGGGTGCCAGTACAGGGAGCACTGTCCATCCATAATCGTCGAACATTTTCAGCACCACATCGAGCGTGGTATCCTCGTACACGGGTTTGATGGACGTGACCATCACATCCGCGGCCACCAATCCTTCCAGCATATCCTGTTGTGCGATGAAGCTACGTACGTCCTCGAATTCGATCAATCCGAGATAGCGTTGCTCTTCATCGAGCACCAATACCGCTTCGTGGCGGGTATTCTCGAATAACAGAATAATATCGCGGATGCTTGTGCGCGGTTGCACATGGGCGGGTCCCCGTTCGACGATTTGTTCGATGGTTACCGCGCTGAGTAAGGGAATGTAGGCGAAGGAACCGATTTGCCGGTCGTCGGCGCGAATGGACCAGGTGTAAATCGAATCGCGGAACAAGCGCTGCGAAATCACCGTGGCGATGATGGCAGTAAGCATTGCGGGGAGAATGATCGTGTAGTCGTTGGACATTTCCACGAGAATCATGATGCCTGTGAGCGGCGCGTGCATGGTGCCTGCCAGAATCGCGCCCATGCCGGATAGCGCATAGGCCGTGGGTGTGAAC
>JAMIQH010000263.1:0-28526 GCA_035914695.1 Bacteroidota bacterium | reverse complement strand
CCTGCAGTTGGTCCAGCGTGCTGGCCAGCGGGCGGTAATCCCAGAGCATGATGTTGCGGATGGTCGCGCTGTCGGACACGATGTCGTCGTACATCATTTTGTAGCGCGGATTCATGGCCCTTTCCTCAACGCGGTTGAGATCGAAGGCGAAGCGCGTGAACTCGATGTTGTTCCGGATGTACGGCAATTCCTTGCTCTGCTCGTTCGGATCCACGATGAACTGCTGCACCAGCGCGGGAAGCAGCGCACCCGCCACGATGGCGAGCACGAAATAGGCGCCGAGCCAGCGCAGCAGCAATTTGAAATTCCGCGCGAACAACGTGTACACCAGCACGCCCGCCGTGGCGAGCGACATCAGTGCCATCACCCAGGCGGCGGGGAGTTGCGCATACACGTCGGTGTAGCCCGCGCCAAAAAAGCTTGATGAGCGGTCGGACGTCAGGATGTCGTAGCGTCCGAGCCAATACACGATGCCCACCAGCACGAAGAGCTGTGCCAGCACCACCGCAAGATGCTTGCGCGCCGCGGCCGAAATGGCAATGCGGCCGAAAGCGAAGGACACCCCCTGCCGCACGATGTACACGAGAACCACGCCGATGAGCGTGAGCACCGTGGCCCCGATGAGCCAGCTGACAAGCGAAGAGATGAAGGGAAGCTGCTGCACGTAGAAGGCAACATCGTTTCCGAATATCGGATCGCTCATGCCGAATCCCTCGGCGTTGAGGAACACCAGCGCGTCCATCCACGTGCCGCTCAGCATGTTCGCCATGATGAACGAAAGGAACACCGCCGCGCCGTACACCAGCCAGCGAATGACTTTCGCGAAGCCATCGATCACCGCCTGCAAGCGAGGATCCACGGTGAGATTGCTCTCGGATTTCAAACTCACGCGCAAGTGCAATACGAATTGCAGGAAAAAGACCACAAATCCCACAACCCACATGGTGATCTGCGTGCCGTAATTCGTCCAGAACACCGTACCGTAGTCCACATCATCGAACCACCACATATCGGTGAGGAAAGACGAGAGCATGCCGAGCAGTATCAGCAACGCTATCAGCGCGCCGATGGTGATGGCGAGTACGCGTTTGGGCTTCATATCATTGACCATGGCTGGGGTACATAACCTCAATCTACGCTTTCACCGCGCAAGTCCCAACACGGTGCGGCGTGGCCGCTCAGACGAGATCCGCGAAGGCGCCGTCGACGAGCAGCAGCAAATCGTGCGGATCGAGCAACATCTGCGTTCCGCGCACGCCGGCGCTTACGTAAATGCGTTCGTGCAGCAACGCGGTTTCATCGATCCATGTGGGAAAGGGTTTCTTCATACCCACGGGCGAACATCCTCCGCGAATGTAGCCCGTGAGCGGCAGCAGTTCCTTGGCCCGCACCATCTCGATGCTCTTGTTGCCGCTCACCGTGGCGGCCTTTTTCAAATGCAATTCGAAATTTCCCGGTATGCAGAATACCAGCATACCCGTTTTGTCTCCGCGGGTCACGAGCGTTTTGAACACCTGCTCTTCCGGCGCGCCGATGCTTTGCGCCACCGACACGGCATCGATGTGCTCGTCGTCGCAGGCGTAGGTGATGATTTCGTGCGAGATGTACCGGGCTTCGAGTATGCGTATGGCGTTGGTTTTCATAGGAAAAAAATACGCTTTCGTGCTTCGACTTCCATTTGCTCCATGGCGGCGCGGCCCCTGCCCGCCGCGCAACGAGCGGATGGTGTGGAAAAAAAGCGGACAGGGCTGTGGCGCAACCCTGTCCGCTTGTCGGTATCTGTTCGTGCCGTACTTCGGCTCAGCGCCAGCGCCACACGCCCGGCTTGCGCGGACGCGCCACGGGCTCGTCGTGCTTGACCACCACGCGCGGCTCGGGAGCCGACGGCGCGTGCATCGACACCATGCTGCCGCCGGTTTTGCGCACCGTGGTATCGCCCATGGCGCGGAAGGAACGCTCGGCGGCGGCCACGATTTCGGGGCGCAGTCCCTCCTTCGCTATTTCCTCGAGGAAGGCCCGGCGACCCTGGATGATGTCTTTGATCAACGCGTCGATTTGCTCGTTGGTGTACAGCTTGTGCACGTCCCATTCGTCCATGCGCCGACCGTCGGCCTCCACGATGGACATGGTGCCGAGCACGCCTTTTTCGTATTTGTTGGTGCCGCGCAAATCGCCGCGCTGCACCGCCGCCATGAGTTCGAGAGGCACGCGCTCGGCCTTGCGCACGAGACGCTTTTTCGCGACGCCGCGCTCTTCGTACTCCTCGATCATTTCGCCCATGCCGCCCGTGTTGTACAGACGGAAATGCACCTGGCCGGGGAAGCGGTTGACCAGCTTCATGATGATGTCGTAGAAGCGGTTGACCTTGCGGCCGCGGCTGCCGATGATGAAGTCGTCGGTACCCACGATGCGCACGGAGTCGCCCGCTTTCTCGGGATTGGCGGCGAAGCTCAGGGTGGATTCGCCAAAGAGATAGGCCAGCACACCTTGCTCGGGCGTGAGCATTTGCGAGAACGGCATGATGGTGTTGCGCCGCGTGATGAATGCGAACCACAGCGCGTCGTTTTTCTCCAGACTCGGCAGGTTGATGGATTCCGCCGCGATGGAAATCAGCCGGCCCTCGCGTTCGATGGCCAGCTTGTCCATGCGCACCACGGCGCGTCCGTTGCCGCAGAGACTCTCATCGAGGAAGTCGATGTTGCCCTGCGCATCCACCATGATGTTTTCCAGCAATGCGGACTTGTGCGTGAGCGCGTGATACATCGCCTCCTGATCGGATTTGCGCACGTCGGTTTTCACATAAAAGTTGTGCTCCGAACCGTAGGCGCTGCCGTCGTCTTTGAGGAAGCAGATGTCGTCCTGCGAAGCATAGGTCATTTCACCGCGCTTCGGATCCATTTCGAGCTGATGGCAACTCCACGTGGATTTGCCCGTGGCCGTCATGCCGAAGAGAATCACCCCGTGGCGCTTCAATTCGTTGCTTTGCGCATCGCGCGCCACAACCACCTTGCTGCCGGCGTGCAGACCCAGCATACCGCGCTCGTCGGCGGCCCACATGGCCTGACGCAGGAAGCCCTTTTTGTCCTCGCCCAAATAGTCGCTGCCGAGGCAGATGTTCAGATTGAACTCGGGCATGGTGAGGATTTGCTGGCGGCTCTGATGTTCTTCGGGAATGTGAATCATGGTGATTTCCGGTCCCGGCCTGCCACCCGGCTCGTCGAGCAGATTGCCCCACATGTAGGCCAGACGGGAGTTGCGCCAATCGCCCACGCTGAGATACAACGTGCAGATCGGATTGAAGTCCGGATTGTTGCCCATCTGTCGCGTCAGCTTGATGAAGGGCAACGTCTTCATCCATTTCAGCACTTTCTCGAGTTCGTCGGGCGCGCCCTTCACCACTTTTTCCTGATAGGGCAGCAGATAGGGCAGGCGGACACGCTCGGTACCGAGGTATACGGTTTTGCCGGCGAGGCGCGAGCTTTGCACCGAGCGCCACACATGCGAGCCGTAATTGGTCTTCTGCGCGTATTCCTTCACGCGTGGCTCGAGCCACTTCAGATCCACTTCCTTGATGTTTGGTCCTTTGAGCAGCGGTACGAGTTGCTCGTAGAACTTTTTATAGTACGCATCGTCATAGATGTCTTTTGCCATAAATCACCTTCCCGTTACGCCGACAGAGTGGAGCACGTGCTGCGCCATTTCGGTCACCGTGGCCGTGCCCGCGTTGAGCTGGTACACGGCGGCGGAGCGGAGCAGCTTGCCGAAGAAACGCTTTTGTAAATCGAAGCGCTCGCTGCTCTTCAGCAGCAAATGCCCGTTGTACCACGGCTCCTGCTTTCCGCCCGCGGTGCCGGCGGGGTAGCCGGCTTCGAGCATGTGCAGGGCATCCTCGGGTTGCAGTTTCTGCATTGCCGTGGTGACAGGATCGTTGCGCAGAATGAACACATGCCGGATGTCGATGCGCTTGACGTGGCGGGCCATGCCGCCCAGCCAGTACGGATCGAGCATGGCGTGGCTCTTGCGGGCGCAACTGTAGCTGTACGGCGCGCCGCTGTTGAGCGGGCAGCTGTCCGTCGTGCGATGCTTCTCGTTGCGGCAGTCCTCCACACGCGTGGTCACGTTCTCGCATTTGCACTTGTCGAAGAGCTTCGCCAGATCGTCCCACGCCTCCACCGTGTTGGTGGGCATGTACATTTTGCGTTCGGGATTGTCGGCCGCGGCCAGGCCGCCGCCGTAGCGCACGAACAGCGTATCGTAGCTGTGCAATGCCACTTCGGGACGCTCGGAGAAGAGACGCCAGAACAGCTCGGTTTTTTTCGTCCCCGAAGGTCCGATAAACAGCACACCTTCGCCGTTGATGTCGAGCGACATGCCGCGGATGGCATGCACGTCGAAGTTGCGCTCGGCCACGTCGGTCACCAGGCCCAAGGCCAGTGAACGCAGCGTGCCGTAATGGTCGCTGTTGAACAGCACGCCGGTTTTGGTGTCGGTGTTGTAGAAGGCGTGCGATTCGCGTCCGCTCACACCGTCCACCGCATAGATCACGCCATGTGGTTCGATGTCGGCCTCGAGCTGCGCGGGATACCAGTTCTCCACCCAGAAATCGTGCAGATGCCCCACATTGGTGCGCAGTTGCACGATCATGCCGTTGATGTTGGCATTCCACTCGAAGTAGTTGCGATACGACAGTTCGGCTTCGGCTTCGGCCACCAGCGCATCGCGTCGCTCCACGCGCACATCGCCCTCCACCTCCAGCGCGTGTTTGACCACGGTTTCGGTGTTGGCGAGTTTGATGAGCTTGCGCTTGGGCGCGGGTTTGAGCTTCGCGAGCGCATCGGCGATGCGCGCCATGCCGTCCTGCAAATTGCTCATGGACGTGGCATAGCTGATGCGAATGAAGTCGTCGGTGCCGAAGGCGTCGCCCGGCACAATGGCCACATGCGCATGCTTGAGCAAATAGTAGGCCATGCCGTAGCTGTTGCGGATGGGGACGCCTTCATATTCCTTGTCGTAGAAGGACTTCACATTCGGGAAGGCGTAGAATGCGCCGCGCGGCATGGGGCAGGAGACGCCGGGGATGGACTGCAATTTGTAGACCACGAAATTGCGCCGCTTCTCGAATTCGGCGGCCATTTTCGAAATCTCGTATTGCGGCCCCTTGTACGCCTCCAGCGCCGCCATCTGCGATACCGATGCGGGATTGGAGGTGGCGTGGCTCTGCACCTTGGCCATGGCCGAGATGATGTCCTTCGGTCCGGCCGCCCAGCCGATACGCCAGCCGGTCATGCTGTAGGCCTTGGACACGCCGTCGATGGTGATAGTGCGTTTCCACACTTCCGGACCGAGCGAGGCGAAGCGCGTGAACTTGAGGCCATCGTACATGAGCTTGCCGTAGATTTCATCGGCAATCACGTAAATGTCCTCCTCCACGATCACTTCGGCCAGGGCTTCGAGTTCCTCACGCGAATAGCCGCTGCCCGTGGGATTGGAGGGATTGTTGATGAACACCGCTTTGGTGCTGGCGTTGATGGTTTCGCGCAACTGCTCGGGTGTGAGGCGGAAGCCATCCTCTTCGCGTGTCTGCACGATCACGGGCGAGCCGTTGGCCAGCTTCACCATTTCGGGGTACGACACCCAGTAGGGTGCGGGGATGATCACTTCGTCGCCTTCATTCACAATGGCCATCATGGCATTGTAAATGGAGTGTTTCGCGCCGTTGCTGACGATGATTTGGGTGGCGGGGTCGTAATCCACGCCGTGTTCTTCCTTCACCTGCCGTGCGATGGCCTTGCGCAAGGGCAGGATGCCCTCGTTGGCCGTGTACTTGGTGAAGTTGTCGTCGATGGCGCGTTTGGCGGCGTCCTTGATATGCGCGGGCGTACCGAAGTCCGGTTCGCCCACGCTGAAGTCTATGACATCGACCCCCTGCTCTTTCAAGGCCTTCGCCTTCGCGGCGACCTTGAGCGTGGGCGAGGAGCCGATCAGATGAATTCTGTCTGCGGTCACGGTACTACCTCATGCTGTCGGTGACTGATGTGCCCTCGCGTTGTGCCGGGCGTTTCGTGTCGACACGGGACGAACGGTACGCATCATGCATTACCGCCGAGTTTTTCCCGGAGGTACTGCGCGAGGTCGACGCCGGTGAGCGTCTTGACCACCTCGGGCACATTCGCGAGCACTTCGGCGATCTGGCCGGTGATCTGCGAGGTACCGAGCTTGCCGTCGGTGCCACCGATGAGGGTGATTTTGTCGATACGCGACAGCGGTTCGGCGACATTCTTGGTGAGTTCGGGCAGAATGTCGAGAATCATCTGATACATCGCGGTCTGATTGTATTCGCCGTAGGCCTTGGCTTTTTCCATCATGGCATCGGCTTCGGAGCGACCGAGCATTTTGATGCGCTCGGCTTCGAGTTCATTTTCCTTGGCGCGCACCTGCGCCTTGGCCTCGGACTCGCGCAGCAGGCGGTAGCTTTCGGCTTCGGCTTCGGTCTGGATTTGCGCTTTGCGGGCCTCGGCCGGCTTGATCACATTGGCCTCGAGTTCCTTTTCCTTGCGCTTGATTTCCTCGACCTGCACCTTGGCCTGCTCCTCGGTTTCGATGAACTTGACCTTGTACTCTTCGCGCTTCACTTCCTGGGCCAATTTGTAGCGCTCGAGTTCGTACGAAGTGTCGGCCACGGCGCGGACTTTGTTGACTTCGATTTGCGACTTGGCCTTCAGTTCTTCGTTGCGCCAGTTGCGACCGGCCACTTCGGCGGCGGCGGTCAGTTTGGCGATATCGGCTTCCTTCTTGGCCTGCGCGGCGTAGATTTCGGCGTCGCGGTCGTACTCGGCCTGCTTGACGATGGCGTCGCGCTTGGCGGCGGCGATGCGCGGCTTGCTCAGCGCCTCGAGGTAGCCCTGCGTGTCGGTGATGTCCTTCAGCGCGAAGGAGATCATGACGAGGCCCATGCTGCCCAGATCGCGCACCACGGCATTGTACACGCGATTGGCGAATTCTTGACGGTTTTGATACAGTTCCTCGATGGTCATGCTGCCGATGGATTCGCGCACCTTGCCTTCGAGCACGGTTTGCGCCACTTCGCGCACGGCATCAGTGCCGCCGCCCATGAAGTTCTGCGTGGCGAGGAAAATGGAATACTCGTTGGAATCGATCTTGACCTGCGCCGACGATTCCGAGAGTATGGGGATGCCGTCCTTCGACAGCACTTCCGGCGTGCGGATGTTCACGCTGACCACTTCGATGGGCAGCGTATCGGCCTGCTCCTTGAAGGGATTGACGAAGGAGCCGCCGCCGATGCGGAATTTATACCCGATTTCCTGCTTGGTGCCATCGGGGGTCGTGATCACGCTGCGCCGACCGGAAATCACCAATACTTCGTTGGGTCCGGCCTTCCTGTACTGCCGGGTCATCCAAAAGATGAGGCCGGCCGCGAGTGCGAGAACGACGATGACGATGAGCCAGGTAACCATGAAAGCCTCCAGAGAAACGTGGTTGTTGCGAATCGCTTGTATTCGAATGCAGTGGAATAGCCGAGGTTGGGGGATTATCCTTCCAAACGCGATGGGAGAGATTCAGGCGAACAACTCGCCTTAAATACAAACGTACCTATCCTTTTTCACAGGCGCAAATTTTTGGGGAGGAGGGTAGTGAGGGGTGGAGGGTAATGAGGACACTTTGCACGGCGCTCGTCGATCGGCGCAGTCCGTCGCGTTCAGCATTACCGTGAAGAGTAAACGCCGCCCGCGCGCATCGAAAGGAATCGACGACAGCGATTTCGGACTCTTCACTATTTACTCGACGCTTGCCGAATGGCACAGTCTGTCGTGATCAGCAGTATCGTGCGGGAAGTGCTCTAACATTTCTCTGCGCTCTCCGCGCTCTCTCGCGCTCTCTTTAAATGTATTACCCATCCATCCAGGCATGCAGTGACATTCTACCGCCTTTCCCCGCGTCCAATTTCTCCCTATTCTATTCTGATGAACGAATTCACCCTAACCCTGCTCGCGGCGGCGGTGCTGCCTGCCGTGCTGTTGCACCTGGCCGATGCGCTGAATCTGCGAACGCTGACGGCTCCGCCGCCGAGCGAACTCGACACGGTGTATGATGCCGGCGATCTCGAACGCGCGCGCAGCTACACGCGCGATCGCACGCGTTTGCGCATGCTGCGCCGCACGGTGGATCTCGCGCTGCTGCTCGGCTTCTGGGGTTCGGGGGGCTTCGCCTGGCTGGACCACGTGGTCGCCACTACGGCATTGCCCGCGGTGCTACAGGGTCTGCTCTACTTCGGCGCGCTGCTGTCGGGGATGGCCCTGCTGGGTGTACCCTTCTCCCTCTACTCCACGTTCGTCATTGAGCAGCGCCACGGCTTCAATCGCACAACGCCGCGGCTGTGGCTGTTCGACGCGATCAAGGGAGCCGCTATCGCCGTGCTGTTGGGCGCACCACTTCTGTCCGCCACGCTCTGGCTGTTCCATACCGCGGGCAACACGGCCTGGCTCTATGCCTGGGCGGTACTGGTGGGTGTGCAACTCATGCTGCGGCATGTGGCGCCGCGATGGATTCTCCCGCTGTTCAATCGCTACGCTCCCCTCGGCGAGGGACCGCTGCGCGAAGCGGTGCTGCGCTACATCGAGCGCGTGCGCTTTCCGCTGCGCGATGTGTATGTGATGGATGGCTCGCGGCGTTCCACGCGGGCGAACGCCTTTTTCACCGGCATGGGAAAGCAGCGCCGCGTGGTGCTGTTCGACACGTTGCTCGAGAAGCTGACGGTGAACGAAGTGGTGGCCGTGCTCGCGCATGAGATCGGGCATTTCCGACGCAAGCATCTGCATATCGGCGCCATTCTTGCGGCGCTGCGTGCCGGAGCCGTGCTATGGCTTCTGTCGCTGCTGTTGGATGCGCAGGGCTGGACCGCGGCGCTCGGTTTCGAAACTCACAGCGTGCATGCAGCCATGCTGGCTTTCGGCCTGCTGTATGCTCCACTCTCCATGCTGCTCGATATTCCGCTGCATGCGCTTTCGCGCAAGCATGAATTCGAAGCCGATGGTTATGCCGTGAACACACACGGCCGGCCCGAAGACCTCATCACCGCGCTCATCGCATTGATGCGCAACAATCTCGGCAATCTCACTCCGCATCCGCTGTTCGTGCTGCTGCACGGCACGCATCCACCTCTGCCCGAGCGCATCGCGGCAATCCGCGCCGCCCGACGGCCTCCGCATCGGAGCAAGCTGAAATTCCGACTACGCGATCTTGTGTAAACCCGGTGATTGCTCCGCAGTTCAGCGCAGCATCACGAGGCGCGCACTGTGACGCCCCTCGCCGCGCATGAACAGCATGTACGCGCCCGGCGTCACGCCATCGAGCGCAAGACGGAGATTGTGCGCGCCCGCACCGGGTCGGCCGGCTTCCACGCTACGTACACAGCGACCAAGTACATCGTACAGCTCGAAGCGAATATGATCGCTGCCGTCCACCGAATAGCGCAACATGAGTTGTTCTCGTGCCGGTTGTGGCCACAGCCCGTCGAGCGAGAAAGCGGCGCGTGCCGGCAGCGGTTCGGCATCGAGATACACACCGGCATTGTACAGTTCCACGAACGCGTCGCTTTGCTCGCGCAATGCCGTCACGCTCCCGAGATTGTCTTCGCCAAGACCCACCGTCAAACCGATGATGATCTGCTGCATGGCTCCGGCAGCGAGCGGAAATGGTCCGGATGAAATGAGGAAGCGCCTGTCGCCCGGCCGTATGGTCACGCCGTCGAACCACCCGGTACGCGTCACCGGATCGCCGGTGTAGGGGAAGGCGGTGGGCGTTTGCGAGGCGGAGTCGATCCAGGCATCGCCTCTGCGGCCCAGACCGCGGAAATTGTACATCACCATACCCGCACCCTTGATATCGCCGAGATCGGGATCGCCGTATTTCGCCGAGCTTTTGATATACGGCGAGAATGCGCTCCACGGCAGATTGCGGTGATCCGCAAGCGTCCCGCCATCGAAACGCGCGCTCTCTCCCGGTGCGGGGTACACCGGTCCCTGCAGCAGTCGCCAACCCATGGCCGGGGGAATGCCGTACACATAGTCCTGGCTGAGACCATTGTACACATAGGCCATATTCCTCGCAGCGTCGTAGCCGATGCAATCGTCAAGTCCGTCGCCAAGATCGGGATCGGCGAACCAGGCCAGATACATGCTGTCCATACTGTGCGTGCTGGTGTTCACGACGCGGATATCGAATACCAGACTGCGTTCCATCGCCGCCGGTGAGCGCGAACCCCACACCAGCGTACGCGTTTCCACTCCCGCGGAGGCGGTGCCGTACAGGGCGCGCATGCGCGTCTCGTCCAGATCATTGTTCGCAAACCACACCATGCCGTCGCCGTGCATGCGCGGATGATCCACAGTGCGGTCGCCAGCGATCCATGCGTCGAAGTCCGGCTCGTACACGGCATCGCCGTCCACATCCACCCACGGCGCACCCAGGGCGACGGGCCAGTCGGCGAAATCCTGGCGCAGCCGCTGCTGCACATCCAGCGGCAAGATCAGCAGGTCATGCAAATCCAGTTTCAACACCGTGTAGGGACGATGCATGGGCAACGCGGGATCGGCGGCGACGCCCGGACTCAGCACATTGCCGCCCTGCATGCCCGAGCGGTAGGTGGCGCCGCCTACGCACAGCTCCGGCAAGGCGTGGCCGTAAAGCAAGCCCTGCACAAAGCACAAGCCCTTGCCCGAGCCCACGGGAAATTCCAGACCACGGTTGCGCAGCTCGGTATCCCAGGACAACATGCCATTGTTGCCGATCCACACACCCAGTTGATTCACGGCGAGGTACACGGAACGATCATACTCCGCCGCGGGCCTCACCGGGTCCTGCGCGGAGGTGGAAATGCAGAGCGACAACAGCAACACCACGGTAGCAATGGCACGACTCATCACACCCTCCTGTATCGAATGAACTACGACAGCGTGGCCTTTGGCACTTCAATCCGGGCACGTACTATGAGACGGGCAAGGATGCCATATTACGCACCGCATTGTCCGTTATTTAACTGAACCGTGGATAATACGACAAGATGGAACAATTCACAAGCCCATTCGGTCATCCCTAACGGCAAACGGGGCCCCGGATGCCATCCGCGGCGTGAAAACCACATCTGCGCCGTGAAAACCACATCCGCCCCTCCCCGTGTCTCGCGCGGCGTGTATCATCCTTCGTGGTCGTATCGCATCCTCAAACGGACATGGCGTCCACGTCGACATCGGGTGTGGGGACGAATTCCTCCAGGACTGGATAGTCGTGCAGATCCTTGGCGATGGCGGCGTGCAGGAAAGACTCCACCCAGTGGAAAATGTCGCTCCGTCGAATCGATGCGCGCAGTCGGCGCATACGCCGCTGTCGCTCCTCGGGAGGCATGGTGAAGGCCTCGTACAGTGCTGCCGCAACGCCAGCAACGTCGTAGGGATTGACCACAAGCGCGTGCCGATGCAGTTGCTGCACCGCTCCGGCGAATTCGCTCAGGATGAGTACGCTGTTCCCTTCGACACTGCATGCGCAATATTCTTTCGCCACGAGATTCATGCCGTCACGTACCGGAGTAATGAGTGCGATTTCGGCGGTGCGGTAGTAGCCCAGCAATTCGTTGCGGGTGAGGTGGCGGTAAATGTAATGCACCGGCACCCAGCCGCTGCGCGTGAATTCGCCGTTGATCTCGCCGACGAGGCGCTCGATTTCCATTTTCAACGCGTGATATCCTTGAATATCGGTGCGGCTGGGCACAACCACCTGCACGAAGGTGATGCGCTCATGCACGTCGGGATAATCCCGCAATAATTGCCTGAAGGCCTCGAGCCGGTCGGGAATGCCCTTGGTGTAATCCAACCGGTCGATACCGAGCACGATGTGCCGGTCGCGTAAATCCTCGTGCAGGTACCAGGCGGATTCCGCCACCTCGCGGCTGCGCGCCCTGCGTTCGAAATCGGCGTAGTCGATGGAAATGGGAAACACGCCAAGGCGCACTTCTCCCCGTTCGGTGGTAAGCACGTGCATGCCGTCCTCCTGCCGCACTGGCACATCCTTGAGCAGCCGGCGGATGCACTGCACGAGATTGCGATGATCCCGCACGGTTTGCACACCGACAAGATCGTATTGCAACAACGCCTTGAGAATCTGAAAGCGCCACGGCAGCTTCATAAAAATATCCGGCGACGGGAAGGGAATGTGCAGGAAAAATCCCAGTGCTGTGGTCACCCCTTGCGTTCGCAATGCATCGCCCACGCCCATCAGATGATAGTCGTGTACCCACACGTAATCTCCATCACGGTACTCCGCCACGATGGCCTGCGCGAAGCGCGCGTTCACCCTGCGATACGCCTCCCAGTACGCCGGACGAAAGCGACACTCCGAAAGCAGATCGTGAAACAACGGCCACAGCACTTCATTGGAAAAGCCGTGGTAGTACGATGCAACATCATCTTCCGAAAGCGGCACGGAACGCAAGCTGTATCCGGTTGTCGCCGGGGCTTCGGCAAGTAGACGCTGCAAATCCGGATGCGCGTCGTCCGAAACTCCGGACCAGCCGATCCACACGCCACCGCGATTCCGCAGCACCGGTGCCAGTGCCGTGACCAGTCCGCCCGATCCCGAGCGCAGGTGCAATCCGTCTTCCCGCTCTTCGAACAGCACGGGTAAACGATTCGAAACGATCAACAGCCGATTGTGAACATTCATGCGACCTTACTCCTTCTGTGCTTCCGTCGCCAGATGCACGGTCCGCGTCGGGAAGGCGAAGGCGATGCCGCGCTGCTCGAAGGCCTTGTACACCGCCAGATTGATGCGTTGCTGCACGTCCATGTAATCGTTGTATTCGGCCGACAGCACGTAGTACACAAACTCGAACAGCAGCGACGAAGCGGCAAAAGAAAGAAAATGCCCTCGATCAAACCGCGTCATCTCCTCGCGTTCGACAATCTCCCGCACCATGCCAGGGATGGCGACGACGTCGTCGTACGGCGTGCCGTATTCCACATCGAGGGTGAACACGATGCGCCGCTCGCTCATGCGTTTGAAATTTCGCACGCGGCTGCGCAGGAGATCGGTATTGGAAAACACGATCAGCTCGCCGCTCAGTGATCGTATGTGCGTGGTGCGCATGCCGATTTTCTCGATCGTCCCCCGGAAATCGTCGATGATGATGAAATCACCGATGATAAAGGGCTTGTCGATGGCGATGGACAAGGAAGCGAATAAATCGCCGAGGATGTTCTGCGCCGCCAGCGCCACGGCGATTCCTCCAATTCCCACACTGGCGATGAGTGTGGTAATATCGACGCCGAGATTGTCCAGAATCAGCAGAAACAGTACCGACCACAGCAGGAGCTTGCTCAGAAAGCGCAACACCGACAGCGTGGTTTGCGTGGAGGCGTCGTTGTATTCCTCCAGCTTCGTGGTCTTCTTGATTGCGTACAGGATGATGGAATTTCCCCACATGCCGATCTGTATCAGCACCACGGCGAACATGAGGTGATCCAGCGTTCGCTGCATCGCGGCGGACATGTCGAGCCAATGACTCGCCACATATAGTCCGACACCGAACATGAACAGCAGGCGGACACGTTCGAGCAGACCCACAATCATATCGTCGAGATCGGTACTGGTGCGCGCGGCGAGCCGCTTGAGTCGAGCGAGGAAAAAGCGCTTGGCGAGGAACAGCAGCGCGACCACGGCTACTGCGATGCCGATGGCAATCAACCACTGCACGATGCTGTTGCCCAGGACGCTTGTGTTGAAGACATCCATGGTCAATTCTCCAGCCATTGATCAAGAAAGCGCAACAACTCCGCCGGTGGATTGAGACGCAGTTGCGCGAGCGTGGGCTTTGCCTCGCCACGCACCTGCACGCATAAACCGTTTCCCCGCAGGACGCGGAAGGCATCCTCGTCCGTCCGATCATCACCGAGATACGCGGCGGCGCAGGGCGCGATTTCGTGCAGCAGTGTGGCCACGGCGTGCCCTTTGTCGCGTCCGGGCACGCGGAGTTCCATGCCGCCATCGAAGGGATGAAGCAGCAGTCCGTCGTCCACGTTCTCGCGATGCGCGACGACGAGCGCGCGAAGCTCCGCAAGGGCCTCCCGCTTCATGCCGCGCCAGTGCACCGCCAGCGACGCGGGCTTGAACTCGAGTTGTTCGGCAGGGACATGCCGCAACAGCCATTCGCGTTCGTGTTGCAAGGCGAGGTGCTGCCTGGGCCGAAACGTTGGCGACTGATAGCTGCCATTCGGCAATCGTCGCTCCCAGCCATGCGAACCCCATATCTCGGGCGTTTCGGGGAGATCGAGCAAGCGCAACGCATCCTCCACCGAACGGCCGGTGATGATGACCACACGCGTTCGTTCATCCTGAAGCAATGCGACGAGACGCTCGCGCACTCCCGGCCATGGCGCGGCATTGTCACGACGAAGCACGAACGGGGCCAGCGTCCCGTCGTAATCGAGCATGAGCAAGCGGGAGGCGCATCGTGGCAACGTCTCGAAAAATGTATGCACCGATCCGTCATTGGTCAGAACGTCCATGGCGGAACCTCACTGCAACAGGACACGATTGTCCTGTCCATTTTTCAACAACAACATCAAGGTCAAATACTCGCCCACATGCCGCGTCAGCAGGAAGTTGTCGCGCACGAATTCGCGCGCCAACGCGCCCATCTGCTCGCGGCGCTCCCGATTGTGCAACAGGTAGCGGATTCGCAGCGCGGCGCCTTCCGGTGTCGATACCAGAAAGCCGGTGTGATGGTTCATCACCTGCAGCCGTATGCCGCCGGTATTTCCTCCGATCACCGGCTTGCCCTTCCACATCGCTTCCGTGACGGTGAGACCGAAACCCTCGCGCGTGGATTTTTGCAAAACGATATCGGCGGCCCTCTGCAAGGCATTGATCACGCGATGCGCATCGGAGGGAAGCAGCAGCACGTGCACATCGGCGTCGCCATCCGCGGCGGCATGCACCTCGCGCAACACGGCTTCGCCCTCGGGATCATCGTCGGCGCCACCTCCGGCGAGCACCAGCTGCAATCCCGGGACAAAGCGCTTCGCGATGCGATAGGCCTGGATCACGCCGACGGGGTCCTTGAAGCGGTCGTAGCGCGACACCTGCAGTATCATGGGACGCGCGCGGTCGATACCGAAACGTCCGTACACCGCATCGATTTCATCGGCATCGAGATCGATGTTCTTTTCGCTCAACGGATCGATGCTGGGCGGGATGAGGTACTGCGGATGTGGCAAGGGCTGCGCGAAATCCGACAGCGAGAAAATGCTGGCGTCGTAATCGGTGACCCATTGCCGCAGGTAATTCCACACGGGGCGATGCGGACGACGGACGTCGATATGGCAGCGCCACACCCACGTGCCCCGGCGGCGGGGGAGCATGCGCAGCAACGGCGCTGGCTGCGGATCGTGTATGAACACCACGTCGGCGTCACGCAGCGTATCGCTCAGGCGCTCCGCATTTCGGCGATTCGTTTCTTCAAAATGCCGGAGCAAGGGGTCCGGTATGGTGACGGTCTCACCCTGCAATCCGTTGTGAAAGGACTTCGTGCATTGGTAGTACTCGGCATCGCCTTCGATGATTTCCCAATCCGTGGGAATATCCAGCTCGTTGAGAAGAGGAAGGAGTTTATGGAGAATTTCCGCCACGCCTCCGCCGGCGCGCGTGGAATTCACATGGACCACACGCATGCCACGCAAAGGTCGAGCCAGTCGTCGGAGCTTGTCGACAACATCGTCGCCGGTGATTGCCGCATAGCGATCGAGTAACGCGGTCATGACGTCACCTCCTGTGCGCTCCAGCGGGCCGTGACTTCGGTGATTTTGTCCCGTAGAGTGGAAAGCGTGACGAAGTAATGGTCCACCTCGGCAAGTCCGTCCACCAGTGCGGCGAAATCGCCCGGCTGCGCTTCCAACCATACCGTGAAATCGTCCCGTCCGTCGGACGTGCGACGGCGCGCGTCGATGAAGTGATAGAACACGCTGCTGGTACTGAGCCCCGGAATGGCGGCGATGAGCTGCGGCGGTGTTCGCACACTCACGCCGGTATCGAAAACAACAATCTGCGAACGAATAAAGGAGAACTGCTCATCCGTTTTCGACCATGGCACCATCTCCTGCTCGTCCAGGCGAAAATCGAGAATATCGAGCAATTCCTGCCGCAATCCTTCGAGTGTGCGGTGGTCCCGCGGCTCGACGACGCTGAGTCGTTCCGCCACAATCTCATCGCGCAGCGCATGATGCGCCCACGATGCGAAATCGTTGTTGTACACCGGCTCGTCGAATTTCGGACGAAGCCGTGAACCCCAGAAATGGTAATACAAACTGTCGGCGTCCACATCGCGTATGTGATCGCGCAGCTCGCGCAGGTTTTGCGCTCTCCTGCCCGTGGCAATGGCCGCAAGCGAACAATCGTGAATACGGAACGGCTGAATCGTTGGTCCATTGTTCATGGCATCGACTCGAATTGTGAAACAAGCGAGGGTCCCTATCTTTTACCAACACCACCCTTCGCTTCATCGTTCCCCCACCCCGGGGAAGCGCGCGCTCACAACAGATAGAATCGTCCGCGATTCTCCATCCTGCTCCGAATCTTCCCCTCCGCGAGCAGCACGTCGAGATATTTTCCCACATCGAGCACATGCAGTTGCAAGCCCTCGGCGAGATCGTCGATGGTGCAGGGGCGCACGCGCAGCACATTCAGGATGCGCTGCTCCACATCTTCGCTGTAGGCCACGCAGCGATGGCGCAGCACGGCCTTGCCGATCACTTCCACCGTGGGCCCCAGGCGATGCGCGATGGCCTCCAGATTCTCCCGCGGCATGGCTTGTATCCATTCCACCGCGCCGGGACGATCCAGCGAATTGAGCTGCACGCGCGTGCAGCGCAGGCGCGCGATGGCGTCGCGGAACAACGTCAACTCCTCGTCGCCATCGTTGATGCCGGGGATGATGAACACCTCCAGCCAGAGTTCGCCGCGGTACTCATGCGAAAAGCGTTGCAGGCCGTCAATCAACTCCGCGCTGCTGATGCCGCGCCGCGGCCGGTTGATTTTACGGAACACTTCCTCGGACACCGCGTCCAACGAGGGCACCACCAGATCGGCGCGCAGCAACGCCGCCCGCACATCCGCATCTCCCAGCAGCGTGCTGTTGGTGAGCACGGTCACGCGATATCGGGGAAATTCCTCCTTGAGCATGGCAATCACATCGCCGATGCCGCTGTGCAGCGTGGGCTCGCCCGAGCCGGAGAAGGTGATGGAATCCAGTTCCGGCCCCTCGCGCAGCACCGCGCGCAATTCCTCGAGCACCTCGCGCGTGGGCACATACTCCCGCCGCTCGAGCGTGAGATCGTCGGTGCTCCCGCATTCACAGTACAGGCAGTTGAGTGTGCATTGCTTGCCCGGCGTGAGGTCGATACCCAGCGACACCCCCAGGCGCCGCGAAGGAATAGGTCCGAATACATAGCGCTGTTTCATGCTTCCGCCTCCTGCGATAAACCTAGGACGCCGCTGAATGTGGTGCAAATGTTTGTAACGCTGTTTGTATCGCTGACTGTGTCGCTGTCGGTGAATTCATTGAAGAGGAGGGTGATGAGTGTAATGGGAGTAAGGAGGGATTGGTGTCGGCACTTTGCGAGCATGGGTAACACGGAGGACTCGGAGCGCTTCGCGAACACGGCGCTTCGCCAGCAAGGGAGGACACGGAGCGCTACGCGGACACTGAGCACTCGGAGGAAATCGAAGCTTTTCGTCGTTGCACGATCGCATGGCTGGAGCGCGGTCGCCGTGCCAGCCAGCTCGGATCCTCGCGAGCTTCCACGATTAATCTGTGTTAATCTGTGTGTAATCTGTGCAATCTGTGGTTTTAAACCTTAGTTGACTACTCCACCTCCTCAACTGATCATGGCACCCGCGCGGCGTCGACGCTCATCAGTCGCGTTTGTCTTTGAAGTTCTTGAGCAGTCGCCCGAACACACGCTCCCGCCGTCGCCGTTCGGCCACGCTCACATCAAGGCGCTCGGCGTCGCGGCGAATGCGGAGAAAGTTCTCGTAGCGGGCGGCATCGATGTCGCCGCGCTCCACCGCGGTGCGCACGGCGCAACCGGGCTCGGCTTCGTGGCGGCAATCATCGTAGCGGCAGTCCGTCGCCAATGCGCTGATATCATCGAATACCGCATCGAGTCCATCCTGCGCGCCGATATGGCCCAATTCGCGCATGCCCGGGGTATCGATCAGCACGCCGCCCCCGGGGAGCAGGTGCATCGCGCGCGTGGTGGTGGTGTGGCGCCCCTTGCCGTCCTGCGTGCGCACTTCGGCGGTGCGCTCGCGCTCTTCCCCGAGCAGCACATTGATCAGCGTGCTCTTGCCCACACCTGAGGAGCCGAGCAGGCACACGGTGCGGCCGGCTTCGATCAATGTGCGCAGCTCGTCCATACCCTCGCCAGTCATGCTGGAGAAGTAGACGATACGCATCGCACCCAATCGTTGCAGTTGCTCGCGCTGTTCCGCTCGTCGCGCTTCGTCCGCCATATCCGCCTTGCTGATGAGCACCACGGGCTCGATGCCACCGTCGCACACCATCACAAGGTAGCGCTCGATGCGATTCACGCTGAAGTCCTCGTCCGCCGCGGTGAGAATGAAGGCGCGGTCCACATGCGCCGCCAGCAGTTGATACCGCGTCGCGCGTCCCGGATCCTTGCGCCGCAACACCCCGCGCCGCGGCAGCACGTGCTCGACAATACCGAGGCCGCTGTCGACGAACAACCGCGCGAGCACCCAATCGCCGGTCACGGGAGTTGCATGGTCCTCATCACTGGAGAAAAGCAGCGCCCCGCTGCATTCGCCCCGCAGTTCGCCGGCCGCGCTGCGCAAGTCCATCGCATCGCGATGCACCGCCGTCACGCGCGCGAGTTCCAGACCACGCGACCGCGCCTCTTCGGCGGAAGCCAGCAAGCGCTCATTCGCTCCGAAGTCGAGCAGCGAATGCGATCCTGATTCCGTATTACCATTGTTCATGATACAAAAATACGAATTCCACGCGCATTTTCACCAATGCCCGGCGCGTTTCCGCAGTCTCGCCCGTCACCGAGCCGGTGAGATGCGATGAGTGCACTTCCCTGGGCGGTCATGCGATATCCAGCGCGATATTTTTTACAACATTCATCACTGCGCGCCGAGCAACACCGACCGCATTTCCACACGCCTCCCGTCCTGTACGAGCACGCGATAGACAGCGCGCGGAAGCGCCGCCACCGGCAGCGTCACTGTCGCCGGCAGACCCGTGCCATCGATGTCGCGTTCGAGCACCGTGCGCCCCAACATGTCGACCAGGCGCAACGTCGCCGTTGCCCCGGCTGTCGTAGCAACGAGCACATGCATTTCTTCGCGCGCGGGTTGCGGATACAGCGCACGAATCGCGGCGTTGCCAGCTGGCATGGCATGCTCTCCACCGGTGGGCGTGGTGATGGCCCGCCACCACAGTCCATCCTCGCGCGCCGCGAACAGTCGTCCTGCATGCGCGTGCAGGTCGTAGAGCAACGCGAATTCATGATCGGTCACCATCCAATTCGCTCCCTCGTCACCGCTGGATGCGATGAAGTAATCACCGCGGGCGATCCCCGCGTACAGCACACCGCTCGCCTCGGTAATCGCCGCGGCATCGAGCGTGGGCAACGCGCGAATGCCGACATACTCCCAACGCGAGGCATCCAGGGGCGCGCGATACACGCCATTGTTGGTGGCGGCGAACACATGGGCGTCGGTCACGTGAAAATCGTAGGCCGTGAGCGTGGGATGCCCCGCTTCCAATTCGATACGCTCCCACTCGCTCGTACCGAAGGCGCGGCGGTACACGCCACCGTTCTGTCCGGCGCCGGCCAGCAGATGCGTGGGCGTGGAAGCAATGGCGTGTATCACGCGTGAGACGCCGAAGTACAGACCATCGTTCAGTGCGCGCCAGGGACCGGGATGGCCGAGCGCTATGGCGTAGACGCCCTCGCCGTCGGTGCCTGCATACAGAGTGTCATCGACCACCACCATATCCGTCACAGTGAAGGGCAAGGCGGGATTGCCCACGCGCAGCCAGGTCGCACCTTTGTCGCGTGAATGAAACACTCCGCGGAGATGCGGTGCGATGAACACATCGTCATTCCATGCGAGCACGGAAAGCACAGGCACGGCCTCGTCTGGCAGCGGTGCGCAGGGCGACCAGGAGACGCCTCCATCGTCGCTGCGATGCACGGCGGTTTCTGTGCCCACGTACACACTGCCTCCGGAGGACGACAGTGCATAGCTGTACTCTCCGATGGAGGATATGCGTTGCCACTGCGCGTGCGCCGGCGCGAGCGAGAGGATCATCAGGAATGCGGACAGAGCGGAGATGGTACGAAGCAGCATCGGAACGGATCTTTCGGTGATTGCGACATGTCATATCGGATACGACATGTCCGTTGGATTGTTGCGGGCTGTACTATCGTACCGCCATACAAATGCCCCGTTACTTCACCAGCTTTGCCTTGTGAACGTAACGGGGCAGAGCGCATGAAGCGCGTATTCCGGATACGATTGCGGAGGAGTACTACGGCGCCACGAGAACTTTCACCACACGGAGGTCGCCGCCCGTACGCAGTCGCGCGAAATACATGCCGGGTGGAAGGGCGAGTGTGCCCAGCCGCACATCATGTGTTCCCGCATCCAACACCCCGTCGTAGAGAATGCGGATCGCGCGACCATCGAGCGCGAGAAGATCGACGGTCACACGTTCGTGGACGGGCAGTTCCACGCGCAGCGTCGCGGCCGTGTGCGCCGGGAGCGGCGTGGGATACACACGTACGTCCAGATCAAGCGGAAGCATCCCGGCAACGCCGGTGGGCGAGGGACCGTCCACACGTTCGAGTATCTCGCCCTGCTCCGTCACCGCCCAAACCTTCCCGTTCGGAGCCACGGTCACTGCACGGATGGTGCGGTATTCGAGCGGTCGCACGGTATCCGGCAGCCAGGTCACGCCTGCGTCCGTGCTCCGATACACGCTTGTGCCGCGAGCCGAAGCGCCAAGCCACAGTGTTCCGTCGTGCCCCATGGTCAGGTCGTACAACAGCATGAGATTGCGAAGCTTTTCCCTCTCGACCCAGGTGACGCCCGCATCGGTGCTCTCCGACAGATAGCTCTCTTCCCCACCGATGAAGACATGATCGCGCGACAGCGCGTACACGGCGAACAAGTCCTTCCCCTTCGCCACATCGTAGCTGCTCCAGGTGTGGCCACCATCCGTCGTGCTTGCCAGTCCGCCTTGCGAGCCCACCATCCAACCGTGCAGCGAATCGGTGAAATGCACATCCATCCAATACACACACGGCCCATCCTCGTACAGCGGGGGAAATGTTGCGAGCACGTTCCAGGTCTCACCACCGTCCGTAGTGCCATGCACCATGCTTTTGCAGTTGAAGTTGCCTACGACGGAATCCCCAACAAGCCACGCTCTCTTTTCGTCGAGAAAGAACAGGGCACCGAAGTGGAATAAGCTGTCCAGGCTTCTGTTCTCAAACGTCGCCCCCCCGTCGGTGCTGCGAAAGAGCAAACCGGCGTCGCCGCACACCCAGGCGGTGCGCTCGTCGACAACGGCGATGGAGGGGAATGGCTTGAAAAAGCCGGTGTCCGGGACGAGACGCAGCGGCGACCAGGTATTCCCGCCATCGGAGGTACGCAGCACCCCCCACGTCACCGTGACGATGGCGTGGTTGTCGTCGAGAAACGCGATATCCAATGGGTGATGCCGGCTGCTTGCCGTTTCATAGCGGAGGGCCCAATGATGCCCGTTTTGCGCCCGGCAATACTCGCCCAGGCCAAGGGCGAGCAGCACAAGGACGCAGGAAAGAACGCGCATGGATCTTTTCATTTCATTCTCCTGTCTTATACCGTTTCATTTCCGCACCATCATCCGCACTGTGCGGCTTTCGGCTCCGGCGAGTACGCGATAGTAATACACGCCGGAGGGCAGTGCGGCGGTGGGCGCGCGCAACACGCTGCCGGCTGTGTACACGCCGTCGTACACCCGGGCGATGTGTTTTCCATGGATGGAGTACATATCCACTATCGTATGTCTGCCCTCGGCGCCGCGCAGGGTCAGCGTTTGCGATTGACCCGGGGCGACGGGATTGGGATAGGCCCGCAACTCCAGCGCTCCCGACACCGGCAGCGGCTCGGGTGTCGTGACGTACTCCGGCAGCAACATTTCGTACACTCCCGCCATGCTGGCAGCCAGCAGACGCCGGGGATTCTCATGATAGTGCAATGCGCGCACCGAGACATTGTGCATGCCGTCCAGCGGCAGGGCCTCCCAACTTGCGCCATAGTCGTACGACACATACACACCACCGCTGCGCTTTCCGGTAAGCAGGGACGCCATGTACCCAGGCACACTAAGCGCCCCGGCGTAATACACATGCGGATAGCGCGGATCGATGAGTACGGACTCCATAAACGGCGACTGTATGGGTGGATCGTAATTCTGTGTCCAGGTCTTTCCCGCATCGGTGGAACGCAGTATCCCATCCCAACTAGCTATGATGATGACATCTGGATCGACCGGATTAACACAGACATCCCTGTACAGATAGCTTAACTGATCAAGCAGTGGCGACCAAGTCTTACCATAGTCCTGCGAAACGCTCAACGTACTTTTGCGATGATTCGGCTTCTGCTCCCAGCTACAGAGATAATACACCCCGTCATGCCAGGGATGAAATGCCATGGCGGAGTACATGTATCTCTGCTCGCCGTAGAGAGGTGTGATAACACTGCTCGTCGTGGTACCCATTTCCACTTGATGTACAACGACGCTGTCCGTCACGCGCCACAACCCCGAGAGAGTTCCTCCGAAAATCTCCCTCGGGTTATGCGGGTTGAAGTGAATCTTCCCTATTGGCAAGGCGAAAAACATCGCATTCGACAACGCCCAAGGCCCTTCATAACCGCGTGTTGTATAGTATAGCATCTGTACACCGCGCACCATGAACAGCGAATCCACCGGACTGACGGCACCATACATGTCGGCTCCACGTTCATACGCGCCGATGTTGGAATTCAGATAGGACCAGGTTTTTCCATTGTCCATGGTCGAAAGCGAGCTTCCCAGTATGATGCCACCACGCATATCATGTGTCGAGAAAAAGCTTGTTGTTGCCATATATGGCCCGCTATTGATCAACGCGAGCTGCGTACCGTCGGGCGCGAGTCTCCACACCTGATTGTCATACTGACACCAGAGGGAGCGATCGAACGGATCGCGCATGATACAGGCAAAGCCATATATCTTGCCATCCGATGTATCCGCAATATTCGTTTTTATCCACTGCGGCGTTCCTCTGGATCTGGTCCACACCCCTGACGTGTGAGTCAGGATATAGCGGTCATTCACCTCGTCGTACAAGGATAAATCGCCCGAATTTGGCTCCCCCCACGGTCTGACCAGCACCATACCCTTGAAGTCGTTGTAGTGTATCCAACTCTTGCCATAATCACGGCTGAGCCAGGGACCCGCCAGCAATTCGCCAAGCTGCGTGTGAATAAAGGCGCGGTTGTAATTTAACCTCGACGAGTCGGGTCTCCAGGTCAGTCCGGCGTCGCCCGAGACCCAGCGTGTAGGTCCTCCAATCCCGAAGATGTAAACGGAATCGGCATAATTTCTATTGATCACGAGGAAGCTGGCTTCGCTTTCCCCCACTCGACTTGTATAGGCATCCAGCATCACGCGCCAGCTCTCTCCGCGGTCGGTGGAGCGGTACACTGCTCCGGTGCTGAGGAGATACATGATCTCCGGCCGCGTGCTATCCTGCACGATTTGTTTGTATTCGATCCACTCCGAAAGCAACAGGTTGTCGTTTCGACATTCCCAATTCAACCCTCCGTCGGTGGAACGCATATAACCCACCTCCCCCATCGCCATATACCAGCGCGTGCTGTCACGAGAGTCGATCAGGAGGTCCTTTGGCGCATAATCGGCGTAATGGCTGTAGGATTTGTAGGACCACTGTTGCCCGCCATCGGAGGTCGCAGCTATCACTCCTCTATATGCTATATACACCATGCCCGGTCGATGTGGGTCGCTGCGTATCACCGTGGTCAATCCCAAGGGAGCCGGTATGGTTCTCCAGGTCTGCGCCGAGCACACCCCCACCGCGAGGAGAGCCCACGCAAGCGCATAGGCCAGCATGCTGCCATAATTCCGTATCATGGTAGGTCCTCCTATAATGTTTTCGTTTATTCTTGCACTTCCTTTCAATCTTCATAATACAGCTCCGTGCGGGCGCGTTCGCGCCCGCACGGATTACACGACGATGTTGCTACTTGACCAGCGCCATGCGCCGCGAGATCGAACCGCCCACAGTCTCAAGTGTGTAGAAGTACACCCCGCTGCGCAACGCGCTCGCATCGAAAGACGCTGTGCTGATACCCGCGGGCACTTCACCGTCGATCAAGGTGGCGAGCAGGACGCCTGTCACGTCGCGTACATACAGACGCACATGCATCGGCTCGGGTACGGAGAAGCTGATAGCCGTATTGGGATTGAACGGATTCGGGTAGTTCTGATACAGCACGATATCGGAATTCGGCAATACGGCGGCGCTTTTCGGCGCGCTGCCGGGATAGCTGGAGTGTGGGCGAGCAAGCGACAAGCGTCTATGCAGGCAACGTGTTCCCTCGCGCATGCTCCCGCACTGCTGCCTTTCACCACACAATCGTCCGTACGCTCTCATGCCACTACCAGAATGACGGTATTACGTTGTTGTAGCGAGAATGTACAGGTGCAAGTAGCGAAATGCAAATTTTTGAGACACTTTTCTTTTTGTACAATTGTCGTACGACAGGCTCCACGACACGTGTCGGGCCTCGGCCACAGGCATCCGCGACGACAGCGCCTTTCTCCAGGGACGGAGCCGCGAAAGGAGAACCGCCTCCGAGGTTTCGCATTCACTCGATTTTACCTACCTTTCGGTTGCACTATCCATTGATGCCCATGCCCGAATCGAGAAACACCTCCGGCTTCTTTGCTTTCGCGATCATGTTCCTGCTCTTCCTTGCCGCGTCGCTGTCGTTGCAGCGCACGGTGGTGGAGGGCTCCATCGACGTGGTCTTTCCCAATTACGAATTCCTCACCGGTGTGCTGCCCGGCGAGTGGATCATCATGAGCCGCGATTTGGGCACCGACGACGGCCTGGCGCAACGCAAGGAGGCGTTGCGCGATATCACCGGCGCCATACGCTCGGGTGAATACGGGCAAGGGGACGCCACAATGAACACCCTGCGCGGCAAGAAAAAGCTCAAGGAATTCGGCGAACACAACAGCCGCACGGTGTATTTCGTCAATCCCTACATCGCGTTCATGCCGCTGCATCTGTTCATCGCTGGCATTCTGGCTTTCCTCGTCTCCATGTTCCTTCCTGTGCAGGGCAGTATCGCCTGGACGCGGCGCAAGCTGCATCGCGAATACGAGCGCGTGGGTTCGCTGCTGCGCAAGCAGTTCGAGGCGCACGGCGTGGATTTCGACGAGATGTTCCGCCTCTCCTCCACCAAACGCGAGGAATTGCTGCGCTTCACCACGCTGCCGCAGGTGATCGTGACAGAAATCGAGGATTACGCCTCCATCGACCGCTGGATGCGCAACGAAAGCGCCAATCCGCTCGTCCCGCTCAAATTCTACTTCCGCTACCGCATCTCCGCGGCCTATGGCAACATCATTCAGGGACTCGTGTCGGGCGGCGCCGCCATCCTGATCTTTGTTATCGGACTTCGTGGCCTGAAACTCATTCCCGCGGAGGAACCCTCGCTCATCCTCATGGCGCTGTCGGTGGAATTCATTCTCCTCATCGTGCTCATGGTCACCTTCGCGGGATCGGCGCAGGAGGAACGGCTCGACCGTGTGGTCAAGGAACTCGAAGCCGAGCAACGCGACGCCATCAAGCAGCAGACCAACACATTGCACGAAGTGATGGAAAGCACGCGCGGCGGCGGTGCCGGAGGCGGTGGCAGCGTGGACAGCATCGCCGATTACGAGGAGCGCCGCCTGCTCGATGAGGTGTTGAGCATGATGCTGCGCGAAGCCGAACGCAAGCGGGGGACGCAGCATGGACGCTGACGGCATCTCCATTCCCCGCCCCGACCTGAGTACGGCCATGGATGCCGTGCTCGCAGAAAGCGCCGAGCAGGGGTTGCGACTGGTATGGCTGTTCGGTGAAACCGGACAGGGCAAGACGCATTTTCTCACCCATTACATCGAGGCCGTGCGCGCGCGCGCACTGGTATCGTATGCGCAATGCAGCTCTCCGCTGGGCAATCAAAGCACCACGGTGCTCAAGCCGCATCAGCCGCTCAAGGATTTGTTCGAAGACATGTTGGCAAATCAGGCCAGCACGCGCAGGCGTTTGAATCTCATTAAAAACGTGTCGCTCACCGTGCTCGCCATGATTCCCGTGGTGGGCGAATTCGCCTACGGTGTGAAGGAAATCCGCCGCGATTTGCATGAATTCAAAACCGGCACGCGCGAAGTGGATTTTTCCAATTTCGTCAAGGAATACTTCACCGATCTCAACGCCATAGCGACGGAAACACCCGTGCTCGCGGTGATCGACGATGTGCAATGGGCCGATGTGCCCACCATCGAGGCGTTGCATCGCTTCGTGCTGGAGGAGGAGTACAGGAATACGCGCGTCACGCTGGTACTCAGCGCGCGCCGCGACGAAGTGGAAAACGTGCCGGAGTTGCTCGGTCTGTATTCGCACACCAGTCAGCAGCGCTTCTGCTCCGAACTCACCGTGCCGCCGTTTTCGGCGCTGCAAATCCGCGATTATCTGCGCAGCCGTTTCCCCCACGTGGCGCCTCAAGGCGAGCTGTTGCAGTGGCTGGAGCAAAAAACCGGCGGCAATCCGTTTTTCCTCACGTCCTACATCCAGCATTTGCTCGTGGAAGGCGTGCTGGGAAAGCAGGGCGAAATCCACGGCGACCTCGATACGTACCGTGGTCTCCCGGCCGAAATTCGTCTGGTGAATTCCTGGTTGATGAAATCCCTCAGCGACGGCGACCTGCACCTGTTGCTCACCGCTTCGGTGCTGGGCTACGAATTCTCGCTGCATGAACTCTCGCATCTCGCGCAACGCCAGGCCCTGGACATCATCCGCGCGCTGCGCCGCGTCAAAACGCTGTATGGCATAGTGGAACCCAGCGGCTACAAGTTGATCAACGGCAAGGAGTCCACCGTGTACCGCTTCACGCAGCATGCGATACACACCGCCTTGTACAACGAACTCACCGCCGAGGAACGCGAAGTACTGCACCGCATGACGGCGCATTATCTCAACGATTTGCGCCTCACACGCGGCACCGATCCCGACGTGCAGAATTCAGTGGCTTCGGCGTTGCTCTTGCACTCGCGCCTGGGCCGCGATCCCGAATTGGAATATCAGAGCATTTTGCTCAAGGCGCAGCACACGCCCGACGTGCTCAACGAGGAGGAAATCCAGCAGCGCCTCGCATCGCTGGCGCCGTCGATAGGAATTCCCGCCGAGCAATTACTGGAAAGCTTCCGACAGGCCCTGCAGCTCGCACCGCTCAGCACGCGGCATGCCAATCGCGAGCAGATGGTGCTGGGTATGCCGCAGGAAGAGCGCGAGATGGATTCGCTCTCGGCGCTCCTTGCCCGCATACTCGGCATGCTGCGTCGTGGCAGCACGGCCGAGGCCAATGTGGTGTTGGAGTTGCACGTCAACAAGGCCGAGCGCCGCGGGCAGCGTTTGCACCCCATCGTCCATGTGCTGTACGCCATGACCTGCGAAATGCTGGGACGCGACCGCGAACTGGCGCTGCGCTCCCTGCGCGTGGCCACCGCCGACACACTCGCGCCCGCCTACGCCACCTTCGCCCGACTCGGTCTCGCGCTGTTCGAGGAAGCGGACGACACGGAAACCCTGCGTCGTCTCAAGGAAGCGGCCGCGTACAGCGGCCGCCACGAAGGTATTCTGCATGCCGTCGCCGCATGGATCGTCTCCACGCGCTTCGGCTCGAGAGAGGAGTTTCACGCCATCCTCGCGCACAGACATTTCGATGTCAGCGTTTCCGAGCAGCTTCAGTCGCTGTATCCGAACACCGCATCGCTGTTGCGCGGCAAGGAATAGCGTTACATCAATTCCGTACCGGTAAAGAAGTAATGCACTTCGAAGGAAGCCGTATCGGGCGCGTCCGAACCATGCACCACATTGCGCTCGATGCTGGTGGCCATGTCGCGGCGAATCGTGCCGGGATCGGCGTTTTCGGGATTCGTCGCGCCCATCAGCGTGCGCCAGCGCTTGATCGCGTTCTCGCCTTCGAGTGCCATCAACAGCACGGGGCCCGAGGTCATGAATTCCATCAGCGAGTTGAAAAAGGGGCGCTCGCGATGCACGTAGTAGAAGCCCTCGGCCTTGCTCCGCGTGAGATGCTCCATGCGC
>JAMIQH010000262.1:0-3552 GCA_035914695.1 Bacteroidota bacterium | reverse complement strand
AAAACGCGCGATGCCGTCATGGAAAAAGTCACCCGCGTCATCAAAGCGAAGCGCAAAATCGACGACGCTCTGATCGACGAAATCGAGGAGATTCTGCTCCTCGGTGACGTCGGCGTGGCAACCACGTCGCTGATCATCGACAACCTGCGCGAACGCGTCAAACGCGAGCGCTACGAGGATGCTTCCGAGCTGCATCGCCTGCTGCGCGAGGAAGTGGCGCGTTTATTCAAAGGTCACGACATTCGCACCGACGGAAATTCCATCGAGATACCTGTTGGTGTACAACCCTATGTGGTCATGGTGGTGGGCGTGAACGGTGTGGGCAAAACCACCACCATCGGCAAACTCGCCTACAACTATCGCTCGTCGGGCAAACAGGTGATCATCGGCGCGGCCGACACCTTCCGTGCCGCCGCCAACGAGCAGTTGGAGGTGTGGGCGCAACGTGCGGGTGTGGACATCATTCAGCAGCAGCACGGCTCCGATCCCGCCGCCGTGGCCTATGACACCTTGCAATCCGCTCTCGCGCGCAAAGCCGACGTGGTGATCATTGACACGGCCGGTCGACTTCACACCAAGGCGAATCTCATGGAGGAGTTGAAAAAAATCCGTCGTGTCATGGCCAAGCTTCTGCCCGACGCACCCCATGAAGTCCTGCTCGTGCTCGACGCCACAACGGGGCAAAACGCCATACAGCAAGCGCGGCAGTTCAGCGATGCCGTGGGAGTGAGCGGCCTTGTTGTAACCAAGCTTGATGGCACGGCGAAGGGTGGCGTGGTGATCGGCATCAGCAGCGAATTGTCCGTGCCGGTGAAATACATCGGCGTGGGCGAGCAGATCAACGACCTGCAAGTCTTCGATCACGATGCCTTCGTGGACGCATTATTCGGCGCGCTGCGCACCGAGGACAGCGTGACGGTGGAGGAATAGAGATAAGGACGCAGGCATGTTTTTGCGCAAGCCCACATACAAACGCTTCGAATACACGCCGCGGTTTTATGATCCCGCGAAAGAGGAGCGCGAACGCGGTCGCCGCATTCACTTCGAACGTCCCCCGCGGCGAGGGCCGGGTCGTTCCATTTTCATCCTTGTGGCAATGTTCATTCTCGCATATTTACTCTATTCGTTTCTTCGGTGATCATGAGCGAAAGCGACATCCGTCCTGGAATTCGTAAACTCCCCGAGCATCTCGCCAATCAAATCGCGGCGGGTGAGGTGGTGCAACGCCCCGATTCGGTGGTGAAGGAGTTGATGGAAAATGCCATCGACGCCGATGCCACACATGTGACGGTGATCATCGCCAATGCCGGCAAAACGCTGATCCAGGTGATCGACGATGGAGCCGGCATGAACGAAGGGGACGCGCTCCTGGCCTTCGAACGCCATGCCACGAGCAAAATCGCCACCTACGACGATCTCGAACGCATCGTGACCTTTGGTTTTCGCGGTGAAGCGCTGCCCTCCATCGCCAGTGTGGCGAAAGTGGAACTACGCACCCGCACAAACGCCGAAGATGTTGCCACCTTCCTGCGCATCGAAGGTGGTCGCCTGGAGGAGCAGAGCAGGGTGGAGGGGCCTGTTGGAACGTCCATCGCGGTGAAGAACCTCTTTTACAACACGCCCGCGCGTCGGCAGTTTCTCAAATCCAATCCCACCGAGTATCGCCACATCGCCGATACGGTGCAGCGTTTCATCCTCTCGTCGCCGCAGGTGCGCATCACCTTCATCGCCGATGGCGACACGGTGTTCGACGTGCATCCAGGCACGCTGCGCGACCGCGTGGCAGCGGTGTTCGGCGAGCGCATGGCCGACGCGCTGATCGAAGTGCGCGAGGAAACCGATGTGCTCACCATCACCGGTTATCTCGGCAAGCCCGCCAACGCGAAGAAGACGCGTGGCGATCAGTACCTGTTTGTGAACGGACGCTATGTGAGCAGCCGTCTGCTGAACCATGCCGTGGTCAGCGCCTTCGACAACATGCTGGAGTCGGGAGAATATCCGCTGTACGTGATTTTTCTCAACATCGACCCCAGGCAGGTGGATGTCAATGTGCATCCCGCCAAGCTCGAGGTGAAGTTCAGCAACGAGCGCAACATGTACACCATCCTGCAAGCGGTGGTGCGGCGCAGTCTCTACCACACCGATCTCACACCCTCGATCGGCTTCCGCGATGTCGCGGGCGGCGACGCGCCTCCCGACAGCTTCGCGCGCACGCGTCAAAGCGGACCCGACGATTCCTGGCGGGCCGAGCCGCGCTACGATTCCTTCGGCTCGTTGCGCCGCGACATGGGCGAGCCGCCACCACCGCCACGCCGCGAGGAAGGTGGCGGAAGCCGCATGAACGCGGGGCAGATCGACGACCTTTTCCGCTCGCTCAACATCGCCCCCGCCGATCCCGCGCGCGACGAAACCGCGCAGGAATCGCACACCATCCTGCTGCCGAGCGAGAAGCCGGTTTCGGACTCGCAATTCCTCTGGCAGTTGCACAACAAGTACATTTTCACGCCCATCAAATCCGGCCTCATGATCATCGATCAGCATGTGGCCCATGAGCGCATTCTCTACGAGCGCGCACTCGCCGCGCTCGAACACGCGGCGCCGTTTTCGCAGCAGCTGCTGTTCGAACACACGGTGCGCGTCTCGCAAAGCGACTTCGCGCTGCTCGGCGAAATCAGTCCGGAGTTGGAACGTCTCGGCTTCGTTGTCCGCCTCGAACTACCCAACCACGTCACCGTGGAAGCCGTGCCGCAGGATGTGAAGGCGGGCATGGAGGAGTCCATCCTCGAGGAAATTCTCGAGCAGTTCAAGGAATACCGCGCCAACGGCCTCACCGACATTCGCCACAATGTGGCAGCGTCGTACGGCTGCCGCACCGCCATCAAGGCGGGCGACCGGCTGTCGGCCCCGGAAATGCAGACGCTGATCGATCAGCTCTTCGCCACCGGCAATCCCTACCGCTGTCCACACGGACGCCCCATTGTGATCAAACTTTCGCTCGACGAACTCGACCGCCGCTTCGGTCGCACAAGCTAGACAGTCACCCAGGAGATACGAATGGATACACAGGTGTACCAGCCCCGGCACAACGTGCGTCTCGTTACCGCCGCCTCGCTGTTTGATGGCCACGACGCCAGCATCAACATCATGCGACGTATTCTCCAGGCCAGCGGTGCCGAGATCATCCATCTCGGACACAACCGCTCCGTTGCCGAGATCGTGGACGCGGCTGTGATGGAGGACGCCCAGGGCATCGCCATCTCCTCGTATCAGGGCGGTCACATGGAGTACCTCATGTACATGAAGGATCTGCTGCGCGAACGCGGCGCCTCCCATGTGCGCATCTTCGCCGGTGGTGGCGGAGTGATCGTCCCCGAGGAAATCGAACAACTGCACGCATACGGCATCGACCGTGTGTTTTCGCCCGAGGATGGACGCATCCTCGGCCTGCAGGGCATGATCAACCTCATTCTCGAACGCTGCGATGTACCGGCCGGTACGCACGACGGCATGCACGTGCGTGACGGTGTGATACTCGCGGATGAGACGCCGATC